>CAZMFG010000037.1:0-17932 GCA_964565525.1 uncultured Thermodesulfobacteriota bacterium
AGGACATGGGTATAGATCATCGTCATTGTGTGAAGGGATATCGGTGATATGGAGTGAGCCCCTGGCATAAGCTCCCCCCCTGCTTTGGGAACGATCAAAAATTATCACCATTTGGGCCAAAATGTCAAGTTTCAGAAAAATCTTTATCTTGTAATATTCCTGTAACATAAGGGTGGTGCAATAACCGAAAATATCGGTAAAGGAGGTCTTAACAATGCCGAGTGCCAAAGACGCAAAAGAGTACGTGCTTAACGTGGTAAAGGAGCAAAAGGTAAAGTTCATCAAGCTGTGGTTCATCGATATCCTGGGTTTCACGAAGAGCTTTGCCATCACGGCTGAGGAACTTCCCGATGCCCTCGAGGGGGGGATGGGGTTTGACGGCTCCTCCATTGAGGGATATGTCCGCATCGAGGAAAGCGACATGATCGCCATGCCCGATCCGGCGACCTTCCGAATCCTGCCCTGGAGACCCAAAGAGTACGGCGTGGCCAGGATGTTCTGCGATATCCTGCGACCGGAAGGAGAACCATTCGAAGGTGACCCCCGTTACGTATTGAAAAGAAATGTGAAAAAGGCGGGCGACATGGGCTTTACCTACTATGTCGGTCCGGAACTCGAGTATTTCTATTTCAAAAATTCGGAAGGAACGGAGTTTCTTGACCGGGGCGGTTATTTCGATATGACCACCTTGGATATGGCCGTGGACCTGCGGCGGCAGACGGTGCTGCAACTGGAAGAAATGGGAGTAGCAGTGGAGTACAGTCATCATGAGGTGGCCTTCAGCCAGCATGAGATAGACATGAAATATACCGACGCCCTCTCCATGGCCGATAATGTCATGACCTACAAGGCAGTGGTAAAACAGGTGGCCCTGGAGAACGGGGTGTACGCCACCTTCATGCCAAAGCCCGTCTTCGGCATGAATGGAAGCGGGATGCATGTACACCAATCCCTGTTCAAGGGTAAGCAAAATGCCTTCTTTGATCCCAAGGACCATTATCACCTGTCCGCTGTAGGCCGTCAATTCATCGCCGGCCTCCTGAGGCATGCCCCCGAGATAACAGCGGTGACCTGCCAGTGGGTAAACTCCTACAAGAGGCTCGTTCCCGGGTATGAGGCGCCGGCCTATATCTCCTGGGGGACCAGGAACCGCTCTGCCTTGGTGCGAGTGCCCGAGTACAAACCCGGCAAAGAGCAGGCCACCCGGGCGGAGCTCCGCTGCCCTGACCCCGCTTGCAACCCCTATCTTACCTTCAGCGTGATGCTGGCGGCAGGGCTCAAGGGTATCGAGAAGAAATATGAACTGCCCACACCGGTAGAAATGGATGTCTTTCATCTGTCGGAAGAAGAGCGGCTGAAAATAGGTATCGGGACGTTGCCCGGAAGTCTGGGTGAGGCCGTAGATATCATGGAACACAGCGAGCTCGTACGGGAATGTCTGGGCGATCACACCTTTGAGAGCTTTATCAGAAACAAAAAAGCGGAATGGGACGCCTACCGCGCCCAGGTGACGGAGTATGAGATACAACAGTATCTTCCCAGATTGTAATGCGTCGTGAAGGCCCTGATATATATCCATCACCCAGACGAAGGGCCAGGGCTGCTGAAGACGATCCTCAAGGAACGGGGATGGGAGGTGAAAGAGGTGAAACTCTGGAAAGGGGAGCCAATACCCGAACCGATATCCTTTCACCTCCTCATCCTCATGGGTGGGCCGATGAGCGTCAATAATGATGATCTGCATCCCTTCCTTGCCGAGGAGAAGACGTTTGTGCGCAGGTGGATTGAGGAGGGGAACTCGACCATTGGGATATGCCTCGGCGCACAACTCATCGCCCATTGTCTAGGAGGGAGGGTCTACCAGGGACCTCAAGAGGAGATTGGCTGGTATGAGGCCATGTTAACCGAAGAGGGTGCACGTGATCCTTTTCTGGGGGCGTTTCCCGCGCTCTTTCCGGTCTTCCAATGGCACAGCGAAGCCTTCGATCTCCCCAAAGGCGCGATACTCCTTGCCACTGCGCAGGATTACCCCCATCAGGCCTTTCGGTTCGGGGATCTCACCTACGCCTTTCAGTTCCATTGTGAGGTAACTGGAAACATGGTACGGTCGTGGCTTTCAGGGAGCGAGGTTGATGAAGCAAAACGGCGGAGTATCGTGTCCTCCCTCCGCCTTCAGCTCCCCGTGGTACACCAACTATGCAGGAACTTTATGCAGTCCTTTCTCGATTCGATAGAACGTCTGTCAGACACAAGGAGGGAGAGACCTTACGCTCACGAGAAAAGAAACAATACATCCGCACTGGGATAATACCATGGAGGTAATACCAGAGGCACGCGAAATGATCGCGTACCTCACAAATCATAACGATGAGATGAGTGAATGGGAACAGAACTTCGTCGGCAATATGACCTATTGGCTGAGGGTGCGCAAGAGAGAACCCGATCAGATCCAGTTAATGATGCTGTCGGTGATTTACAACCGATTAAAGAAGCCGGATTGATGTCAAGAGAAAAGGCATTGAGAAAAAAGACAAAAAAAATTTTTAAAGGAGGTACACTATGTCTTTAAACTGGGGACCACATTTTATCGTTCCCTCTGAGACGATCCGAGCCTTTTCCGGAAAGGTGCTCCTGAGGGAAAACTTTGACGAGGAACTTTTAAAAAAGGAATTGATAGAGCTCGGGTACTCCGGAGCCCCTTTTAGGGCCACCAATCCCTGGTACTATCGTAAAAAAGAAGGTGAGACATGGATTAAGATAGGTGAATCTTCAGACCGCCAAAGCGATTTTTCGGTCCAGTGGGACACGGCCACGCTCAAGAATGGAAAATACCAGGTACTCGGCTTGATGCACGTCTTTGTCAAAAAAGCAGATGAGGAGTTTGCCGTTGCCCGGCAGAATATAGTAGACGTATCTATCGAAAATTAATAGGGTGAAAAAATCCTCATCCTCTATTTCCTCCTTCCCTGGGGCAGGATGATATAACCATCCTGCCCAAAAAATTGTAAAAACGTTTATAGATATCTTCGGACGATGCGTCCACACAAATTTTCCATGATGTAATACGTTCGTAACATCCCTGTAATACTCACGTAACAAACCAGTAGTAAAAATAACCCCAGCAACAATACATAACGGAGAAAGAAGGGAGGATAAACAATGAATGCTGGGGATACTGCTTTTGTGCTTTTTTCAGCGGCTTTGGTCATGCTCATGACGCCGGGCCTCGCCTTGTTCTACGGGGGAATGGCCAGAAACAAAAACGTCCTCGGTACCCTGATGCAGAGCTTCATTCTCTTGGGCATCATCACCGTGGAATGGGTGCTCTGGGGATATTCCACGGCATTCGGTCCCGACCATGGGGGCATCATCGGCGGCTTAAACTGGCTGGGCCTTCAGGGCGTCGGAATGGAGCCGAGTGCTACGTATGGATCCACCATCCCCCATATGGCCTTTATGGTCTTTCAGTGCATGTTTGCCATTATCACCCCGGCCTTGATTACCGGCGCCTTTGCCGAGCGGGTGAAGTTCAGCGCCTTCATGCTCTTTAGCATCCTCTGGGCCACCCTGGTCTACAACCCCCTGGCTCACTGGGTCTGGGGCGTTGGCGGTTGGATGGCCAAGATGGGGGCCTTGGACTTCGCCGGGGGGACCGTGGTACACATTAGTTCCGGCATCTCTGCCTTGGCCGCGGCCTTGATCATTGGCAAACGTCGCGGATATGGAACCGCAGCCTTCATCCCTCATAATCTCCCCATGACCGTTACCGGGGCCGGGCTCTTGTGGTTCGGCTGGTTCGGTTTTAATGCCGGCAGTGCCTTGGCAGCTAATGGCCTCGCTGCCAACGCCTTTGTGGTAACCCATGTCGCCTCTGCCGCAGCAGCCCTATCCTGGATAATCATGGAGTGGATCCATCGGGGTAAGCCAACCACCCTCGGTGCGGCCAGCGGGGCCGTGGCCGGTCTCGTCGCCATTACCCCGGGCTCAGGCTTCGTAGGTCCGCTAGCGGCCCTCATCATTGGGGCCCTAGGCGGTATCATTTGTTACGGCGGCATCTTGTTAAAATCGAAACTGGGGTATGATGACTCGCTCGATGTGGTCGGCATTCATGGATTGGGAGGAACATGGGGCGCTTTGGCCACCGGCCTCTTCGCCAGCACGCTGATAAATCCGAATGGGGCCAACGGCCTCTTCTTCGGAAATCCAGGCCAACTCTGGATTCAGTTTATTACCGTCATTGCCACTGCGACCTTTGCCTTTGTCATGACCTCGATCATCCTGAAAGTAGTCGATGTGATCGTCGGTTTGCGGGTTACTGAGGAGGATGAAGAGAGAGGCCTTGATATCAGTCAACATAACGAAACCGGCTATAGTTTTTAATATGACAACGATAACAACAACAAAGGAGCAAGATCATGAAAAAAATCGAAGCTATTATAAAACCATTCAAACTGGAAGAGGTGAAGGATGGCCTATCTCGCTTGGGCGTCAAAGGCATGACCGTAACCGAAGTCAAAGGATTCGGGAGACAACGAGGGCACAAGGAGGTCTACCGAGGAGCGGAGTACCAGGTCGATTTTGTCCCGAAGATCAAGATTGAAGTTGTCATAGATTCAAAACTGGTACCGCAAGCCATCGCGCTTATCAGGGAGAAGGCACGAACAGGGAAGATCGGCGATGGCAAGATCTTTGTCATCCCTATAGAGGAAGTAATCCGTATCCGTACCGGAGAAACGGGCAAAGAGGCTATATAACTAATAAACGACTAAAACCATAGTGCTGCGGAGGTACTGTCTGGTCATGACAGTACCTCCGCAGATAATGACCAAAAGAAAACAGGTGAACGAGTGGAATATCCGGCAGAGCAATTCAAAACTTCGAGACAGCACCTTATCGATCTCTTTACGACCGGCCAGAATACAAAATCTTTTCCCGAGGAACATACGGCCCTCACCGATCAATATTTTCAAGACAGCTTACGAGAAATTCCCCTTAGGAGATCACTGCAACAGCAGGGGATCCCCTTTGCGTTGGTAGCATTGGGTGGATATGGCCGAAGAGAACTATGCCTCCATTCAGATATTGACATCCTCGTGCTGTTCGAGACAAAGGTGCCGGTGCAGGCCAAGACCTTGATTGAGGAAACGCTGTTCCCCCTCTGGGATCTCGGCCTTGATTTAGGACATGGGACTCGCACCATCAAGGATTGCCTCAGCATTGCCAAAAATGATTTTGAGGTGCTTACGTCACTGCTCGATGCACGTTTCATCGATGGGGAATATTCTCTCTATCTCGATCTCATTGAAAAGTTGTACAAAAAAGTCATATCAAAAAAAGCGCGCTCACTGAGCCAGTGGTTGGTCGGGCAAGACAAAAAGCGACTGGGCACGTTTGGCGATTCAAGGTATCTCCTTGAACCTGACCTCAAAGAGGGCATTGGTGGATTGCGGGATTATCACCACATGCTGTGGCTGGCCAAGGCATCGTTTGGCCCCCGGGAAACCCATGACCACGTGTTTCGCGCACGGCTTTCATATCAAGAATATCAAGAGTTGCAACAGCACGTAAACTTCCTCTTGGATATACGGAACCATGTGCACCTTCTGTCACACCGTCGCAATGATCGTCTGACTTTCGCATATCAAGAAGAGATCGCTTCACGACTTGGATTGCGAGATCATAAGGCATCATTCGCCGTAGAGCAGTTTAACGGTCTCGTGCACGCCACCATGGCTGCTCTTAAAACCCTATCCCATTATTTCATCGCTGATCTTGTTTCCGAAACGAAGAAAATACGAGAGATAAAGAAGATACATGATATTCCTCGGGGACTTTCAATTGAGCAAGGAGAGCTCGGTTTTGATGCGTCCCGCGCTATCCTGGAAAATCCCTCTTTACTCATGACCATCTTTGAATTGAGCGCACGCCTTGGCTATCCCCTTTCTCCGGAGGCACGGAGACAGGCCCGAGAATTTTTGTACCTGGTTGATGATTCTTTCAAAGAATCAGAAACGACCGTAAGCTCTTTTGTAAGGATTGTGACACAATCGAACTATACGTTTGAAACCCTGAGTCATATGATTGATGTTGGTCTTCTCGATAGCTTCATCCCTGAATTTGGGATGATCAGAAACAGGGTAGAGTTTGATGCCTATCATATCTATCCTGTTGGCATACATTCATTATATACCGTTAAGTATCTCAAGGAATTATCCAGAAAGGATGACCAGTTGCTCCCTAATCTTATCGCTGAGATCTCCCATCCCGAGAGATTGTTCTTGGCGGGTCTTTTTCATGATATCGGCAAGTATAAGCGAAATCATGCACACGCAGGTGCTGTACTTACAAAGAGAATACTGAAGCGATTCGACTATGACAAGGAAGGGATAGATGAGATTTGTTTCCTCGTCCGTCATCATTTGCTGCTAGCAGAAACCGCAACCCGTCGTGATCTCAATGATGAAAAGGTAATGGTACAGTGTGGACGGATCATTGGAAGTGTTGAACGATTGAAGATGCTTTATTTGCTTACCTGGGCAGATTCACGGGCGACCGGCCCCAAGGCCTGGAATGATTGGATTGCCAACTTGATACGAGACCTTGTCTTCAAAATCCTCCATATTTTAGAGAGGGGTGAGTTGGCGTCGCATGATGCCACCCGTAAGGTTGAACACATCAAATCTGAAGTCCGTAAACAAGTCGCTGCTGGCACATACAATGACGATCTTGAGGATTCTTTCGAACAAATGCCGCCCCGTTATTTGCTCAATACACGTCCCCGGGAAATTGTCCGGCATCTCAACATGGTGCATCGCTTAAAAATAGGGCTATACACCATCGAAAATAAATCCGAAGATAAGGAAAAGGAGGTTTTCATTTTTGAAACCAGAAATGACGAAGTAGGAAATTGCTGGGAGATAACAATTGTGGCTCAAGATAGGCCTGGCCTGTTTGCCAACATGGTCGGTATTCTCACCCTCAATGACATCAGCATACTCTCTGCTGACATCTATACATGGCGGGATGGAACTGCCGTGGATGTTTTACGTACGACCAACCCGCTTGACGGTCTGTTCGCGCAAGAAAAATGGGTCAAAGTCCAAGAGGATCTCGCCAACGCACTCGCTGGCAGATTGTCGCTTGAGCCCTCCATCGGTGATAAGAAAATACCCCTTAATGCTGCCGGTTTAAAAAAAGCAGTACGCTCCTCGGATGTGGTCGTGGACAATGAAGCATCGGATTTCTTTACAGTCATTGAAGTGTATGCCTATGATCAGGCAGGGCTTCTCTATCGCATTACCCGTACACTCTTTGCCCTCGACCTGGATATTCATAGCGCCAGAATCGCCACTAAGGTTGACCAAGTCGTGGACGTCTTCTACGTACGGGACCTAGATGGGCAAAAAATCGAGGATGATAAGATGGTAAAGAAAATAAGGCGGGTCCTTCTGCAGAAGTTAAAACATTTGTAACCCTGGTCGATGCTTAACAACTATTCCTTCTTGCTAACGAGTACACATCAAACATAGGCATAGTTGACTGCTTGAGCCGAAACATGGAGTCAGTCCTCTTGCACCCACTCTTCGTTCATCTCCAGGGCGCTGCCTGCAAGGACGCCTTGCGTGGCGGCGCTGATGGTGCGGTAGACGTCACCGGGCTTCCTCCGCTTCCCATTGACGGTTAAGAGGTGATAGTCGACGGAGATGCCGAAGAGTCGCTCGTTTTCCTGCAGGTAGGGGAGGATGAGCTTCCAGTCTTCGCCGGTAAAAGGGGAGATCATCCCGCCGTTGAGCTGCTCGGGAACGATCTTGTTATGAGGGTCGCGCACGAAGATGGCCCCGCCAGAGGCAAGAGAAAAGAGGTTTGATCCCGGATAGGGCGTCTCTGGAGTAATCACGGTACCATCAGCATCGATCACAAGCCCGTTGAGAATAATGAAGCCGCCGCCATGATGGGGATCTCCCGCCATAAAGGACTCGGCGAGAAAATCAAGGGCCGTGCCGTTGATAACGGCACGCGGCCTTCCGACGGCGTTGATAAAGGGACGCCCGGCTGCGTTTCCCAGCACATAGACCTCCCCGCCTTTTGCGCCGTACATAAAGGTCTGTCCTACATCGCCGTAAATAACCAGCTTGCCTGACTTCATGATCTGCCCAATCTGGTCCTGTGCATTGCCGTGGCAATATATCTCAAGACCGTCTATGCCGGAAGCAAGATAGTCCCCTGAAGAGCCGTAGGCATTGATGCGGACACCTTGTGTAGCAGGACCCAAGCCGCATCCCAGGAAGCGCTGCCCCCGCTGCCCAAAGCAGATGAACCATCTCCAGCCAGATCGATAGGCCTCAGCAATAAGGCCGGCAAGAGAATCCGCACCTTCGGGGGGAAATTGGCCGGCGTCGCAAACAAGCACCTGTTCGCCCCCCTCGGGTGCGCAAAGCGCCTTGCGGCTTGCGAAATCGATACGGCGGCCATACCCTCGCATCCCGTTACCGTTGATCAGGGGAACCCCTCTAAAAATCGAATCGAGCGTTCGGGAGATCATCTGGAGGACGCTGCGACGCCTCTTGCTCCCCAAAGGATAACGCTGATCAAGCAGAAGCGTGAGCAAATCAATCGCCGGCGCCTTCAGGTCCTCTTTTTCGGAGCGATGGAGAAGGAGATCCAGGAAGCGATCGATGTGTGCGTAATCCCACTGTGGGATTGCCTTTTTCAAATCAGTGAAGAGCTCGTGTACGTTCTCGCGAGACAAGGCTTTCACGATATCTCCCAGGGCATCAACATCAACAGTTTTGAAAGGCAGCTTGGCCTGACTATCGAGCGGAATCTGATGCGCCGGCACATCGATCACACGGCCGAACTTATCGGTGCAGACAAGCGCCATCTGGCCAGGGGAGGATTTTTTTACGGTAAAGATAAATGCCCCCCCGTCCGCATAGCTGCCGCCGCGGGCATTCCAGTAAGAGTCGGCAATGGTGCCGAACCGTGGGTCCTCTCTGGCCAGGCTCTCGAGGGTGGCATCGATGGCCTGCTTTTCCGAGCAGATAAGGCCGATCTCCACTGCGCCTTTCTGTAGCGCAAAGACCTGAGGTCTCAGCATGGAGGTATCGGTAATGCCGATCAGTTGGAACTGCTTGCTCCCCACATCTGTGCGGGCGATGATGAAGAACCAGGGACCGTCGGGAGAGCCGTGGATATGGGTCGCCTGGATCTGTCGGTAGATGAGCCGTTTTTCCTCGGGGAGGTGGTCGAAGTCCATTTCCACCGTGGGGGCAAGGGCCTCGATGATATATTCGAGGGGGTAGCCGTAGACCCTGTTCAGGAGATCCACGATCTGGACAGAGACCTCCGTGTCGGTCAGAAACAGGGGATAGATATTGCGCTGGCGCAGGTACTGCGAAACCGAATAGTAATTGGCAAAGTCGCCGTTGTGCACCAGGGCCTCATCGAGACCGATGAAGGGATGGGCGCCCCCCGGATGCCAGACGCGGCCCTTCGTAGGATAGCGCTGGTGGGCGATCCAGATATGGGCATCGAAATTCTCCAGTTTATAGTATTGGGCTACCTGCTCCGCGTAGCCGACGATCTTGAGGATCATCATATTGCGCCCATGGGAAAGGACAAAGGCCCTCTTCTCTCCCAGGGAGCTGTACAGGGCAAGGTTGAGCTGGTAGGTATTCTGGTAGATAAACTCCTCTTCCGCCTTATCAAGAGGGAGTATCTCCAGGTTGTGCTCCTTTCGAAAGGCAGCAAGGACTTCAGGCTTTACACGGACAAAGTAGCGTTTGACCGCAGGCGGTTTTACCTCCAGTCCGGGAACGTCACGAAAGTCATCGACGGTCTCCAGAAATGCCTCATGGGCAACCTTGAAATGGGGCCTGATGAAGCGGGCCTCCAGCTCGGGAAGGACCGTCTCATCGAGCAGGGCTACCTGGAGGAGAAATGCCTCGTCGAGGGTCTTCTGGTCTACCCCCATCTTTGCCGGCTCAAGACCGACGGCGGCGAGGCCCCCGCCTTTGCCGTTGCCGCGGTTGTGCATCTGCATGGAAGGCGCAAAGATATGCCTGCCGCTCACGGGAATGCTACAGGCAAATCCCGTGACACCGCAGCCGCCTTCCTCAACCTGCATCTCCGTTTGTCTTACCGGTCTTTCGGCTTCCTGGAGGTGCCGGCGGGCATCGATGATTGCTTGTGCTAATTCCTTCTGTTCCATGTCCAATTATCCAACTGGTTCAAATCTCTTATTCTTTTATTCCCCAATCCTTCCTGCTCATCACGCCAGTTCTCCGTCGACCTCTTCGGGCTTTATATAATCCAGATGTGCCAGGAGATCAAAGCGCCCGACAAGCTCCGTAACGCTTTTCATGCCAAGGCGCTTGAGGATATCGAAGAGCTGACGTTGCCATGCCAGATACATATTGACGATACGCTGGGTGGCCCACTCGACCTCCATCAGCTTTGTCAACACGGGGTCGGTGGTTGCGATGCCGCGGGCACAGCCGCGCCCCGATTCGCAGTGGTGGCAGCGGATACATTCCAGGGCCACCAGATCCGCCGTGCCGAGGCATACCCCGTCGGCCCCGAGGGCAATGGCCTTTGCCATGTCATAGGCCGTGCGGATTCCGCCGCTGGCGATGACGGTGATCTTATCCCGGATCCCTTCGGCCTGGAGGAAGGTATGAACCTTTGGGATGGCGTACTCGATGGGCATGGCGATATTCTTTTTCGCGATGTCCGGCGCCGCCCCGGTGCCGCCGTAACTGCCGTCAAGCTGAATGATATGCGCCCCGGCGTAATAGCTTCCGACAGCTACCATATCGACATCGGTGGGCGTCGATACCTTGACCGCCACCAGGGCCTGATGGTTTACCTCCTTGATCCAGTCAACATGCTTCTTGTGATCCTCGACGGAATAGACGCTGTGAAAAGGAAAGGGTGAAAAAAGGGCACTCCCTGCAACCGCCTCGCGCATGGCTGCGACTGCCGGGGTTACCTTGTCGCCGAGGAGATGACCGCCGAGACCCGGCTTTGCTCCTTGGGCATATTTGAACTCTACAATACGAACCCGTTTTATCGTCTCTTCCCGCACGCCGAATAAGCCCGTTGCGACCTGGGTAATAACGTGGTCGTCATAGGGGATAAGCTCTTCAGGGTAACCCCCTTCGCCGGTGCAGCAGAAGGTGCCGAGTGCCGCCGCAGCACGTACCCGCGCAAGCATGGTGACGATGCTGACGGAGCCGAAGGACATGCCGCCGAGATAGAGGGGCAGCGGGATGGCAACTGCTGGCCGGTTGTCTCCCGAGCGGTTCAACTCGATGGCCGTAGAGATTGCCTTATCCGGTGTCTCTGCGTCGCTCTGTTTCGGAAGGATGAATCGGATCCTATCGAATCCTCCACCCGAATCGCCAGTCTTATAATTGAGACCCTGATAGGGAATCTCGCCGGTCTCCGCCATATGCCACGTACTGGCAAGCAAATCGGCGGTCCAGCGTTTATCACCGAGGAGCTCAAAAGATGGGTTAAGCTGGAGGGAGATCGCCTGGACAGGGCATCTCGAGACACAGTAAAACTCATTCTCGCTGCACGAGGGACCAAGGCAGAGGTGTTCTGCAATGACCGTGGGCCGTTTCGAGCCCGCTTTATAAACCCCATAGGGGCAGATTGCTAGGCAGAGTCCGCAGTTATCGCAGGCACCGGCGATGGTAATCCGGTGCCTGCCAAGGGCGTTACGGAAGCGGCTCGGCATTCGCCGAGGCTTCGGATAGAGAGCACCATCTTTGTTCAAGGCCATCGACTAAACCTTCCTGCCAAGAGGTGCAAAGACCTCTCTCTCCAGGTCTTCAAAGAACATGGCCCGGCCCATCTCCCCCCGCAGCCTGCGTGCCTCGCGCATGCCCATGGCGCCCAACACCTCAAGAAGTTGATTGTGCCACGCAGCCACCAGATTTTTGATCCGCCCGGCGCCCCATACTGGATCAACACCCTCAAGCTCCACCGGACAGGCTATGCCCTCTTGGCAGCGGCGGCACACCCTACACTCCATCGCCACGAGAAGCGGGATGTCGACGCCCAGTGAGTCTGCCCCGCAGATGATGATCTTTGCCATATGCTCGGCCATGGCGATCCCACCAGAAGCAATCAGGGTCACCTCGTCTCTGACGCCCTCCTCGACCAAGACACCATGTATCTCTCGTATCCGCTCTTTGATAAAGAGCGGGTTTTCGCCCTTTTCCCGGCCATATTCATCGGCGACAAGATGAAGCATTTCAGCGCCGTCACGAGTCAGTTTGACTGCACGCTCGGACACAGTAGGACCCAACTCCATCCTGATGGAAATAATCGTCTTTCGGTTCTTCTCCTTGACCAGCCTTTGCACCTCCATGACATCATCCCCGTCAGGGATTTCAACGATCGAGAGGTTCTTGAGCAACTCATCATTCAAATCTTCCATATCGCCATCGGCATAAAGGATCACATTGGAAAGGTATCTTTCCACGGCAGAATTCATCTCAGACTGCCGCATGAGGACAAAGGTTCCGAGTGCCTGCGCCGCCTCGAGAAAGGCCTGAGTAATCTGTCCAGCAGGCGGCGACCAAGGCAGCAGATCGAAGACGATCGGCAAGGGTATCTCCACGCGAGGCGGCATCGGGGTGGCGATCCGCCCGTCGGCATCGAATTCGAGGGCCATGACCTTTCTGCCTAGATCGATACTCGTGCTGATATATTCCCGTCCATGAATGCCATCCCGTGTCGGTCGTACGATCTCCGACATATCGGTCCACATAGCGTCAAAGCCGGAACCGGAAAAGACCCCACCGTACCCGGCACCCGACACGGGTATCCGTCCACTCTCGGCCTGAGACCAGAGCGCGGAGATAATCTCCGGCGTCCAGTAAGGATCTCCCAGCGCCTTATACTCGGGGTTCAATCCCTTCTGGATAAGCCTATTGGGGCACCCCTGTACGCACCTGAAGCAGTCTTTGCAGGCCGTGTCCAGCGAGTCGAGCATCTGACGAGCATCAAGGCCTCGCTTTTCGTATACCTGATAGACACAATCCTTCTTCACACAACGACTGCACTTAAGGCACCCCTCTTCCCAGGCGATGACGCCTGATCGCGTGATCGCCTGAAAGCGGCTGGGCACCTCGGCGGTTTTTATATGGTATTTCGGGGGCATCTGCTCTCTATCTTGCTTACACGTCGGGCCTTGGGCTTAGCCCGGCCTCTTCGACAAGCTGCGGCACCGCCTCTTCCCACTCGATGGCCATGATGTGGACGCCGTAAACTCCCTTTATCTCTTTGAGGGCCTGCATGGCTTCCACGGCAATCGCCATCCCATGCTCACGCTGCTTCGCACCTGGTACGGATTTCATCCGCGTGATGATCTCATCGGGTATATCCATGCCGGCCACCCGATCCCTCATATACTCCGCCATACGGGCCGATTTCAACGGAGTAATGCCGCCCAGGATATGGACCCGTTCGTGGATACCGCGATCGACGACCTGTCCCATCCACTCCCGAAAGCGAGCGAGGTTATAGATGGATTGCGTCTGGATGAATTCGGCGCCGGCGACAACCTTTTTCTCCAGGCGGAGCACCCGGTAGGAAAGGGGATCGGCAAAGGGATTCTCGACAGCACCGATAAAGAGATCGGGCGGCTCGGTGAGTTGCTCCCCGCCGAGGATCACACCCGCGTCTCGCATCTGACGGACAACCTGGATGAGCTGCATCGAGTCTATATCGAATACGCCCTTGGCCTGGGGTTGATTGCCGAAAGACTGGTGGTCGCCGCTCAAACCAAGAATGTTGCGGATGCCCAAGGCGGATGCACCGAGTATATCGGACTGGAGCGCGATACGGTTGCGGTCGCGGGTTGTCATCTGGAGTATCGGGTCGAGGCCATCCTGCAAGAGGAGCATGCAGGCGGCGAGGCTGGAGAGCCGGACAACGCCTGTCTGATTATCGGTGACATTGACGCTATCGACAAAGCCCTTGAGTATTTTTCCCTTTTTTCGTATGGCCTCCGGCTCAGCCCCCTTGGGCGGCCCGCACTCTGCGGTAACGGCGAAAGAGCCTTGTTGCAAGACCTTTTTTAGCCGGCTTTCTCCCCTCATAGCTTCTGATCCTCCCTTATAATTCGCCGGGGACCCCTGCCCTGCTGCCTGGACCAATCGGCAGGGGGATAGATCTTTTCAAGACAATCCAATCTGCCGCTTTCTTCCAGACGGGTAATGATGAGCTGCCAAGCACAGGGTGTATCGGGATCGACCTCACACCGGCCCTCTTGAGAACCGCCGCACGGGCCGTTAAAAAGTCCTTTGGCGCAATTTGTTATGGGGCAGACGGCGGCAAAGAAGCCGAGCTTGCAGTCGCCGCACCCGCGGCATCGTTCGATCCAGAGGCCTGCTTCTTTTGTTTCGCCGACAAAGGTGGTGTTCAACGCAGGAAGAACGATTGCCTTGGGGAAGACCTCTGCCACGGCCTGGACGCCGGCACCACAGCCGAGAGAGAGTACTGCCTCATACTGGTCGATAAACTCCGTCAGTTGGTCGATAAACTCGTAGACACACTGGCGGTCGAGGGTTAGCTCCTTGATTTCGAGATCACGCCCCGCCCTGCGGGCATCCATGCGCAGGGCCGAGGCCAGGAGTCCTACCTCCTTTTCGCCGCCGGCTGCACACTCGGCAACACAGCTGCCGCAGCCGACTATAAGAATTTTCCTGTATGGTGCAATCAGCTCCTTGATCTCGGCAAGAGGCTTTCTTTCTGCAGTAATCATCTCCGTTCTCCTCTATATTTGTCTCCGTTGCTTTTGCTGCCCTGGCTCATCCGGCGGCATCGGACCGACAATGGCTTCTTGCGCGAGGAGCTTCCGCGCCAGCTCAACAATGGTCGTCTGCGTCCCGGCAGGCACACGGATGAGCTCGAGACGCCCCTTTGCCAGGCCGATCTCCTCAATAAGCCCCTGGGCATAGGCAAGACGCTTCTTGGCACGGATGTTGCCCTCACGGTAGCGGCATGCCCCCTCGGGACAAGTCACGACATAGACCTTATCGGCTCCGGCTTCCAGTGCACGCAGGAGGTGCAGGGGCTCGATGCGCCCGCTGCACGGCACAGGGAAAAATCTGATCCGCGGTCCGAGCTCTTTTTCCAGGGGGCGCCGGTTGACATCCTGGTCCACATCGATGCGCTGACAAAAGAAGATCGTTATCCGCGATCCAGCTTTTTTTTGATCCATAGCTGCCTGTCCTTTCTTCGACCTTGGTGTCGACAAAAAAAGGCGTCTTTATAAGACGCCCTTGTCGCTCCAATGACACTCCCTCGTGTCTTTGATTATAAAGATATCAAATTATAAACCGTCTGTCAAGCCTTTTTGCCCTTTGCTCTCATGAGGGGGAGTATTATTCGGCGAGGATCTGCTCCGCCTCATGTCGATAGGCATCCATCACGTAGGGGATACCGGAGATCCGTGCCGCCTCCTCGGTCAGGGCCATGAGGTCCTTGCGGGAAACGAGAGAGAGCTTAAAGTTCCTGCTCCCCGCCATCAACTGCTGGAGCCCAACCCTGATCTTCTGACAAAAGGTATAGATACCCATCGCGCCGAGAGGTATGTTCTTCATCTCATTCCCGTACTTTCCCTTGAGCTCTTCATAGGAAACGAAGATCTCCTCAACGCTCTTGCCGTATTTGGCAACGCCCTTCGGCAGGTCATTCTCCGCCAGCCACTGCCCGATGTTTTTGCCCACCATGCCGGGGATCATGAGGGCCCGACCCATGCAGACCGCCTTGACATAAGGGCTCCCCATGGCGATGGCCTTGAACACTCCGTCTTCGCCCGAGAATCCACCGGCCAGGGCCAGGTCGGGAATCCTGATTTTTCGCTTGGCGAGCTTCTCACAGAACTGATAGGCGAGGGAGTGGAGGTAGAATGACGGGATACCCCACTCGTTCATCATCGGCCACGGACTCATCCCCGTGCCGCCAGGGGCACCATCAATGGTGAGGAGATCAAGCTTTGCCTCGGCACCATACCGCAGCGCCATGGCGAGTTCCACCGCGGAGTAGGCACCGGTCTTGAGCGTAATTCGTTTAAATCCGAGTTTTCGCAGCCGCTCGATCTCCTTCAGGAATCCCTCCTTATCTACAAAGCCCAGTCGAGAATGACGCTCAAACTCCTTGATCTCCCCTTCCTTGAAGGCCTTCTGGACCTCAGGGTTGGTGGGATCAGGGGTGACGATATACCCCCTCTTTTTGAGCTCGAGGGCCCGCTCGAGCTCCCTGACCTTGATCTCACCGCCGATGCACTTGGCCCCCTGCCCCCATTTGAGCTCGATGGTTTCGAGCTTATGTTTGTTCAAAACATATTCCGCGACGCCGAATCGCGTATCCTCCACATTCATCTGGACGAGGATCTCACCGTAGCCCTCGTAGAACCGTCGGTAGGTCTCGATACGGCGATCCATCTCGGGCGAGTGCTTGACCTTCCCATTGCTGTCCAACTCCAGCTTAGGGTCGATACCGCATACGTTCTCGCCGCAGACGGCGGTGATCCCCGAGATGGCGGCCCCAACGGCAAAATGCTCCCAGTTCTTCTGGGCGATAAAGGTTGAACCCAGCGCACCGGTGAAGATGGGTACGCGCAACTTCACTTTTTTCTCCCATCCGTACTCCGTCTCGGTATCGACGGCCGGGAAGACGGCCGTGTCAGGACTCGGTTCTACCCCATCGGGCAACCCTTCAGCGCCGACGGCGTACCCCTGGATATTGATGTGGGAGTAATCCACCGGATAGTCCTTGTCCGCCCCTGCCGTGATCGCACCAAAAGGACCTGGATAGATTACCTCTCGCCCCCGAAACGAGGCAAGCCACACCTCACAACCGCCCTTGCACCCGTCAAGACAGTCGGCGCAGAGCCCGGACATAGGGACAACGGTCCGTGAACGGTTGAATGTCCCCGTTGTTGCGCTTGCATTTGGCCTCTTTAAATTCATCCGACCACCTCCCTCTCGTTTTTATAAAATATTGCGTAACCAGTTGAAATCATAGTACTCTCTTGTAAACCCACCTCAGATTCAATAAAAAAGGCGTCCCTTTGGGCGCCTCCATCTCATCTGCTCCTGGACACCTCATTGTGCCCGCGATTTCTTTATCAGGTTCCTGAGGGGGTGTCAAGGGCTTTTTATGGACGGAACCTGAGTGATAGAGAAATACCATCTGCAGGGGCAAAGGAAGGAGAAATCTTTTGCTCGAGGGCCGTTTCTCCAAAAAACGGTTCTTTTTCGCTCGTGGTCTGGAGCAGATTCAAATTTTAGGGTATTTACAAAGCATGATACGTTTGCTATATTATTGACGGGGGAAAACAGGGCCTATAAGCTCCTGCGTTGGTGCCAGCCAGCGTTGTGGTTCAGGAACCCCCCTAAAACCCCATAGCCTGTACCGTGTTTTCCCCCTTTGAGTTGCGAGGAAGGGCCGTCCTTACGGACGGCCCTTAATTTTTCAGTAAGACAAACAGAGAACTACCTTGAAAGCCTCGTATGCACATATTACAATAAACAACACCTCAAGAAGCGGAAGAAGCGCTATTGTTGAGAAGGTTACTAATGAGAAGGGAGGGCTCATGAGACGAAGCAATATAGTTGCATATATGGTGCTGTTCAGCCTCGTACTGTTGGTCTGTACCGCCAATCAGGCCATAGGAATTGAAAGGACCGTCGTCCTCAATGTCCCAGCGTGCAGTTCCTGACCCGCGGTCGTCGCGAGGATAGGTTCTGTCCTCAGATCAGTGGACGGTGTAGAGAACGTTGAAATTAACAGAAAAAACGCTACCGCCTGCGTTACTTTCGACGATACAAAAACCGATGTACCGAAGATAGTAGAGGCCCTCGAAAAGGCAGGATTCCCCGTTAAAGGGGAACCAAATTTTTTAGAGTAA
>CAZMFG010000038.1:0-5585 GCA_964565525.1 uncultured Thermodesulfobacteriota bacterium
TCGGCCTGGGCGATCTCGTTCTCGTGGTGGGGGAAGATGAGATCCTTGCCGCCGCCGTGGATGTCCAGGGTATCCCCCAGATACTTTTGGCTCATGGCGGAGCACTCGATGTGCCAACCGGGTCTCCCCTGGCCCCACGGGGATGTCCATGAGGGCTCACCGGGCTTGGTCGCCTTCCACAGGGCGAAATCGAGGGGGTTGCGCTTTCGTTCATCCACCTCCACGCGGGACCCGGCCTGCATCTCATCGAGAGTCCTCTTGGAGAGCTTCCCGTACTCGGGAAAGCTCTCCACCGCAAAGTAGACGTCCCCCCCTACCTTGTAGGCGTGACCCTTCTCTATAAGTCGCTCTACCAGGGCGATCATCTCGGCGATATGCTCGGTGGCCTTGGGTTCAACGGTGGGAAGCAATAATCCCAAGGCCCCCATATCGGTATAAAACTCCTCGATGTACCGCGTGGCGATCTCCTCTGTGCCCACCCCTTCTTCTTGGGCCCTTTTGATGATTTTGTCGTCCACATCGGTGAAGTTGCGCACATAGGTCACCTCATACCCCTTGTGCCGGAGATACCGATAGATCACGTCGAAGACCACGGCGCTGCGGGCGTGGCCGATGTGGCAGAGGTCATAGACCGTGACCCCGCAGGCATACATCCCGATCTTCCCCTCCTGCAGGGGGATAAGCTCTTCCTTCTTTTTGGTCATGGTGTTGTAGACGCGCACAGCCATTGCTGTTTCCTCGCTTTGCTTATTTCAACGCCTGGGCCAATCTTTCCAAAATCATTCGCTTCCCCAAGAGGGGGATGACCTTATGCAACTCCGGCCCTTCGGCACGGCCGGTGAGGGCCGCCCTGAGGGGGGCAAAGAGCTCCTTTCCTTTGAGCCCGGTCCGCTTTTTGAGCTCGGCGACGATCTGAGGAAAATCCGTCTCCTCCACCTCTTCCAAGCCCTTCACAACTTCCTCCAGGGCCTTCACCGCCTCGAGGGCCCCATCTTCAGCGAGGACTGATCGGGCCTCGTCATCGGCGGAAAACTCCCCGGACAGAAAGATGGGGAGATACTCCTTGATCTCTGCCAGGGTCTCCACATTGTCTTTGATTGTATCCATGACCCGCGCCAGCCATTCATCGCTCACTCCCTTGAGGGGGAGGTCCTGGATGAACGGACGAGCATGCCCGAGGATCTCCTCACCAGACATAGTGCGCAGATGCCCCCGGTTCACCCAGCGCAGCTTCCCTACGTCGAATGTCGCGGGGCTTTTCGCAATCCCCTCCAAGGAGAACCTCTCGACCATCTCTTCCCACGCAATGATCTCCTCGCCACCCGATAATCCCCCGCCAAGGAGGGCGAGGTAATTGGCCACGGCCTCGGGGAGAAACCCCTCTGCCCGATAGGCTTGTACTGAAGTCGCGCCATACCGCTTGCTCAGCCGCTCCCCCTCAGGGGCCACCATAAGGGGGTGGTGAGCGAAGCAAGGAGGGGTGAACCCGAGGGCCTCGTAGAGGAGGATCTGCCGGGGGGTGTTGGGGAGGTGGTCCTCCCCGCGGATCACGTGGGTGATCGCCATCACGGCGTCATCGACCACGGCGGCGAAGTTATAGGCCGGTCTGCCGTCGGAGCGCATGATGACGAAATCCTCGAGAAGATTGTTCGTGAAGACCTTTTTCCCGTGAATGATGTCTTGTACCATCGTGGCCCCTTCAGGGACCACAAAGCGCAAGGAGGGCTTTCTTCCCTCTTTCTCCAGTTCCCGGGCCTGCTGGGGTGAGAGCCCTCGGCACGTGCCGAGGTAGCGTGGCCGCTCCCCCTTGGCCAGCAACTCCTCGCGCATCTGGGTCAACTCTTCGGGCGTGCAATAGCAGCGATAGGCCCGCTCTCCCTGCAGGAGCCTCTGGACGTACTCCTGATATATATCCGTTCGTTCGGACTGACGGTAGGGCCCATACTCCCCTCCCGCATCGGGGCCCTCATCCCACCCCAACCCCAGCCAGCGCAGGTCCTCCATGATGCCGGCCTCGGCAGCGGGATCGAGACGGGCAACATCGGTGTCCTCGATCCTGAGGATGAAGGACCCGTCGTTTTTCAGGGCAAAGAGCTTATTATAGAGGGCGGTTCGGGCATTACCGATGTGCAACAACCCCGTCGGGCTCGGGGCAAACCGGACTCGCACCCCCTCCTTCATCTCCCCTCCACGAGGGCCACGGCATAGGCGGCGATCCCCTCGCCCCTGCCCGTAAAGCCCAAACCCTCGGTCGTGGTCGCCTTGACATTCACCCGCTCTTTTTCGACCCCCATGGTTGTAGCAAGCCTATCCTCCATGTGGGGGAGAAAAGGTACCAGCCTCGGTGCCTGCGCCACGATGGTGGCATCAATGTTGACTATCCTAAAACCCTTCTGTTCCACCCTCTCATTCACCTTCTTCAAAAGAAGCAGGCTCTCCACATCCTTATACTGAGGATCAGTGTCGGGGAAGTGCCTGCCGAGGTCCCCCTCGGAGACGGCGCCCAAGAGGGCGTCGCAGATCGCATGGGCAAGGCAATCGGCGTCCGAGTGCCCTGCGAGCCCCTGGTGATGGGGGATGGTTATCCCCCCCAAGATTAAAGGACGCCCCTCGACAAACGGGTGTACGTCATACCCCATCCCTATCCGATAATTATTCCTACCCATGCGCCTTCCCCCCCCGCGACGTCGGCCTTTCGGAGACGGCCTCCTCATCCCTCGCGCGGGCGAAGATCATCCTCCCCGCCGTGGTCTGCAGCACGCTGGTGACCACGACGTCGAGTTCCTTGCCGATGATCTTTTTCCCCTCATCCACCACGACCATCGTGCCGTCATCTAAATAGGCTACCCCCTGACCGTGTTCCTTCCCCTCCTTGAGGATCTGGACATGGATGGCCTCTCCGGGGAGGACGACGGGTTTCAGGGCGTTGCTCAACTGGTTGATGTTCAAGACCATCAACCCTTGCAGCTCGGCCACCTTGTTCAGGTTGAAGTCGTTGGTAATGATCTTCCCGTTGATTCGCTTGGCTAGTTCAACCAGCTTGGCATCGACCTCCTGCAATTTCGGGAAATCGTGATCCGTTATCCTCACCTCCAGGTCGCTCTGCTTTTGTATTCGGTTGAGGATATCAAGCCCCCTCCTCCCCCGATTCCTCTTCAAGGGATCGGAGGAATCAGCGATATGCTGCAATTCGCGCAGGATGAACTGGGGGATAATGAAGGGCCCCTCGAGAAATCCCGTTTCACAGACGTCGGCAATCCTCCCATCGATGACGACACTGGTATCGAGGATCTTGGGTATCTCGCCATGGGGGCCCGTCTTGCTGAGGATCTTCCAGTTGGCCGGGTTAAATTCCTTCCCCTTCCACACCCCAATCATGATCCCCAGATATCCCGTCAGGACATAGATGAGGGGGTAGAGATTCGATTGTCTCCAGGCAGCAGGGACGGAAATCATGGTGGTAAGATAGGTAACGAAGAACGCAATCACCAGTCCGATGAGCGCACTGACTATGCCTTTGCCCGAGGCCCGCTTGATGCCGATCTCCACCAAGATGATGGCAGCGGCGATCAGCCCTCCACTGATCCCCCCCCACAGGGAAGCATAAGGGGAATCCATGAACTCCGGACCCACGTATATTCCCGCGAGGAAACAAAAGGCAAACAAGGATATGCGCACGATGCTTAAACCTACCCGTCCCATATGACACCTCCTGATCGTACCGTATGATGATTGATGTAAACGTTTCACTCAGGCGGGATAAATACGGAAGGAAACAACACCCCCCCCTCTCCCCTCAGGTAAAAGGAGCGGGTGACAATAAAAGAAAAAAAATATGATAAGGCCCTTTTTTACTTACGTTAAAATACCCTGTATTTCCTTCCCCACATCCGCCTCTTCAGCTTCTTTCGAGACGGCCAACTCTTTAATGAGGAGCTTCTTGGCCGTATCCATCAATTTTCTCTCGCCGAAGGAGAGCCCTTTCTCGTTTTGCAGGGAATAGAGCTCACGGAATACCTTGGCCAACTCAAATATAGAGCCGCTCTGAATCCTTTCCATATAGCCGCGGTATCTCTGATTCCACGGTTGATGATTGTTAGGAATCTTCGTGCTCTTCAAGATTTCGTAGACCTCTGGAATCTTTTCCGGTCCAATCACCTCTCTCATGCCGGTGGTAGAGGCGCTTGCCTTCGGAACCTTAATGGTCATTTGTGAGTCGAGGATGCTGAGCACATAGAAATCTTGCACCCTCCCTCCCATCTCCATACTCTCAATGCCCTCGATGGCCCCCACCCCATGACCGGGATAAACAGCGAAGTCCCCTTTTTCAAACATCTCGTCCATCCCTCCTCCCTCCTTTTCCTTGTTCCGCTTACCCTCCTCAGGCGTGCGTTAACTGTGAGGACGTGGTTTGACCACGGCGTTGACCTGAACCCTCCCCTCTATCACCCGGGCTACGGACGCATCGACGCCAAACAGCTTGGACACCTTAACCCTCCCTATGGGCTTTGTCCCTCCGGGATCTCCGGCCGAATACACCGTTAAGAGATCACCCTGCTTAAGACCTGTCAGATAACCCGCATTGAGATAGACCGTATTCCCTTCAACCAAGGCAACGCGGGTAAGCCAATCCATACCCTGTATCTCATCGACGACCTGGGCGATGATTTGATCTATGACCAAATCGACCGCCCTGTACTTGGCCTTCTCCTCACTCAACACCCCAAATTCCTCACTGCCGGCGAGGGAATTGGTGGCGACAAATTCCTTCACAATGCGCCCCTGGGCAGTATCGATGAACTGCGCATCTATTCGTATGATGGCCATAGAAACCTTTTCATAGTCGGCTGGAGTTGCGGTGGTAACATAAGGACCATACACCGTTCCCCTAATAATCCCCTGAATACCTAATGCCTCGTTCAGCAATTTCGTCTTTGCAGGATTCTTGAGATCCGCAGGGGTGAGGCCCAATTTGTTGAGGGTAAGCCTGAGCATCTCACGATCAACCACCAGAGAGGTGAAGACCTTGGTTTCCATCTCTGTGGCCAATCTATCGGCGATGATCTCCCCGAAATTTTCAAAGGTAAAGGTGGTACGGTCTTCAAAAGGAAGGATAGCTATCTTGCGTTTAAGATACGGATGGGTGAGTTGCCTGGTGGTAACGGAAGGAGTCCCCTCTTCTTCGTTCTGGGCCGCCATCTCATGCCCATGCGCCGCGCCCCCCGTCTCTTCTGTTGCCTCGCTCGCTACCCCTTGAGGTTCTTCCCTTGTCGTCCGTTTCGCTTCAAGTGGTAACGGCTCGATCTCTCCCGCCAAATATCTGTCCACTTTAACATACTCAAATTGTACATTCCCTTTTGCATCGTCCCCTGTCGGGACCTTGATGTATTTTTCCCCGTCGATGACATAGATATCCTGGTCCGATAATCTGGACAATTCTTCTTTTGTGTAGGGTGAAGGGGATCTCTTCCACGGCAGGAGAGAGCATGCCAACGCTGAGGTCACAAAGCTGAGGAGCAGCAATCCAACGATTGCCCTATATCGCACCGTTCGATTATACGGCATGGCATACCTTATAGCAGAAA
>CAZMFG010000038.1:5685-15064 GCA_964565525.1 uncultured Thermodesulfobacteriota bacterium
AGGCCGTCAGGGAAAGCGTGTCGGTGAAAGAGGATGAGGCCCTGCAACTGGACGTCATCGACTTGGTATCCCCCAGCCTGGAGGACCTCGTGAGCAGGATCGACGGGAGGCGTATAGAACTTGCTTCCGGCGCGATGGTTACCCTCATGGTCAAGGGCCTCGACGTAAAACCGCTCAAGATGTCCTTTCGGCACCAACTCCTCTCCATCATATCGAATCCCAATATCGCCTATATTCTCCTCATGTTGGGCATCTACGGACTCTTCTTTGAGCTCGCCAATCCCGGGGTGATCCTCCCCGGGGTCATCGGGGGTATCTGCCTCATCCTGTCCTTTTTTGCCCTTCAGATGCTCCCGATCAACTACGCGGGGATCGCCCTGATCCTCTTAGGAATCATCCTCTTTATCGCGGAGGTCAAGATCACCAGCTACGGGATGCTCTCCGTCGCGGGGGTGGTCTCCCTCCTCTTGGGGTCCATCATGCTCATCGATAGTCCGGCGGAATTTCTGACCATTTCCTTTGCGAAGGTCATCCTGCCCGTGGTTTTGATCAGCGCCGCCTTCTTCCTCTTCGCCCTTATCATGGTTGTGAGGGCCCACCGCCGCCGCCCCACCACCGGAAAGGAAGGCTTGGTCGGTGCCACAGGGATTGCCACGACCGATCTGAAGCCCGAAGGCACCGTGGAGATTCGGGGGGAACTCTGGAGCGCGGTGGCGGATGAGCCAATTAAGGCGGGGACAAAGATACAGATAGAAAAGATGGAGGGAATGGGAGTAAAGGTAAAAAAGATATAAACAAGGAGGGGAACTATGGCAACGTGGATAGTGATAGCTATTATCGTCTTTTTCTTTTTGAGCGCCGCCGTCAAGATTTGCAAGGAATATGAGCGGGGCGTCATCTTCAGGCTGGGGAGGCTTGTGGGGGCCAGGGGACCGGGGCTCTTTCTCATCTTTCCGGGAATAGAAAAGATGGTGAGGATGACCCTGAGGACGGTGGTCCTGGATGTCCCCCCGCAGGATGTCATCACAAAGGACAACGTCTCCATCAAGGTAAACGCGGTGATCTACTTCAGGGTGATGTCACCCCAAGACGCGGTGGTCCAGGTGGAGGATTATCTCTACGCCACCGGTCAGTTGGCCCAAACCACCTTGCGCAGCATCGTGGGTCAGGCGGAGCTGGACGAAATCCTGGCGGCGCGGGAGAAGATAAACCTTAAGCTCCAAAGCATCCTCGATAAGCAGACCGACATCTGGGGGATCAAGGTATCCATGGTGGAGATCAAACACATCGATCTTCCCCAAGAGATGCAGCGGGCCATGGCGAAACAGGCCGAGGCTGAGCGGGAGCGAAGAGCCAAGGTCATCAACGCCGAGGGGGAGTTTCAAGCTGCTCAGCGCCTTGCTGAGGCCGCTGCTATTATCGAGAAGTATCCCGTGGCCCTGCAGCTTCGATACCTGCAGACCTTACGGGAGGTGGCTGCGGAGAACAACTCGACCACCCTCTTCCCCATACCCGTCGACCTCTTCGAACCCTTTCTCAAGAAGGCCGTCAGCGGGAAGGGAAAGTAAGGCCGTTCGAAACCTCCCCTCGCTCCCGTGGACGAAGAGGGGTATCGTAGCACAATATGGTCACAAGCTTCTGCGTGGAACTCAAAACCGCGAGGGGAGGCAGAATCGCCTCCCCTCTCCTTTCTCGAACCCCCTCATTCCACTCAACCTCCCCCTTTCACCCGGCAGTTGGAAGAGGGCATCTGTTTTTCTGGCGTCTCTCGGGTTGACTGCTCTGCATTAGTTATAAGCCATGGAAACTATTCCACAGCGTCTTCGGGGCGGAAAATCTGCCAGAATATCCTTGAGCTTCTTTTTATACCGTGCTATCTTTGAGGGCAACAATGCGACAAATCAGCGGCGACCTTTATGGCCGCACGAGGGGATCACATACGGCAGGACCATCCCCGAGGGAGGAACGAGGGTGGGAGTGTATGTGCGTTGCTGCCGGAGAATATCGGGCTGAGCAATAACCAGAGGGAGGGGAAGGAAAAAAAGGCTATGATATGAAAGGGAGGCACAGGAAACGATATGAAAGATTATAAGAAGGCCTATCGAACCATCATGGACGATCACTTCCCCGAAGACATGGCCATCACCTTTGGAGACCAAACCCTCGTCTATCGCAAACGTACCTGGAAGATCCCCGATGAGGGGAACGGGGAACTCATTGAAAAGGGGCTCAGGTATGGCGAGAACCCCGGTCAAGAAGCAGCCCTCTATGAGCTGGTCAATGGGAATCTGGTCCTGGGCGCGTGTCAGTTCATCAAATCGGGCAACGGTCTGGTCAGTGCCATCACCGAGGATGATATGCTGCAGTCGGGTAAACACCCGGGCAAGACCAATCTGACCGATGCCGACAATGCCCTGAATATCATAAAATTCCTTACCAAGAAACCAGCGGTCTCCATTCTGAAGCACAACAACCCCTGCGGCGTGGCGTACGGGGAGACCCTCGCCGAGACCTACGACAAGGCCAATATGGCCGATCGGATCGCCGCCTTTGGGGGATGCGCGGCCTTCAATCGCCCCATTGACAAGGCTTCTGCCGAGTTAATGAGCCAAAACTACCTGGAGGTGGTGGTAGCCCCCGACTACGAAGAAGGGACCCTGGAAATCTTAAAAAAGAGAAAGAACCTCAGGATTATCAAAATAGGGCGTATGGAGGGCTTGGAGCGGTATCGGACCCTCAGATTTGTCGATTTCAAATCCCTCAGCGATGGGGGGATCATCGTCCAGCAGTCACCTATCAATGCCATTGCGTCCCCAGAGGACTTCAAACCGGCTGTCGCCTTCCATCACGACAAGGAGTACCGGATCGTCAGGCCCCCCACCGATGCCGAATACGAGGACATGCTCTTTGGCTGGTGCGTGGAGCAGGGGGTGACCTCCAATTCCGTACTGTATGTAAAGAATGGGGTCACCGTAGGCATCGGGACCGGTGAGCAGGATCGGGTGGGGGTGGCGGAGATCGCCGTTTTCAAGGCCTATACCAAGTATGCCGACGCCCTCTGTTTCCGGCAATACGGGATTCCGTACAAACAATTGGAACAAGAGATCGAAGCGGGGAAGAGGGAAGGCGCGCAAAAAGAAGAGATCGATCAGCAGGTAAAAGAAGAACGGGGAGGGATCAAAGGGGCCACTATGATCTCCGATGCCTTCTTCCCCTTCCGCGACGGGGTGGATGTCGGGATCAAAGAAGGGGTAACAGGTATCGTCCACCCCGGGGGATCAGATCGGGACTTCGAGTCCATTGAGGCCTGTAACGAGGCAGATCCGCAGGTCACCATGGTCTTCACCGGCCAAAGGGCCTTTAAGCACTGAGCATGGCGAGAGCAAAAGACAGGCAGAAACTCGAAAGGCTCAAGGATGAGATCGACACCCTGAAGCATGAGGGGATCGACCACCAACATCCCAAGTTTCAAGAATGGAAGCAAGCGGCGAGGTCCACCCTCAAGGCGATTTATGGCGAAGGCTCCCCCATCCTCATGAAGTTTGACGAGGTAGGTTCTAAGCGCCGCGGGGATCGGATGTGGGAAGAGGAGCATGATATCAGGGGGAAGGGCAAGGCCGTTTTCAAGATGGACCTGGAGCGGGCGCGAACCATACTCGACGAGGCCCTGGAGGTGTCTCATCTCCTCGGCGAGGACGGAGCGGGAATAGGTGAAGAGGAGTTCATCAGTACCGTAAGTAAAAAGGAAGCTATACCTGCGGATAAACAGACAACTCCAGAAGCACCCCCGGCGATACCTCCAGAGGCAACCCCGCAGGTGCCACCCGAACCCCCTCCGCAGGTGCCAACCAAGGCAACCAAGGAGGTGGGTGAGCGGAAGCGCGAAAAGGATATCGAAGGACTGCTCCTCGAGTTAGAAAAGGATAAAAAAGACCTAGAGTTGGTCCAGGCTACCCTCGAACAGGCCTTGGAAGGCATCAGCGTCAGAAGCGAAGAGGAGAGACTCGAGGAACTCATCGAGCAATTGGAAGAACAGATAAAGGACCCCACTGTACAAATGCGCAAGGTCCAAAAAACCATGGAGGAGCTGTTAAGGGTAAAGGGGAAAAAGGCCCTCCTGCAGCGCTTGACTCAAGAGATAAAGGATCCCACCGTTCCGTGGGGAAAGGTCAGGGAATTGATGAAGGGGGTGTGGGAAGTCGACAGAAAGTTTCTTGTCGATATCCTCCCTGACCTCTTAGAAGACTAAATTAAAAAACTCCCCGTATCAAGGGTCATCGTTGAAAACGGGGCTCTCGAGGGTGCACACCTCAGGCTAAAATCATCTCAATCCTATAACCCACAATACAGTAGCAAAAATTCCAAAATAGCTCTGCAATGATAGTTAAAAGCCAGGGGATGGCTGTTGAGGCATCATTGAACCCATGAATGTGGCGAAAATCGTCATCAAAAGCAATAAAACGATCCCACCAATGATTAATAGCCCAATAATGAGAGAAACAAATACCGCCAAGGCTGATCTTCCCATCGTGATCCGATGAGTCTCCTTGAGGCCAACTACTATCAGTACCGGATAGAAGATAAGGGCATAGAGAGCGCCAAACAGAGGCACCACAGAGACTAACTGGATACTGTTGGAAAATGACAACACTCGAAAAGTGGCCTCAAACCCCCTTTTTCCTCCGAATATCATGACTGAAATATGAATTATTATACTGCCCACAAAGAGGATAATAATAATGAGAATAGGGAGAATAAAAGCGTGAAAAATAACCGATGAAACAGCAGAAAAATTGAGGCCTCCACCAAACATGCCACTAAAAGCATATTGCCAAAACGAGGTTATAAGTGCCCCTATATAACCTGCAATGATTCCATAGAGAAGGGGGTTGAGTATCCCATGGTTTACAGGCATTCTTCGAAAGAAAATATCGGGGGTGTTGAAGACCTCTTGCGCGGTCCTGAAAAAGGCGGTGAAAAAACCAAGGCTGGCAATATCTTCCCACGGGGTGGAACCTGACGCTTCCTCAAGGGGGATGCCGATGTCTCTTTGAGCCTGGGGGCCCTCTGCCGCAGGGGAAGCGACAGCACCAGGGGAGGCGACTGCAGCAGGGGAAGCACCTTCACCTTCCACCGGTTTGACTGCTTCAAGATATTTGAGAAATTTGGAGATGACCACGCCGCACTTGATGCACTCATCCGTCTGCTCCTGCACATACCCACACTGCGGACAGGTGACCATTTGTGCCCCCGCCTTTGCCTTCGTTGAAGACGATATAGTTGACTCCGCTGACGAAGGGGGAGCTTTTGTCTTAACAGGGATAATCTGAGGCTCTCGATCGAGCGGGGAGGAATCTTCGCCTTCTGCTTGTGGCTCCTCGCGCTGGGGGAAAGCCGTCTCAAGGGAAAAAGGAGCGGTTTCCTCGTTACCTGCTGCGGCCTGGGGTTCTCCATCAAGAGGCGGGGGAGATTCCCCTGTTTGCTGCGGTTCTTCTTGTACCTCCTCAACAGCCTCTATCTGCACCTTGGCCCCGATGGCCTCCAGAAACTCTTTGTATTTCTGGGCCTCTGAGAAGGTGGCCCCTTTCTTGATCGCGATGGGGGCCATCCGCATCAGCCTGGTAACGGCCTCGTCGGTGAGCTTAAAGCGGTCCTTCAGCCCTTCTGCCAACTTGTTCACATTGGCGAGGTCGTTCTGAACCGGCCCTAAAAAGACAACCTTATACCGTGCCTCTTGCTCGTCGCTCAAGGTTATCTCCACTCAACCAAACTCTAGTACCTTAATAAAGCATTTTGGGTGCCAATTTTCAGCAAAAAGGACAATAAAAGCGAGAAGCATAGATTTCCTTTTAAAACAGGGGTTTAAAAGAAGAGGGGGGAGAGAATGAATGATATCGCAGTTCCAGCACGCCCTACCGCGTCCCTGTTGTGGACAAAAATTGTCACTTCATCATCTCAAAGGCCCATGTCGCTGAGGTTGACTCACCTTTTATCTTATCGTGCAAGATCGCCTTGAAGATATAATTCCCTGGGGGAACTTCGGCGAAGGTCAGTTGATAAACTCCGTAGATGTCGAGACGGGGTGAACTGGTTTGGTAATGCATCTCGACGGCGTTCTCTTTCTTGAATACCTCTTGTTGCTGCTCGCTGAGAATGACCGTATCCAGGGTGAGCCAAATCTCATATTTCTCTTCTCCCTTATTGGTGGAGGGATTTTGGGGTTCAAAATAAAAAAAGATAACGTCTCCGGCCTTCACCTTGTTGTCGGGCAAGGGGTCATAGGACCCATAATCCGTCACCTTGGAGCAGGCAATAAGGGCCCGAATGCCGAGGGGGTACATATTTTGAAGGTTGAGGATCTTTTCTTTAAGAACTGAAACGTCGGTCTCCTGGGCATGGACGATGGGACACACCACCATCCCCCACAGGAGCAGACAAAGAAATAACCTCTTTGCACTCATCATATCCCTCACCCTACACCGTGATAAAAAATATCAATTAATTGGACGTAAGTCAACAACAAAAATGAAGGCTGGGAGTCTGAGAGGGTACATGGTATCCCCTCTATGCACGTAGTCTAAGATATTGCGGACCTTGTGCGCCCAGCAACGCTGCAACGGTATACGATGAAAGGCCCCCACTGCTTGATCTAAACCTTTGGCTACCCGAGATACCGCCGTAGCGCTGATCGGCTCCCCTACTAAGGTGGTATCCTTTTTTCCCTGGACTCAAAATATGATACGCTACTCCAAGCAATAAAAACCTTGACATTTTATTTCAAATAAATTATATTAAGCGCATGAATTACGTACATGTAAAGGAGGATTCTATTGGTCGATTCATGTTTAGCGCGAGGCAGACACCTCCTCTCCATCAAGAAGATCCTACCTTGGAAGTCCGTAGTTAAATTCCTCGTTACGTTACCCCTTATCTTACTAGTTTGTTATTTCCCCGCAACCTATATGCTGTATGAGGGATGCCAGGGAAAAATGGTTTCTACAGGCTATTGGGATGTCGTGTATTTGGAATTCGATCCCTCCATCAAGGGCGAGATCTATCGTTTTATCCAAGAGTTTCAGACCGGTCTCACCGATCAAGAGGAGGCACAAGTGGCAGGGCTTATCTGTGCCGAATCTCAGAAATACGAGTGCGATCCGCAATTAGTGCTCGCCCTGATCATGGTGGAGAGCTCTTTCTACAGCAGGGCTACCTCCCCCAAGGGGGCCAAAGGCTTGATGCAACTGCGTCCCCATGTCGCAAAGGCCCTCGCCCAAGAGGTAGGGATCGCCTGGGATAGGGAGGCGATCATTTACGATCCCCAGGTGAACATCCGGTTGGGCCTCTACTACCTCTCCCAACTCATCCTACAATTTCGGGATCTCAAGGTGGCCCTTGCCGCCTACAACTTCGGACCTACCTATATACGTGAGAGGATAGAACTGGGGATGCCATTGCCCACTCAGTACGCCAACAAAGTCCTCCGCAAGTATCACAGGCTTTCGGGAACAAGATCGCAGGCGCAGGGTCAAACCCTATAGGGCGAGTTCTCTTACCTTCTCCAAGACCATTTCGGGGGTTATGCTGAGCATACAACTTCTGTCAGCACACTCACGTTTATTGCAGGGCGCACAGGGCAGATCGACCGTGACGATCCCCTGCTCTTGGCCATAGGGTCCGATCCAGCGGGGGTTGGACGGACCAAAGAGGGCAACCACCGGTACCCCAAAGGCGGCAGCGGCATGCATAGATCCGCTGTCCACCCCGACGTAGAGGCGTGAACGTTTCATCAAGGCAAGAAACTGTTTAATAGTGGTCCTGCCCGCAAGGATAAGGGCGTCCTCTTGCATGAGTGTTGTGATCCCCTGCAGATAATCTCTCTCCGAGGGGAGGCCGGAGAAGACGAGTTTTGCGCCGTAGCGGCGGGCCAATTCATCGCAGAGTCGGGCAAAGGCCCCTTGATCCCAAAACTTGCTGTGCCAACGGGCCGTGGCGCTGACAAAGACGACAAAATCCTCCGGCTTGATCCCCTCGCGGAGGAGGAGATTGTCGATATAATCTTCATCCTCCGGCGGTATAGAGATGAGGAACTCGGCCTTTTGGGGCGAACAGCCGAAATGGCGGGCGAACTGCAGGTAGTTCTCAACGGCATGGTGTGTCTTATCCCGCACAAAGATGGGACGGTTGTAGAAGAGTCGGCTCAGCTCCCGGCCGTTTTTAAAGCCGTACCGCTCAGCCCCCCGGTTCAATGAGGCGAAGATAGCGCTCTTAAAGAGGGCCTGGAATTCCAGGACCACGTCGAATTTCCTCTCGCGAAAAATACGGAACGCCTTCGTGAGATTGCGGAACAACCTGCCCCCGGCCCGTAGCCACGTGGTAGGGGTGGCATATTTGTCGGTCACCGACAGGAGATCGACCGGGATAATCTCATCGAGATAGGGGTTGCCGCTGAGGACGTCTTGAAAGGCTTCCTGCACCAGCCATGCTATGTAGGCGTGGGGATATCGGTCCTTGATGGCCTTCAAGGTGGGGAGGGTGAGGATCAAATCTCCGAGGGAACTCAGACGAACGAAGAGGATCTTTTTACCGTTTAAATCCCTGCAATCATCCCTCACGGCATTTCCACCACGTTTTTATACGAAAAACCCCCTCTTTTTTGTTCCCAGGAAATCATGGTCTTATTTTTTGTCTTCACCCGATACAATCTCCACCCCTTCTCCAGCGATTATCTCGCCGATCATAAAGGCCTCTTCACCCAACTGCCGGGCCTCGTGTGCGACCTCCTCGGCTACTGAAGGATCCACCACCAAGGCCATCCCAATTCCATTATTAAAGGTCCTCCACATCTCTTCCTGGGGGACCCCTCCTCTTTCTATCACCGCAAAGATGGGCGGTACCTCCCACGTCCCCTTTTCGATCACCGCCTTGCTGCCAGGGGGAAGGATCCGTATGATGTTCCCCGGCAACCCGCCGCCGGTGATATGGGCCATACCCTTAATCTGATAGGACTGCATGAGGGAGAGGAGCGTCTTGACATAGATGCGCGTCGGTCGCAAGAGTTCTTCCCCCAGCGAGACCGTCAAGCCGGCGACCGTATCGGCAAGGTCCATTTTCAGCTCTTCTAAGACGAGCCGTCTGGCCAACGAGTAGCCGTTGCTGTGCAGGCCACGTGAGGCGAGGCCGATGATGGTATCTCCGGGGAGGATGGTGGAGCCGTCGACGATCTTTTCCTCATCCACCACCCCGACGGCAAAACCGGCCATCTCAACATCCCCCTCGTGATAAAAACCGGGCATCTCTGCCGTCTCCCCACCCACGAGGGCGCACCCCGCTTCCAGACATCCTTGGGATACCCCCTTGATGATCTCAGCCCCCTGCTCGA
>CAZMFG010000038.1:15164-17673 GCA_964565525.1 uncultured Thermodesulfobacteriota bacterium
CCCGCTTCCAGACATCCTTGGGATACCCCCTTGATGATCTCAGCCCCCTGCTCGAGGTCGAGGTGGGTGGTGGCAAGGTAATCGAGGAAGAAGAGGGGGGTAGCCCCCGTCACCACCAGGTCATTGACGCACATGGCCACCAAGTCGATGCCGATGGTGTCGAAACGCCCCATTAGCGAGGCCACCTTCAATTTTGTTCCCACTCCATCGGTGGCGGCGACCAATACCGGAGATCTGTAGGCCGAGAGGTCCGGGGTGAAAAGGGCGGCAAACCCCCCTATCGCTTCCCGTACCCCGGGGGTGAAGGTGCGCTGGGCCAGGGGTTTTATCAATTGCACGAACCGTTCCCCCGCCTCGATATCCACGCCGGCATCTTTGTATACTACGCTTCTTTTCGACATTGTTTGATTCGAAGACCTCTATAGATTATCAACGGCTAACTATCCACGGAGAGATGCTCCGTCATACCTTATGAAAAGCCAGGGTCATTGTACATTAAAAAATAATATTATTGCAATCAATAAGGGGATAAACCACGCGATATCTCCTCGGTTTTAAAAGGCTTGACAAATTTTATGGTCTGTTTATAATGGTCTTAGTTTATTTTATTAAACGAATTTCTTTCTATAGTGTTCCTCGACGCGAATGAAGATCGGCGAACGGATTCGAAATCTCAGGCAGTTGAGCAATTTAACTCAGGAGGAGCTCGCCGAGCGGGCCAACTTGACCAAGGGGTTCATTTCTCAGATCGAAAGGGACCTGACCTCTATCTCCTTGGACAGTCTGGTCCAAATCCTCGATGCCCTTGACGAAGACATCTCTGAGTTCTTTCGGGGGACCGTTGAGGCAAAGATCGTCTACCGACAAGAGGATCGGGTGACGATCGAAAAGGAAGGGATCGAGCGATTTGAGCTCATGGTTCCAGGCTCGACCAATCGGCGCCTCGAGCCTATCCTCCTTACCCTGCGTCAGGGTCAGGCCACCCCCAAAGAGAGACCCCATGCAGGAGAAGAGTTCGGGTATGTCCTTCAGGGTACGATAAGCCTCCGATTCGGCAAGGAAATCTTGAAACTCACGAAGGGGGAGTGTTTTTATATCTGGGCGGAAAGAGAGCATTGGCTGGAGAATGCCAGCTCCGATGAAGCTACCATACTCTGGATTTCTTCCCCCCCCAATTTTTGAATCGAAGCCCAAAAACCGTCAATCCGGTCTTTCACTTTTTTAACCTGTATGAAGGGGGTACGGTAGTAGTCGCGGCAGTGTACGATCTGATCATCCAGATCATCGAGCACAGGACAAGGTTCTCAGACCACTGGAAAAACTGATTGATGATGGCCAAGGTACTGATCATAGGGGCAGGAGGGGTAGGAACCGTTGTCGCCCATAAGGTGGCCCAAGTCCCAGAGGTGTTCACCGAGATCACCCTGGCGAGCCGCACCAAATCGAAATGTGATCGCATTGCTGAGACCGTTGGCGGCAATACAATTAAAACCGCTCAGGTGGATGCCGACGACCTCCGACAATTAGTCCAATTATTTACACGCGTTAAACCCGTCATGGTAATCAATGTGGCACTGCCCTATCAGGATCTCACCATCATGGACGCCTGCCTTGAGACAGGGGTGCATTATTTGGATACCGCGAATTATGAACCACCCGATGTCGCTCAATTCGAATATCAGTGGCAATGGGCTTATCACGACCGATTTAGAGAGGCGGGACTCACCGCCGTTTTGGGGTGTGGTTTCGATCCCGGGGTAACGGGGGTCTTCACCGCCTATGCCGCCAAACATCATTTCGACGAGATTCATTATCTGGATATCGTCGATTGTAATGCAGGCGACCATGGGAGGCCGTTTGCCACCAATTTCAATCCGGAAATCAACATTCGCGAGGTGACCCAAAGAGGTAAATATTGGGAAGGTAGGAGATGGGTGGAAACAGAACCTCACGAAATTCATATGCCGCTCAATTATCCGAGGATCGGACCCCGTGAATCGTATCTCATGTACCATGAGGAATTGGAATCACTGGTGAAACATTTCCCTACGCTGAAACGGGCTCGATTTTGGATGACCTTCGGACAGGAGTATTTGACTCACTTACGCGTCATTCAAAATATCGGCATGGCCGGCATTAAACCCGTTCTGTACGAGGGCAAGGAGATCGTACCGCTCCAATTCCTCAAAGCGGTCTTGCCTAATCCGGGTGAGCTCGGCGAGCACTATTCGGGTGAGACCTCGATCGGCTGCCGGATCAAAGGGATTAAGAATCATAAGGAGACGACCTATTATATCTATAATAATTGTAAACACCAGGATGCCTATCGGGAAACGGGCACCCAGGCCGTGAGTTATACCACGGGGGTACCCGCCATGATCGGCGCCATGATGGTTGTCACCGGTCAATGGCAAAAGGCCGGGGTGTTCAACGTTGAGGAGTTTGACCCGGACCCATTCATGGAACAACTCACCATCCATGGACTCCCCTGGCATGAATTGCACGATGT
>CAZMFG010000039.1:0-13187 GCA_964565525.1 uncultured Thermodesulfobacteriota bacterium
GGGTTTCTTAAATCGGTATCCCGTTCCCCTTACCGTTTCGATAAACGAGTGTTTGCCCCACTCGATTTTCGCCCTGAGTCTGCGGATGTGGACATCTACTGTCCTGTCCCCGCCGTAGTAGTCGTAGCCCCAGATCTTATTGAGCAGGGCCTCGCGGGTGAAGACCCGGCCGCTGTTGGCGGCGAGGAATGTCAGGAGTTCGTATTCCGTGAAGGTGAGGGAGAGGGTCTTACCATCGAGCGTCACTTCCCGTCGAGCGAGGTCGATCACCAACGCTCCGTTTCTGATGAGGTCTTTGCTATCAACCGCGTACGTCTCCTTCAAGGCCTTTTCGATTCTGAGGGCTATTTCTGCGGTTTCGCACGGTTCGATGACGAAATCATCCACAACGAACGGGATGTCGCGGCTTTTCCCCAGGGCATCCTTGGGTACGAGGGCTATGATGGGGATAGGCCGCTCCCGCCTCAGTTCCCGTATGGTGCCGATGATGGAAGATGCGGTGGTAGGGTTTTCAAGGGCCAGCATAACAAGGTCAGGGGCCTTGTCGGCAATCGCTTCGTCCACGGTCTCATCGAGGGGTATATGCTCACAGACGAAGTTGTGCGCAGAGAGCGCGTCCACTATGGTACGGCCCTTTTCAGCATCTCTACTGATCAGGATGATCTTAAACACTTACTGTCCCCATCCCCCATCGAGTAATGTGAAAAAAACTTTGCCTTTGAGTAGACGGGGGTTCGTTAGAAAAAGGGTTCAATCCCGCTGTCGGCGGGATACTTACTACTGTCCTATCTCGTGGGCGAGGATGATGGCCTCGGCCACCTCCCGCATGGAGCGGCGGCTATCCATGCTCTTTTTTCTGATGCGCCCGAAGGCCTCATCTTCGTCAAGCTTGAACTCCTTCATCAAGATACCCTTGGCCCGCTCCACCAACTTCCTTGTCTCCAGCTCCTCCTGGATCACCTTGGTCTTGACCATCAGCTCGGTATTATCGATACAGATGGCCGCCTGATTGGCCACGGTGATGAGGACGGCCTCTTCGGTGTCGGTATAGTGGTGTGGGTAGGAGGTATAGCAATTGAGAACCCCGCTCACCTTTCCCCGCACCACCATGGGGACGCTCAAGAGGGAACAGAGGCCCTCCTTGCGGGCCAGGTCTTTTTCCTTAAATCGGGGGTCTTCCAGGACGTTGTAGACCCTGATGGGCTTCTTCTCCTGAGCCACCCCGCCCACTACCCCTTCACCCAGGCGCAGGACCCGCTCTTTGAGATATTCTTTGCTTATGCTCTGGGTGGCCTCCAGCGAGAGGGCCATTGTTGCCTCGTCCAACAGCCAGAGGGAGCAGATCTTGGAGCCCATGACATTGGCGGTGACCGTCACGATGAGTCCCAGGATATCCTCCAGGTAGTGGTCGGAGGAGATGGCCTTGCTGATCTCCGAGAGGGCCTTGATCTGCTCGGCATAGGTGGGTTCTTCGCTCTGTTCCTTTTTATCGCTTTTGGGTGAAACCATTCTTTACAGCAGGCCTTTCTTGTACAGATACTCAGCGTTCAGGATGGCGGCCCCTGCCGCCCCCCGGATGGTGTTGTGGCTGAGGACAAAAAATTTGTAATCGAGGATAGGGCACTTTCTCAGCCTCCCCACCACACAGGCCATCCCTTTTCCTTCGTCCCGATCCCGGCGCGGTTGAGGGCGGTCATCCTCCTGCCTGTATATGAGAGGAGGGGAGGGGGCCGAAGGGAGCCCGTGGCCGCTCAGAGGGTCGAACTCCTCCCAGGATGCAATCAGATCATCGAGTGACGTCTTGTGGCTGAGGCCGACGCTCACGCTCTCCAGGTGGCCGTCCAGCACATGTACCCTGGTGCAGGAGGCGCTGATGGTAAGGTCGGCGGGGACGAACTTCCCTCCGTCCAGGCTGCCGAGGATCTTGAGGGGTTCTGATTCCACCTTAGGCTCCTCGCCGCCGATAAAGGGGACTACGTTGTCGATGACGTCCAGCGAGGGCACACCAGGATAGCCCGCACCGCTGAGACCCTGGAGGGTGGTGACGATGACCTTGTTCAACCCGAACCGCTTGTGCAGCGGGGCGAGGGCCATGACCAGACCGATGGCAGCGCAGTTGGGATTGGTGATGATATAGCCGTCCGATCCCCAGCGGGTCCTCTGCTGGGGGATGATATCGAGATGGTCGGCGTTCACCTCAGGGATCAACAGGGGGACATCGGGGTCCATCCGGTGGTTGCGCGAATTGCTGCTCACCACATATCCCGCCTGGGCGAAGGCCTCCTCCACCGGGCCGGCCACAGTGGAGTCGAGGGCCGAAAAGCAGAGCCGACAGTCCAACTCAGGGGTGCACTCCTTGATTGTGAGTTGTGCCACGCGAGCGGGGATATCCCCCTGTACCTTCCACCTTCCCTGCATGACCTCGGCGTAGGGACGACCGGCACTGCGCTCCGAGGCCGCAACTTCTGCCACCTCAAACCAGGGATGTCCCTCCAGGAGCTGGATAAAACGCTGTCCCACCATCCCGGTGGCACCCAGAACTCCGACTTTGATTCTTGCCATAGCTATACTATCCTCTCGATTAGTTCTTTAAGGAATCGAGGACGATCGTTGAAAAATATACTACGTCCTTATCGATCTCTTTGTCCTGAGCAGTAGAGCGTAACTGAAACGTGCAAAATGGACAGGTGCTTACCAGCGTGTGCCCAGGCGCCATCTTCAAAAGCCGGGAGGCCATCTCTGTTGAGAGGTTACGATAGAGCGACCTGATCCCGCCGCCTGAACCGCAGCAGGGTGTCTGTTCCCTGTTCAGTTCAGTATCCTTTACCTCGGCCCCGCACCAGGAGAGCAGCTCCCGGGGCTCCTCGGTCATTCCCTCTCCTCTGGCAAGGCGACAGGCATCTTGGTAGACGAGGGACCTCTCCACCTTATTCAAGAGCGAGGGGTCCTTCTTCACGGCATCATATATCACCTCCACTACGTGGGAGACCTGAAAGGGGAATTCCCCCAAAACCTCTGGATAAAAATACTTGAAGCACTTCAGACAGCCGTTGCAGGGGACGATCAGTTTCTTGATACCCAGGCTCGTAAATCTGTCGACATTTTTCTGAAAATACTCCCCTGCCAGGTCGATGTCGCCCGCTTCGTAGATGTAGGTGCCGCAGCAACCCTCGTCCTCCAAGATCATATAGTCGATTCCCAGACGCTTCAATGCGAGATAGGAGGCGCTGGCGGCGTCCTTTACCAGATAAGAAGGGAGGCAGCCGAGGAAAAGGAGCGTTTCCGATTCCCGGCGAGGGAAGGCCTCGGGGAGCCAGTCCAGTCGCTTGCCCGGATCCCCATTGACGGCATTCCCCTTTTTGAGGATTCCCTCGATAATCTTCTTTCCCCGCTCCAACGGGCCTAATCCCTTCTGCACCAGCATACGCCTGCCGGCGTCCACTACCTGGGTAATCTTTATATCCACAGGGCACACAGTTTCACATGCCATACACTTCGGGCAGTTGTAGAGGCTTTCTACCATCTGCTCGGAGACCGTCCCGTCTTCCAACACCGCTCGCACCGTCTGCAATCGGTGCATGGGAGAAAAGAGTCTTTCACCGGTGATCTGGTAGGTGGGGCATGACTCCATGCACTCCTCACACTCGGTACATGATGCTATCTGATCACCTATCTTCTCCATCTATTTTTCATGCTGCTCCTTTTGAGGATGGGGCTTACTATAACAGAAGCCTTTTCAAAGATCAACGGCTGTGCCCGATCTCCCGGAGGGGATCCCTATCTTTTTCCTCACCCTCGGCGATCTGACGGAGTTTGGCGGTCAGCTTCTTGAAGGTGGCAAAATCCTTGAACCGAAGCTCCATCCTGAACTCTTCGCCCTCGAAAAAGGGGGGAGGGTGAAAGGAGATTTGAGGGGGTAAGGAGAGGGATCGTTTATACTGAGCGAATTTCTCCTCCATCTCTGTAAACAAAGGAAATCTCATGGTCTTGATGATTTTCCTCAGCCGCTCGATGCGCTGGGGGCGCGGGGTTTCCTGATCGGCGAGGATCTTCCCTATCTCTTCGCCGGCGAGCACAGAGGAGACGGATACCCCATCCCGCAAAGAGATCTCCCGCAAAAAGGTAATAATCTCCTTGACGCGGTTCTCCCCTGGGCGCAAGGCCTCCAGGAGGGGGAGGATGGCCCCCTGCGCTTCCCTGTCGAGTTGCAGGAAGTGGATCGAAGCAGACAGGGACAGCCCTTCCCATACCAGGAGTTCCTGCAGCCCCAGCGGTAATCCCGCCAGGGCAATCACCTGCTTTAAGATTCTGACATTGGACTGAAGAGCAAACAGAGGGAGATAGCGGTCTATCACCTCCCGTTCGGGTATGCCGAAATCGAGGAGCTTACGGAGGGCATGGGCCTTCTCCACGAGGTTGAGGCGGCGCGTGAGATTGTGCCCTATTGTCAGCAGCAGGGCCTGGAGGTCATCGAGCTCGCCCTGGTGATAGACGACGGCCTGCGTCTCGGCGATGGCGAGGTGCCACATGGCCTCGGCACGCTTAAAGCCGCAGACGATCTGGTATCTTCCATCACCTCGCTTCCGCAGGATGAGGGGTTCCACGAGGCCGACCAGCTTGAGGGAGGCCAGCAGGGGCTCCACATCCGGCAAAAAGGTGATGAGGAAGGTCGTATCTTCCCGGTCGATCTCGCCGAGGGGGATCATTTTTGATCTGCGCATCGTTCGCTCCATGGTCTTGTAGTCTCCTCTGCACTCATACAAAGATTATACCGTTACCTTTTTATGCGTGCCAAGGGATTTCTTTGCTCCGAAGGTTGGACTGCAGGGGCGCTTGTGTTAGAATGCATACAGGGTATAGTAAGGCCATGCCGGAAGATATCGAACAGCGAATCGAGACACTGGCCCAATGGCTTCATGAATCGGCCTATCTGGTGGTCTTCACCGGGGCCGGGGTAAGCACGGAGTCTGGGTTGCCGGATTTCCGGGGGCCCGACGGGGTGTGGACGCGAAAGGAAAAGGGGTTGCCCCCTCCCCCTGCGCAACGACCCTGGTCCGAGGCGGACCCAAACCCCGGCCACTATGCCATCAGGGAACTCCAAGATATGGGGAAACTGAAGTTCCTGATCTCTCAGAACGTGGACAACCTCCATTTGAAATCGGGGATTCGCCCGGAGCTGTTGGCAGAGCTCCATGGCAATCTCACCAAGCTCAGGTGTCAGCGCTGTGGGGAGACAGTGGATAAAGCTACTGGGGTGTCCCAGTGCAGCTGTGGTGGGGATTTGGTCTCCAGCGTAGTGGATTTTGGACAATCCCTGCCGGAGAAGGATCTCAAGGAATCCTTTGACCACTCCCAACGGTGCGACCTCTTTGTGGCGGCGGGTTCCAGCCTGGTGGTCACCCCAGCGGCCCACATGCCCGTTGAGGCCCTGAGGGCCGGGGCCAAGCTGGTGATCGTCAACCAGGGGGAGACCCCCCTTGACCAGTATGCCCACCTGCGTTTTTATGAGAGCACAGGGGAGGTCCTCCCCCAGGCGGTGGCCCTGCTGAAGCAGACGATGGAGGGATGAGTCGATGGATCTCTTTCTCCAGCCCACCGAGGCTATCGATTGCGACCATCCTCAGATTAAAGATCTCACCTCCCAGACTATCAGTGGCGCACGGGATGTGCACGAGCGGGCGCAACGGCTCTTTTATCTTGTCAGGGATACCGTTCCGTATAACCTCTATGTCCCCTTTCACCTCCTGGAGCACTACAAGGCCAGTACGACGCTGCGCCGGGGCAGCGGCTATTGTGTTCAAAAAGCGGTCCTGCTGGTCGCCCTGGCGCGGGCGGGAGGAATTCCTGCGCGATTGGTCTTCGCCGATATTCGCAATTACCTCACCTCAGAGCGGGTGGCGGAGATGATGGGGACCAACCTCTTCATCTTCCACGGCTATGTGGAGTGGTTGCTCGGGGACCGCTGGGTGCGGGTGACCCCCACCTTTGATAAAGAAATATGTCGGGAGCACGGCTATCCGGTGGTGGAGTTCAATGGTCGGGATGACGCCGTCTTTCCTCCCCTCGATGCCGAGGGTCGAACATTCGTAGAATATGTGCGGCACCACGGCACCTTTAGTGATGTCCCCCTTGATCTGATCCTCCAGGGCTGGGAACGGGTCTACGGGAAGGGGAGGACCGATATGTGGAAGGAAATGCTTCAGGGTAGTTTTTGAAACGGTTTTTTTCTTGACATCTTTTATGCGTTTTGTTATAGAGACTCGGAGGTTATAAGGGAGATGGCTCACGTAGTCGGTTCAATTGCAAGGTGGTGCTGGTGGTGGGGCAGGGAGTCTGTCCGCTGACCAGCTCCTAACGAGGGACTGAGGCTGTGGGCAGCTCCCCAGGCGCCCACGGCTTTTTTGTTGCTACAAGGGCCATGGGCATGAGAGGTGTCCACGGCTCCTTTTTTAGGTGTCGTAGGAGCTTATCTTATTGCGTAAAAAGTTTAGAAAGGAGGATGGATTATTCGAGAAAAGAACTGTTGAAGAGAGAGGAGATTAGTTACGTACACTATGTAATGTTACCTGTGAGTGGTCCCAGAAAGGACCAAAGACCAACATAAAAAAAGGAGGGCGGAATGAAGAGATCAATGTTTTTTCTCGACCAGAAGGACATGCCGTCTCAATGGTATAATGTCCTCGCCGATATGCCGGAGCCGATGCTACCGTATCTGCACCCCATGACGAAACAGCCCATGGGTCCGGAAGACCTTGCTCCCCTGTTCCCCATGGAGCTTATTAAACAGGAGGTGAGCACCGAGCGGTGGATCGATATCCCTGAAGAGGTACAGGATGTCTACCGCACCTACAGGCCGACGGTACTGCATCGAGCATACCGGCTGGAGAAGGCTTTGGATACCCCGGCCAAGATCTTCTACAAATATGAGGGGACAAGCCAGGCAGGGAGCCACAAGCCCAATACGGCAATCGCACAGGCGTATTATAATAAAAAAGAGGGCGTCAAGCGGATCACGACCGAGACCGGCGCCGGCCAATGGGGGAGTGCCTTATCGATGGGGTGCGCCTTTTTCGACGTCGAATTAAAGGTCTATATGGTCAGGATCAGCTATGACCAAAAACCCTATAGGCGCATCCTCATGGAGACGTGGGGGGCTACGTGCGTCCCCAGTCCCAGTCAGGATACGAAGGCAGGCAGAGACATGCTGGAAAAGTGGCCCGATTGCCCCGGCAGCCTGGGGCTGGCTATCAGTGAGGCGGTTGAGGATGCCATGACTCGCGATGATACCCACTATTCTCTGGGGAGCGTACTCAACCATGTCTTGCTTCATCAGACCATCGTTGGGGAGGAGACCAGGAAACAGATGGAGATGGCGGATGCCTATCCCGATATCATTGTGGGATGCGTCGGCGGCGGCTCTAACTTTGCCGGTCAATTTCTCCCCTGGATCAGGGATAAGCTCAGCGGCGAGAAACCGGATTTGCGCATTGTCTGTGTTGAGCCCGAAAGCTGCCCGACCATGACCAGGGGGCTCTATGCCTATGATTATGGGGATACCGCCGGGATGGCTCCCATAGCCAAGATGCATACCTTGGGCCATACTTTTATTCCGCCTCCTATCCATGCCGGGGGTTTGCGCTATCATGGGATGGCGCCCATTATATGTAAACTCTATGACTTGGGCCTGGTTGAGGCCGTCGCTGTGCATCAAATCGCCGTCTTCGAGGCAGGCATACAATTCGCCCGAACAGAGGGTATCGTCAGCGGTCCCGAGCCGTGCCACGCCCTGCGGGTAGCTATTGATGAAGCCCTCAAGTGCAAGGAATCCGGTGAGGCAAAAACAATCCTGATAGCCCACAGCGGACACGGACACTTTGATCTGGCCGCCTATGATGCCTATCTTTCGGGTAAGCTCCAAGATTTTGCCTGGCCCGAGAAGGAGATCAAAAAGGCGCAGGCTGAATTACCTGAGATTCCCAAAGGCTAATCGCAGCACTATGCATTTTTATGGCACGGAGGTGGTATAGTACCTGGTGAGGGTGCACTTACAACCTCTGATAGGTAAAGTCGGTGAGTGCGTCTCCATCGGTGTAGGAGTATACAGTGATTGAGCAATACGACGACAAGACCATCAGATGTCCCAGGGTGGGCGGTGAGGTCACGTTTCGGTTCTGCCGTTTTGAGAATGATATGCTGCCCTGTAGATTTATCGCCGGGTGTTGGCAAGGGCAGATGGATATCGCGGCGTTTCTGGAGGAACATTACACTCAGGACGAGTTGAACAGCATATTTACTCCCCCCAAGCCGAAGGTCGAGAGCTTGATGGGTTTGATGGAGAAGGCGAAAAAAGCACAAGAGAACAATGATTAAGAACAAATAACGACCTTTCTATCTTCGTCCTGTGGCATTTCCGTAAAACGAGGTGTGGGTGCTGGTTCCAACATTTAGACCAGCACCCACACTTTTTTACCCAACGATTATGGGCGGTTATCCGTAGCTCTCCTAGAAGTGATAATGCGTCGCCTGGCCCGCCACGATGATCCAGGTTACCAGCATCGCGTTGATGAATGAGCCCACAAACACGTGACCCGTCTTGCGATAGAAATACGTCGAAACCAGCGCCACGATAGTAAAGATCGGCAGGAACTGTATCAGCAAGATAGTCGGCAGATGCGCCTCGGGAAGCAACAACGTTCCACCGGAGAACAGGGGGATGTATTGGCCCAGGAGGAACACGACATAGGCGCCGACCATCAGCAGGATATTTACCACCATCTCCTTCCAGCCGGCGGCGTCGCGGCGCATCTCGCCGTGCAGCACCAGACCGATGATCAGAAAATAAAAGACAAAGGGAATAAGGTATCGCAAGACCATTCCGAAGTGCAACAGCGACATCGGTTTGATGGCGAATACCCAAATGCGGTAATCGGTCTTAAAGGCCCAGTCTGAAAAGGCGAGGGTGAGGTATGCCGCAACTACGACAATGAGCGCCAACAGGAATGACTTTCCTATTGTTCCCCATTGCAACCCCTTGTTTTCCCACGTGAATCCATAAGCGGCAAAAGATCCACCTTTTTTTCGATTTGAAAGTACATGCCACAGCAGGAGGAGGACGAGCGCGATCACGCCCACAACCACTGCCCAGAACATGACTGTCGTGGTGATCTCTTGCGGCAAGAGGAAGCTCTTCTTCGCAATGCCCTTGCCGTTAAAAGTCCAGGCCCACACATAAACCGGGATCGGCAACAGGATGATTATTATCGCCCCGATCCACCACCCCACTCCGGAGAGTGATTTTCGCGGGGCAGGTGCCTCGTTCAATTCCTTGAAGTAGTTGGTCCGCAGCAAATAGCCGCCGATGGAGAAGAGCAGGATGATCATCCCGATCATGGCGATCAGGGTACCGATTTCTTTCCAGTACCAGATTTGGTCGGACGGCGGGATTGTGTTGCCCCCCTTGAGGGTGGTTTGCATCCATGCAACGGCATCGCCGATGGCCTCGGTGGACCAATGTAACATAGGGTGTTCCATATTCGGCATAAGCAGTTTTCTGGCGGTGCCCTCCTCGATGGAACCATACAGCGTGCCTACCTCAACGGTTTCGGTCGTGTCAAAAGCCTTCTTCAGTTTGTCGGAATTTACCACATCCCTCGCAATCGGTACTCCCCACATGAGATTGGAAAACTCATCGTATTTATCGAATACTACCAACAAATTGCGTGGGAAGGTGGCGGTCCCTGGCGGACAGAATGTTCCGGTAGAAGAACCCTCAAGAACTATTGATTGATAGCCATCCGGATTCGCATTAGCTGCGATTACGGATGCCCATCCGCCCATAGAATGTCCTTCAAGGCCGATATTGTCTTTATCGACGATATCCAGCGTGCGCAGATATTGTAATGTGTCCAACCCGCCAAAACCATTGGCAAAGGCCGGCGGATCGGAAAAGCCATGCCCGGACTGGTCGGGTGCCAGCACGACATAACCGCGTCTCGCAAATTCGATGGCAAAGCCATCTTGCGTTTCGCGCGAGTTGATGTAGCCATGTGTCGCCACAATGCCCGGGGCAGGATTTTTCTTGTTTGCTCCTTCTGGAATATACAGCAGGGCGCTGACCAGTTGGCCGTTATTACCCATAAACCGTACATCGCGAACCTCAATACCACCGCTCGTTTGGATGAGGTGGGCCAGCAACCCTCCTCCCAGGATAAGTATAATGGCTACAACCAGCAAACGAGTTACCAACTTCTTTGTAACGTTTTGTTCCATACCTACCTCCTTTAAGATTATGATTCCTTACTGAATCGTGAGTGGTTTCTCCTTCGTTTTTTTTCGGCGGGCTCCTCCCACAGCCCTCTGAAAACTTTCGCCTCATCGAGGCCTGTGTCGTTTTAGGAAGATAACTCACTGTATCCTCCTTTGTGTGGTGCTTACGTCACAGGCCGTTCAATACTCTTCATCGTTGCCTTCACACCCTCCGACCCAAATAAACAGCTATTGCGATTGAAGACTTCTCTATATTCACATTAATAATTTAAAGTTTCTTTGCCCTCGATCACCTCTGTAGACAATAAATCAAAAAATAAAGCCCTGATAGAAATGAACGTTCTCGTAAGGAGCTCATCCTCTATCAGGGTTTCTCATTTTTTCTCTCGCCCAAAGTCACTGCGATGGCTATGGATCTATTTTATCGTCTCCTAGCTATATAGAAACGGGGCTTCTCTGTCAAGGATTAATTTCAACACCGTTAGTTTCGTGATAGAGATACTAGATCCGATTTTTACAGATCGAAAGTATAATTCTTGATGTTTTTATACAGGGGGAAGTAACCCGGCATGTATTTTGATAAAAAAGAGGTTCGAGCGCTGGTTCCACTTATGAGAACCAGCACCCGAACCCCGTTAACCAATACACGTATAGTCGTTTACCTGTGCTTCTAGAAATGGAAGTGGGTCGCCTGACCTGCCACCACGATCCAAGTTACCAGCATGGCATTGATAAACGAGCCGACAAATATGTGGCCTGTTTTACGATAGAAATAGGTCGAAACCAGCGCCACGATAGCAAAGATGGGCAGGAACTGGAACATCACGATCGAGTAGAGAGGTGCCCATCGGGTAGTCACCGCCGCTGTGCCACCGGAAAAGAGCGGGATGTACTGGACCAAGAGGAACAAGATATAGCCGCCGATCATGAGGATGATGTTCACCACCATCTCTTTCCAGCCAGTAGCATCGCGACGCATCTCACCGTGCAGCACCATGCCGATGATCACGAAATAGAAGGCAAAGGGGATAAGGTATCGTAAGAATATCCCAAAATGAAGAGTAGACATCGGCTTGATGGCAAATACCCAAATGCGGTAATCGGTCGTAAATGCCCATGCTGAGAAGGCCAAGGTGAGATAGGCCGCAACTACGACAATGAGCGCCAACAGGAATGACTTTCCTACCTTGCCCCATCGCAGCCCCCTATTTTTCCACGTGAGTCCATAATTGGCAAAGGAGGCCTTTGTTTTCTTATTGATGAGGAAATGCCACAGCAGGAGGAGGATGAGCGAAATCGCGCCCACACTCACTGCCCAGAATGCGATGGTACTGGTGATCTGTTGTGGAAACAGGAACGTGGGTTTCGCTATTCCCGTGCCATGGAAATTCCACATCCACATATACAGGGGGATCGGCAACAGGATGGTTATAACCGCTCCGATCCACCACCCCACTCCGGAGAGTGATTTTCGCGGGGCAGGTGCCTCGTTCAATTCCTTGAAGTAGTTGGTCCGCAGCAAATAACCGCCGATGGGGAAGAGCAGGATGATCATCCCGATCAATGCGATCAGCGTGCCGATCTCTTTCCAACGCCAGATCTGGTTCGAGGTCGGGATGTCCTTGCCGCCCTTCAGGGTAGTCTGCATCCAGGCAACGGCAGCGCCGATGGCCTCGGTGGACCAATGCAACATCGGGTGCTCCATATTCGGCATGAGCAGCTTTCTGGCGGTGCCCTGCTCGATGGAGCCATAGAGCTTGCCCACCTCCACGGTCTCGGTTGTGTTAAAGGCCTTCTTCAGCTTGTCTGTGTCAACGATATTCCTCGCAATCGGGGAACCCCACATGAGGGTGGAAAACTCGTCGTATTTATCGAAGACGAGCAGCATATTGCGCGGGTAGGTGGCAGTTCCTTCCGGAGCCCCGTATGTGCCGGTGGAAGATCCCTCGAGCACTATTGATCGATAGCCGGTAGGGTTCGCCTCGGCGGCCTTTAAGATCGCCCAACCACCCATGGAATGTCCTTCCATACCGATGTTGTCTTTATCGACAAAATCCAGGGAGCGCAGATATTCCAGCGCAGGTATGCCGCCGAAGCCATTGGCGAACGCCGGAGGATCGGAAAAGCCATGCCCGGACTCGTCGGACGCTAGAACGACATATCCGCGTCTGGCAAACTCGATGGCAAAGCCGTCCTGGGTTTCGCGCGAGTTGATATACCCATGGATCGCTACAATTCCCGGGGCGGGTTTGTCTTTACTCACCCCTTTCGGGACATAGAGGAGGGCGCTTATCAGTTTGCCGTTTGTACCCACGACCCGTACATCTCGAACCGCAACACCGCCACTCGTTTGGATGAGGTAAGCCAGCAGTCCCCCGCCCAGGATAAGGATTATGGCTATAATCAACGCCAAAGATAGTGATTTCTTCTTCCCTTTTCCTTTTGTGACCCTTTTCTTTTTTGCGACCTTCTGTTTTTTCATACCCGTCTCCTTCTTTTTTAAGTTATATGTTCTCGCGAACGCTGGAAGGTTTCCCCTCGTTCTTTTTATATTTTAGAGGGGGGCTCCTCCCACACCTTTCTAAAAACTCCCTCCTTATTGAAGCCTGTATCGTCTTCGGAAGATAACTCACTGTATCCTCCTTTTTGGGCACTTACGTGTCAAAGGCCACTATATACTGTTCGTCGTCTTCAACCACCACAAATAGAAAATAGTCTTTTTTTTCTCTCACCAGTATCTGGGTTTTAAACTTCTTTAGTTTCAACCAGTTATGCAGTCTTTTGACTAAAAAAATAAAGCCCGGATAGAAATGACCATTCCCGTGTGGAGCTCATTTTCTATCAGGGCTTTCTCATTTTTCTCTCGCCCACAGAATCGGCTAAGGTTAAAGACCTGATTTTGTTGTGTTAGCTATATAACA
>CAZMFG010000039.1:13287-17340 GCA_964565525.1 uncultured Thermodesulfobacteriota bacterium
AACGAGATCATTGATCAAATCACCGATAATCATCATATGGACCGCATTATCCATACCGCCGGATTGAAATGGCAACTTTTTGTCCTGATCATGATAATGATGCCATGTGATTTCCTCTTGCATTACTTGGATAATTCAAACTGTTTTTGCTTTTTCCGTAAGACCTTTCGTATTTGCTGCCAAGTTTTTTTTACTAAAGAAGCCTGTGTATCTTCAAAGACGTCCCGACTATAGCGAGCATGAACAAAGGCTTCGGTCAACAAATCGATCTCCCTGTCCATATCGGGAATGTTTTGATTGAGTCGAAACGCAAACTCTTTAGGCGTCTGATCTTTTTGCCTATTCAAGCCGCATTTTTCCGCCCGCCTGAGAGTACTCAAATAGTAGTAGAGGATTTTCTCCTTGGCAGACAGCTTACTCAAGAGAGGCCATCGTCGCTTTAACCGAGTTGGTGTCTCCCCCCTTTTAGACCTCGAGACTACTAATCCGGGAAGCAAATCAATGGCTGATTGAACGCCTCCCTTGAGCCATTGCCAAAATTTACCCAACCACGCCAGCCATGCATAGCGGAATCGAATTGCTTTGATCCATTTAAGTAGTCCGGGGTTGTCCTTGAAATATGTCCTAAGTAAATATACAAAAATAGCCAATATAATAATCCAAAAGATGTATGAAGACAAGATCTCCGAAGGTGATGCCTCTATATTGCCATGTTTGGGAAGCTTGGGTCTGCTCTTGAATTCCTCCTGAAATATGTCTTCTCCTAAAGGAAAAAGAGACATCAACCACTTCAAACAAAAAAACACGATACCCCAGATAAATGTTATAAAGTAAATAATCCCCTTTAATCCATGCTGAAGCAATAACTTGATGCTGGTCAACAATCCCAGTGTGAACCCTGTTGGTAAAAAGAAAGCTGTCAGGGTAATAATAGCTAAGGCCGTGAAACCATATTGAGCCCAGCGTTTTATTAGTTGATGAGATACATCGATCTTCTGTTTACGCCATTCTACTCGATGCAGATTCAGATGGGTCCAACTGACTAGAACCAATCCCAGGACAAAATATACCAGGACATTGAAGAAGACTCCTTTTATACTGGGGCGACTAAAATCAATCAGGTCACCCAAGCCGGTTCCAGAAAACCATTGTGCAAGCCCGGATATCAAAACTAATATGATTCCGCCATAGTAAAAGCGATGGATTAATGGTTGTGGGGGATCAATTGATTTTGAGGTACGCATAAACGAATCAAATAAAGCATCAAAGGCTTTCATGGTACTCGTGGTTATATGCCAGATCAGAAATGCCAAAAAGGAGTAAATTACAAATTCCATCGTAATAAAACACAGTGGATCCGCAACCCACCGTTGTATATCAACAAGCGTCATGCTCCAGGATTTATTCAAATAGGTTAATGCTTTCATGCCCAGAAGAATGATGCCCCACTCGGCTAAGCGAAAACGAAGCCTTTTATCTCTTATGTGACGATGCCGCCTGATGGTTCGATACGAGTAAATGGCTTCGATTGTCACCAAAATCATTCCGGCCAGAAAATAAGTTCCGTTCCAGGAAGGATTGATGGCTTTGATCAGGTTCTTCAGGGAAAGGCTCAAGCAAGTAATCATGGCTGTCAGCAAGACCGGTTCAAAGAGGCTGTCCATCCAGGGATTATAAGGTACTTCGGTTACTTTATTTTGTTCTATTATTTCAACCCCCATGCCTCAATATCCTTTTCTTGTCGTATTTCAAATGAGGGAACCAACCGGCTGGAGGGCTGTTCAGACCTGGGATACTGATCCATTAACACCAGGACCGGATGAAAGCCCCTGGATTTCAACCAGAGCAGGGTTTTTGATAAGACATCTGACTCCTGACCGGTGATAACCACAATCGTCGTCCCCCACGATTGTTGGATGGCTTGATACCTCAGGTTACTTAGAAAATCACCTTTTTCAACCGGTTGAACCCGGGCCAGAACTTCCAGGATGTGCAACAATTGACCTCGTTCTTTACCCGTAGGGAGATGAAAATGTTGGATGTTCCCTGAAAGTGGATCCATGGCCGTAGTATCAAACCCGACCGGGAGCTTTTCATGAGTCAGGATTTGGTAGGCTAGCGAAGCGGCTACGCTGATAGCTAATTCAAGAGCAGATTCCCGATGCTGACGAAAATAATCAGATCGGGTGAGATTGAGGAAGATAGTGGTTTCACGGGCAATAGCCGGGCGAAACTGTTTGACCATAATCTGCCCAGTGCGGGCAGTGACGGGCCAGTGAATGTAGCGGGGATTGTCACCCCAATGGTATTCTCGAATGCCCGTCATACGGGCGGGGTCTTCAAAGATAGGCAAAGAAATAGGCAGAATTGTCTGAGGGCTATACATGGGTAATCCCAATTCCGCTAGGGGTAAAATCTTAGGGTAAACAATTAAATAATCTACTTCCAACCGTTCCATCATCGATCTCATTCCCAGTAAATCGCCGGTATGTATATCTGTCGGCCCAACTTTATGATAACCACGTTGCCTGGCTTGAAGTATATACGTAAACGTACGGGTCTCTTTGCCTTTTAAGGTGATCACTTGACGCAAAGATGACGGGGTGGCCAGATGCCAATGATTCCTTTCATTCACCATCAGCCACGGTATGGGCAGGCGGCTGCCATTTTTGATTGTAAGGCTTACCTTGATCTTATCGCCAATAAAAGCACGATTTGTAAAAACCCTTTGGATGCCGAGGTTTTTTATGATTTGATCAGACCATACACGCAAGATAATATAAACACCCGTCACTAAGTAAAGAATAGTGAAAAAGAAATCTATTCGCAAAAACGCGGCCAGCAAAAAAAGAATGATAATAAAAATGTAAAATGGATTCATGCCATTTCACCCAATTCAACCTCAGTTTGAGATAAAATGTCAGTTAGAATGGATTGTGTCGTATGACCACGCAATTGGCTTTCCGGCTTGAGCAACAACCTATGAGCCAACACCAAGGGGGCCAACTTTTTCATATCATCGGGGATGACGTAGTCCCTGCCTTTGAGGGCAGCCCAGGCCTGGCTCGTCTTATAGAGGGCGATGCTGCCGCGCGGGCTCGCACCCAGTAATAAATCGGGGTGTTTACGGGTCGCGTGGACCAGTTTCAGCGCGTAATCTTCCAAAGACGGATCAATATGAACATCGGCCACTTGTCGGCCTAACGCAGGTAATGACCGACCATCGACAACCGGCTGGAGGTCTTCAATAGGGTGTACTTGACGTTGGTTTTGGACAACCTTTCGTTCGTCTTCAAACCCGGGATAACCCATGGATATGCGCATGATAAATCGATCCAGTTGCGCTTCGGGCAGAGGAAATGTGCCCTCATATTCAATGGGGTTTTGGGTGGCCAAGACCAAAAAAGGACGAGAAAGCGTATGGGTTGTGTTCCCAATAGTCACCCGCCTTTCTTGCATGGCTTCCAACAGGGCGGACTGGGTTCGCGGTGTAGCCCGATTGATTTCATCGGCCAGCAGGATATTAGTAAATACGGGTCCCGGTTGAAACTCGAATCGTCCTTCGTGGGGTAGAAAGACAGGGACACCTGTAATATCCGTGGGGAGCAAATCAGGTGTGCACTGCAAGCGTTTGAATTCAATACCCATACTAACGGCCATACTGTGGGCCAGCATGGTCTTGCCCGTGCCCGGTACATCTTCCAACAGGACATGTCCTTGGCTCAACATGCCCACGAGCATCAATTCTATTTGTTCCCGTTTGCCGACAATTACCCTTTCAACATTTGCGATAATTTCTGAGACGAAAGCTTTAAGGTCATCTGACATGTGTATCTCCTTTACTTTGACACCTCTCACTTCAATTTGATCCAAACGGGCCGAGGTTAAAAAATTTAATTGAAACTTGTCTGATTGGAGGCCGGCATTCAAATGCCGGCCTCTTCCTTTATTTTTTTTGCAATTAAATTTACGCTAAAACTATTGTTTACTACCCAATCAGACTTCTATCAATTTTCCTCCATTTGGAAGATCGCTTGCGCTGTAGCCGAAATC
>CAZMFG010000040.1:0-17249 GCA_964565525.1 uncultured Thermodesulfobacteriota bacterium
AGAGAGGGTGGCCGCACGGTCGGGGCAGGGGTCGTCACCGAGATCTTGGAATAAGGGCGAAGACAGATGCGGATAATAATTACCCTTGCCTGCACGGAGTGTAAGAGGAGGAACTACACCACTACGAAAAACAAAAAGACCAAGCCGGACAAGCTCAGTTTTAAAAAATATTGCCGTTTTTGCCAGAGGCATACCCTTCATAGAGAAATAAGATAGACTCGGTGATTTTACAAAGTAAAAAGGAAGGTTTCTCTGCCTTCAAACCGAAACACATTAAGGCCAGTAGCTCGAACGGCTAGAGCACCGGACTCCAAATCCGGGGGCTGGGGGTTCGAATCCCTCCTGGCCTGCCATTATTTGTTCTTCGTTTGTTCTGAATTTCTTGTTCAGCCTGAGTCACGAATTAAGGAAAGGGAATACTATGGCCGCTAGTGTACAAAAGATCTTTCAATTCATAAAAGAGACCAGGTTCGAACTCAAGCGGGTTACCTGGCCTTCCCGCAAGGAGACGGTAGCGGGAACGGTAGTGGTCTTGGTCATCGTCTTGATTGTGGCCTTCTTTTTAGGGATCGTAGACATGGGGCTTTCCACAGTGATCAAACGAGTCCTCAGCAGCTAGTCACAGAACGGCAGGAGATGAAAGAAGGTCCTCAGATGGCACAAAAATGGTATATCGTCCATACCTACTCTGGATATGAGAACAAGGTAAAGGCCTCTCTGGAAGAGCGGACCAGAAAGTTCGAAGAGGAAAAAGAAAGACAGGGTGAACAGAATGTGCATGGGAAATATATCTCTGAAATCATGGTCCCTACGGAGACGGTTATAGAGTTGGTCAAGGGGAAAAAGAAGACCTCCTCGCGCAAGATATTCCCCGGTTATATACTCATTAAGATGGAGCTCAATGACGAAAGCTGGCACGTAGTAAAAGATACTCCAAAGGTAACAGGATTTGCGGGCAGTCGAACACAACCCACCCCCCTTGCCGACAAAGAGGCGGAGGAGCTCATCACCCAAATCACGGAGGGTGCCTATACACCGAAACCGAAGGTCAGCTTTGACGAGGGTGAGAGCGTGCGGGTAATCGACGGTCCCTTTACCAATTTTGTGGGAACGATCCAGGAGGCAAACCCCGATAAGAACAAGGTGAAGGTCCTGATCAGCATCTTCGGAAGGGCAACCCCCATCGAATTGGATTTCATTCAGATAGAACGCAATTAATTACGGGAGGCGGTATGGCGAAAAAAAAAGAAATAATGGGATCGATCAAATTGCAGATACCGGCCGGACAGGCCACTCCCTCCCCCCCGGTGGGCCCAGCCTTGGGGCAGTATGGACTCAATATTATGGAATTTTGCAAGGCCTTTAATGAAAAAACCAAGGGGCAGGAGGGCACCATTATTCCGGCGGTCATCACGGTATATACCGATAGGACGTATACCTTTATAACGAAAACCCCTCTCACCTCGGTCCTCTTAAAACAAGCCGCTAAGATCGCCAAAGGGTCGGGAGAACCCAATAGGACCAAGGTGGGAACGCTCTCGCGAGATGAGATTGCAAAAATCGCTCAGATCAAGATGCCGGATCTCAACGCCAATGATCTCGAGGCGGCCATCAAGATGGTCGAAGGAACGGCCAGGAGCATGGGAATAAAAATAGCATAGGGGAAAATATCATGGGTAAGGCAGGTAAAAAATACAAAGAAGCCAAAAATAAAATCGAAAGGGCCAAGCGGTATCCCCTTGAAGAGGCCTTACAGCTCCTCCCTGAAACCTCGTACGCCCGTTTCGATGAGGGGATCGATATCGCCGTCCGTTTGGGGGTGGACCCCAAAAAACCCGACCAAATGGTCAGAGGAACGGTAATCCTTCCCCACGGGACGGGAAAGGAGGTGAAGGTCTTGGTCTTCGCCCAAGGAGAAAAGGAGAAAGAGGCCCGAGAAGCGGGGACCGATTTTGTGGGCGGAGAAGAATTAGTGGAAAAAATAGCACAAGGGTGGCTGGACTTCGATAAGGCCATCGCCACCCCCGATATGATGAAAGTGGTCAGCAAGGTGGGCAAGATCTTGGGACCTCGGGGTCTGATGCCCAATCCGAAGGTAGGCACGGTCACTTTCGATGTGGGCAAGGCGGTACAGGACGTCAAGTCGGGCAAGGTTGAATTCAAGGTAGATAAGGCGGGAAATCTCCACGTCTCGGTGGGAAAGGTCTCCTTCGGCCAAGAAAAAGTGAAAGAGAATATCCTCACCCTTATGGACTCCGTAATCAAGGCCAAACCCGCCTCCAGCAAGGGGACGTACCTAAAAGGACTCACCGTCTCTACGACCATGGGACCGGGAATCAAAGTAGATCCCCTTTCAATAAGGAATCCGTTGAAGGGGTAATGCATCACATTAGTAAAAGGGAGAAGACACGGTGCAGAGAAGAGAAAAAGAGGCGGTGGTAGCGGATCTACACAAAAAGTTTAAAGAGGCCAAGGCCGCTATTCTGACGGACTTTACCGGTTTAAACGTAGAACAGATCACCCAACTCCGCCGTACGCTGAAAGAAAGCGCAGTGGATTATACCGTCGTAAAAAATACCCTGTTGCGGCGAGCCTCTCAAGATACCGAGATCGCGCTCTTGACAGAATACTTCGTCGGTCCCATCGCTATTGCCCTTGCCTATGAAGACCCTCTGGCACCGGCAAAGATATTGATGGAGTTCAGCAAGGCGCAACCTGCCCTCGAGATCAAGGCAGGCATGGTGACGGGTGCCGTAATAACGCCACAAGATATCCAGACACTGGCCTCGCTTCCCGGCAGAGAGGTGCTGCTGGCCAAGCTCGTGTGGCTGTTAAAGGCCGTTCCTACCCGTCTTGTCCAGATCCTCAACAGCCCGATACAGAGTCTGGTATCGATATTGGATACTGTAAAGAAAGCGAAAGAAAAGACATAAAAAGCCATGGGGTCTCCCCAAGAAACCGTAAGGAGGTAATGAGGCAATGGCAAAGGCTAATCTGACGAAAGAGGATGTCATCAAGTTCATCGAGGAAATGCCCGTATTGGAGTTGGCCGAATTGGTCAAGGAGTTGGAAGATCGCTTTGGGGTGACGGCAGCTCCAATAGGGGTAAGTGCGGCACCGGCAGCGGCGGCAGGTGCGGCGGCAGGTGCCGCTGAAGAGGAACAGGCGGAGTTCGATGTCGTCTTGACCGGCTTTGGCGACAAGAAGATACAGGTGATCAAGGCGGTACGGGAAGTGACCAGCCTCGGCCTCAAAGAGGCCAAAGATCTGGTCGAAGGGGTCCCCCAACCGGTACAAGAAAAAGTTGCCAAAGAGGAAGCCGACAAGATCAAGCAGAAATTGGAGGACGCCGGGGGAACAGTAGAGATCAAATAGCGGTGCCAAAGCATTTACAATCTATCGAGAGGGGGCTTCTCACGGACTCTGGTTGCAGAAAACCAGCGGATGGAGGAAGGAGTCCCTTTTTCCACCTTGTTGTAAGATAAAAAAGAGGGTTGTTATATGACACATTCCATTATCGATCGTCGGAGGCTCCGGAAGGACTATGGAAAAATAAAGGAAATTCTGGAGATCTCCGATCTCATTGAAATCCAGTCCCGGTCTTATGAGCAGTTTCTCCAAAAGGACGTCCCCCCGGAAGAGCGCAAAGACATCGGCTTACAGGGGGTATTTAAGCAGGTCTTTCCCATCAAGGACTTCTATGAAACGGTGGAACTGCGCTTCGTACAATATCGTTTGGGGCGACCGAAATACGACGTCAGGGAATGCCTCATGAAAGGCATAACCTTTGCCGCTCCGTTGCGGGTGACCATCCAACTCATCATCTACGATGTTCAAGAAGGGGTAAAGACAGGACAGATAAAGGCCATCAAGGAACAGGAAGTGTATTTCGGTGAGGTCCCCCTCATGACGGATCAAGGGACCTTTATCATCAATGGCACGGAACGAGTGATCGTCAGCCAACTACATCGTTCCCCCGGCGTCTTCTTCAATCAAGAATCGCCCAAAACCCATATGGGAAGGCCCCTTTATTTATCTCGGATTATCCCCTACCGTGGTTCCTGGATCGATTTGGAGTTCGACCAAAAAGACATACTCTACGTACGCATCGACAGGAGGAGAAAGATCCCCGTCACGGTCTTTCTCAAGGCCCTCGGTTATTCCACTCAAGACCTTTTGGACACCTTCTATCGCAAAGAAAAGATCTTCATATCACCCGAGGGGTTTCACAAAAAGGTGGATCACAGCCTTATGATGGGGCAGCGGGCCTCGGCGGACATCGTAAACCCCACAACAAACGAGATCCTCATAAAAAAGAATAGAAAAATCACCGAGGGGACCATACAAAAGCTCGAGGCCGCAGGCATTTTTGAGGTCTCTGTCGAACCTGATACCTTAGTGGGACGGGTGGCCGCCAGGAATATAGAAGATCCCAACACCGGAGAGATCATTGTCGAAATCAATCGAGAACTGACCGAAGAAGCGATTAAGGAGATGAGGGATCGAGAGATAGAGGAATTTGAAGTCCTCCTCATCGAAGAGGTAAAAAGCAGCCCTTCCATAAAGGAAACCCTCTTGGCGGATAAGATCGTCCTGTCCGAAAGTGAACGGGAACAGTTGCCCCGTGCCGATGCCGATGTCATTGCCCAGAAAGAACAGGAAAAGGCCAGCATTGAGATTTATCGACGCCTGCGTCCGGGGGACCCACCCACGTTGGAGACAGCCAAGACCCTCTTTAACAACCTCTTCTTCAACTCAGAGAGGTATGACCTCTCCAAGGTGGGACGCATGAAGATCAACCACAAATTGGGTCTGAACGTCCCCCTCGACGTCACCACCCTCAGACGCGAGGACATCTTGGAGGTGGTAAAGTACCTCATCGGGCTCAAAGAAGGAAGGGGAAACGTAGATGATATCGATCATCTCGGCAACCGCCGGGTGAGGACGGTCGGAGAATTGCTCCAGAACCAGTTTCACATCGGCTTGGTCAGGGTGGAACGGGCCATCAAAGAACGGATGAGCCTCCAGGAGGTGGAGACCCTCATGCCCCACGACCTCATCAACTCGAAACCGTTAACGGCTGTGGTGCGGGAGTTCTTCGGCAGCAGTCAGCTGTCTCAATTCATGGATCAAACCAACCCCCTCTCCGAGATCACCCACAAGAGGCGGCTGAGCGCCTTGGGCCCCGGAGGTCTCACGAGGGAGAGGGCCGGTTTCGAAGTCCGTGATGTCCACCCTTCACACTACGGGAGGATCTGTCCCATTGAGACCCCTGAAGGTCCCAATATCGGATTGATCGTCTCACTCAGCACCTTTGCCCGCGTTAACGAATACGGCTTTATCGAGACCCCCTACCGCACGGTAGAAAACGGACGGGTTACCAATCACATCGAATATCTCTTCGCCTTGGATGAGGAGCGATACACCATCGCCCAGGCCAACGCCCCCATCGATGAGGAGGGGAAGTTCACCGCCTCTCTCGTCTCCGCCAGGAAGGCCGGAGAGTTCATCATCGTAAAACCTGAAGAGGTTGACTACATGGATGTCTCCCCTCGACAACTGGTCAGCGTGGCGAGCTCTCTCATCCCCTTCTTGGAGAACGACGATGCCAACCGCGCGCTGATGGGTTCCAATATGCAACGGCAGGCGGTCTCCCTCCTGCGCACCGAGGCGCCGCTGGTCGGCACCGGCATGGAACAAATAGTAGCCAGGGACTCAGGGGTCACGGTGATGGCCAAGCGAGACGGCGTCATAGAAAGTGTAGACGCCTCCCGGATCGTGGTCAAGGCGGAGGAGGATGGAAAGGGCGTGGGGGTGGACATCTACAACCTTACCAAGTATCAACGTTCCAACCAAGGAACCTGCATCAATCAAAAACCGATCGCTCATAAAGGTGAGCGAATCGAAAAAGGAGAGGTTATCGCCGACGGCCCCTCTACCCACATGGGTGAACTGGCCTTGGGGCGCAATGTCCTGGTCGCCTTTATGCCATGGGGCGGTTATAACTTTGAGGACTCCATGCTCATCAATGAGAAGCTCTTGAAGGAAGATATATACACCTCAATTCATATCGAGGAATTGGAGTGCGTGGCGCGCGATACCAAGCTCGGCAAGGAAGAGATCACCCCCGACATCCCCAATGTGGGGGAGGAAATGCTCAAGGACCTCGATGAGAGTGGAACCATCCGTATTGGGGCCGAGGTAAAACCGGGAGATATCTTGGTGGGCAAGATCACCCCCAAAGGGGAAACCCAACTTTCCCCCGAAGAAAAGCTGTTGCGGGCCATCTTCGGCGAGAAGGCGAGTGATGTCAAAGATACCTCTCTTCGGGTCCCCCATGGGATCGAGGGGGTAGTAATCGATGCCAAGGTATTCACCAGAAGAGGAGTGGAAAAAGACAAGAGGGCCAAGGAGATTGAGGAAGAAGAGGAGAAAAAGACCATCAATGATCGAGACGCGGAGATCGCCATCATCAAGGACTACACCAAAGAGCGCGTTCGAGGTCTTCTGGTCGGCAACAAGACCACCGCTTCATTGAAAGACCCGCTCAAAGGAAAGCAATGGGTGGAGAAAGGGGTCAAGATCACCGAGGAAATCCTGTCCCGGATACCGTGGGAGCAATGGAAAGAGATTCCCATCAGTGATGAGCGAAGCACCATAGAGGTGGATCAACTCATCACCGCTGGCATCAGGGAGATTGAGGCGATAAAGGAGAGAGCGGAGGAAAAATTAAAAAAATGGGAGGCAGGAGACGAACTCCTCCCCGGCGTAAGCAAGGTGGTCAAGGTCTACATCGCCATGAAGCGAAGACTCTCCATGGGCGACAAGGTCTCCGGGCGCCATGGAAACAAGGGAATTGTATCGAGGATCCTCCCCGAAGAAGACATGCCCTATCTCGAAGACGGAACCCCCGTAGATATGGTCCTGAACCCCTTGGGCGTGCCTTCTCGAATGAATCTCGGTCAGATCTTGGAGACGCACCTCGGTTGGGCTGCCAAAGAGTTGGGGAAAAAAATTGAAACGTATATCAGCGGCGGAAAAAGCATCAATGAGCTGAGGGGTTTCCTCAAGGAGATCTTCACCCAGGAGGAGATCACGCGGGCCATCGATAAGGCCACGAAGGATGAGCTGACGAGATTTGCACAAAGGCTACGGGAAGGAGTCTATATGTCCATCCCCGTCTTTGACGGGGCAACGGAGGAAGAAATCAGGGACGCCCTGAAAAAGGCCGGTCTGCCGCTCAGCGGGCAGGCCACCCTCTATGACGGCCGAACCGGCGAACCATTCGATCACCACGTCACCGTAGGATACATGTACATGCTCAAGCTCCACCATCTGGTGGATGACAAGATCCACGCCCGTTCCATCGGACCCTATTCGTTGGTGACGCAACAGCCCTTGGGTGGCAAGGCCCAATTCGGTGGGCAGCGGTTGGGTGAGATGGAGGTCTGGGCCCTGGAGGCATATGGGGCTGCGCATGCATTGCAGGAATTCTTGACGGTGAAATCGGACGACCAGGCAGGCAGAACCAGGGCCTACGAGGCCATTGTGAAGGGAAAGGACGTCCTCGAACCGGGGATTCCGGAATCCTTCAATGTCCTGGTTAAAGAACTACAGGGACTCTGTCTCAATGTGGAACTCCTGGAGGAAGAGAAGAAACCCGACAAGAAAACGGAAACATAGCATCAAGGAGGTTGTACCTTGGAAGATTATCTACTTTCATTTTTTGAAAAACCGCGCGATCCTTCGAACTTTAATGCCATCAAGATCGCCGTGGCCTCTCCGGAGCAGATCAGGAGTTGGTCCCATGGAGAGGTGAAGAAACCGGAAACGATCAACTATCGCACCTTTAAGCCGGAGCGGGATGGTCTGTTTTGCGCCAGGATATTCGGACCGGTAAAGGATTACGAATGCAACTGCGGCAAATACAAGCGGATGAAACACAGAGGGATCGTGTGCGAGAAGTGTGGGGTGGAGGTAATTCAGACCAAGGTCCGCCGGGAGCGAATGGGGCACATCGAACTGGCGGCGCCGGCGGCCCACATCTGGTTCTTGAAGAGTATTCCCAGCAAGATCGGGATGCTCCTCGATATGACCTTGAAGGAGCTTGAGCGGGTTTTGTATTTCGAATCCTATGTAATCATCGATCCCAAGGATACCCCCCTCAAGCAAGGGGACCTCATCAGCGAAGAAAAATATCGGGAGATCAAGGAAAAATACGGAGAGGACGCCATAGAGGCTGGCGTCGGGGCAGAGTCCGTCAAACAACTCCTGCAAAAGGTGGACATAGTGGCGACGGCCGAGCAGCTCCGTTTTGAGATGAAGGAGACCCAATCCGAGGCCAAGCGCAAAAAGTTTGCAAAGCGATTGAAAGTTATCGAGGCCTTCCGGGATTGCGGAAATAAACCCGAGTGGATGATCTTGGACGTCATCCCCGTCATCCCCCCTGATCTGAGACCCCTGGTCCCCCTTGACGGAGGGAGGTTTGCCACCTCCGACCTCAACGACCTCTACCGGAGGGTGATCAACAGAAATAATCGTCTCAAGAGACTCTTGGAACTAAACGCCCCCGACATCATCATCCGCAATGAGAAGAGGATGTTGCAGGAGGCCGTAGACGCCCTCTTCGACAACGGCAAGAGGGGCAGGGTGATCACCGGCGCCAATAAAAAACCCCTCAGGTCGTTGAGCGACATGCTCAGAGGCAAACAAGGAAGATTCCGTCAGAATCTCCTGGGGAAGCGGGTGGACTACTCGGGGAGATCGGTCATCGTCATCGGACCGGAGTTGCGTCTCCATCAGTGTGGTCTTCCCAAGAAGATGGCCTTGGAGCTTTTTAAGCCCTTTATCTACAGCAAGCTGGAAGAACGGGGCTATGTGACCACCGTCAAGAGCGCCAAGAAAATGGTAGAGAAAGAAAGGCCCGAAGTATGGGATATCCTCGAGGAGGTGATTCGAGAGCACCCCATCCTCCTCAATAGGGCCCCTACCCTGCACCGGCTGGGCATCCAGGCCTTTGAACCCCTCCTCATAGAGGGGAAGGCCATTCAGTTGCACCCGCTGGTATGCCTTGCCTTCAACGCCGACTTTGACGGGGATCAGATGGCCGTCCACGTCCCCCTCTCGGTGGAGGCCCAGACCGAGGCACGGGTACTGATGATGTCCACCAACAATATCCTCTCCCCTGCCCATGGGAAGCCTATTATCGTCCCTACCCAGGACATCGTCTTGGGTCTCTATTACATGACGAGAGAAAAGGCATATGCCAAAGGGGAGGGGAAGGTCTTCGCCAACCCCGAGGAGGTACGGATCGCCTATGATGCCCATGCGGTGGATATGCAGGCCCGGATCAAGGTACGGATGAACGGCCACATGGAGGAGACCACCGTGGGGAGGATCCTCCTCAGAGAGGTCGTCCCTGAAGAGGTCCCCTTTGAATTGATCAATAGGGTAATGAACAAGAAGGCGGTGGCCAACCTCATCGACTATGCATACCGGGTAGCAGGGAACAAAAAAACCGTCATCTTGGCGGACAAATTGAAGGATTTAGGCTTCAACTACGTCACCAAGTCCGCCCTCTCTATCGGGATCGACGACATCCGCATCCCCACGCGCAAGGCCAAACTCCTGGAAGAGGCCACCAAAGAGGTTGAAAAGATCAGGCAACAATACGTCGACGGGCTGATCACCGACGGTGAGCGGTATAACAAGGTAATCGACATCTGGGCGCAACTCACCGAGGAGATCGCCGATGAGATGATGAAGGAGCTGGGAACGGAGCAAGCAACGGACTCGGAGGGAAAAGAGCAGCCGGTGTCAAGCTTTAATCCCATCTTTATGATGGCCGACTCAGGGGCCCGGGGTACCGCCCAGCAGATACGCCAGTTGGCCGGAATGCGGGGATTGATGGCAAAGCCGTCGGGGGAGATCATCGAAACCCCCATCACCGCAAACTTCAGGGAGGGGCTCACCGTCCTGCAGTACTTCGTCTCCACCCATGGGGCACGGAAGGGGTTGGCGGACACCGCCCTCAAGACGGCAAATTCAGGGTATCTCACCCGGAGATTGGTTGACGTTGCTCAAGATGTCATCGTCAACGAATACGACTGCGGCACCATGGACGGGATATACGTCTCTTCCTTGGTCGAAGGCGGCGAGATCATCGAACCCATGGCGGATAGAATCTTGGGAAGAGTGGCCCTTGAAGATATCAAAGACCCCTTTACCGACAAGATCATAGTCAAGACAAACCACGAGATCAATGAGGAAGCGGTGCAAAAGATTGCCGATGCGGGATTGGATCATGTGAAGATCCGTTCAGTGCTCACCTGTGAGTCCAACTATGGGGTCTGCGCCCTCTGTTACGGAAGGGACCTGGCCCGCGGCAGAATCGTCGACATTGGTGAGGCAGTAGGGGTCATAGCCGCCCAGTCCATTGGGGAACCGGGGACCCAGCTCACCATGAGGACCTTTCATATCGGCGGGACGGCGAGCAGACGGGCCGAAGAGACCACCCTGGAGACCAAAATGGAGGGGAAGGTCAAATTCATCGACCTGCGCACCGTACGCAACAGAGAGGGTATGCTGGTGGTTATGAGTCGCAAGGGCGAGATCGCCATCCTCGATGAAGAGGGCAGGGAACGGAAGCGGTATCCCGTGGTATATGGTGCAAAATTGGCGGTGGAAGAAGGCAAAAAGGTAAAGGAGGGGGAACTGATCGCGGAGTGGGACCCCTATACCATCCCCATCATCACGGAGGTCCCTGGGTGGATAAAGTTCGGCGATATCAGTGAGGGGGTCACCATGCAAGAACAAGTGGATGAGGTGACCGGCCACGCCCATAAGGTCATCATCGAGAGCAAGGATGCCGAACTCAGGCCCCGGATATCCATCAAACAGGAGCGGGTCGATGCGGAAGGGAAAAAGACCATGGAGACCGAAGCACGGTATATCCTCCCCGTCGGCTCCAATATCTATGTGAAGGAAGGTGAACCGGTTGAGGCGGGTGATGCCTTAGTGAAGATACCACGGGAGACCACGAAGACAAAAGACATCACCGGCGGGCTTCCCCGCGTGGCCGAGCTCTTTGAGGCGAGACGGCCCAAAGAGTATGCCCTCATCAGCGAGATAGACGGAACGGTAAGCTTCGGCAAGATGCTCAAGGGAAAACGAAAGGTAATCGTCACCCCGGAGACGGGAGAACCGAAGGAATACTCTATCCCCAAGGGGAAACACATCAGCGTACACGAGGGGGATGTGCTCAAGGCGGGAGAACCCCTTATGGATGGGAGTTCCAACCCGCATGATATCCTCAAGGTCTTGGGAGACAAGGAGCTGGCCCGATTTTTGGTGGACGAGATCCAGGAGGTATATCAACTGCAGGGCGTCAAGATCAATGATAAACACATCGAGATCATCGTCCGGCAGATGCTCAAGAGGGTGAAGATCCGCGAGGTGGGGGATACCAAGTTCATCGTGGACGAACAGGTGGAAAAACACGTCTTTAAACAAGAAAACGAGCGGGTCCTCAAAGAAGGGGGGAAACCGGCCATCGCTGATCCCCTCTTTTTGGGCATCACCAAGGCCTCACTCATAACGGACAGTTGGGTCTCGGCCGCCTCCTTTCAGGAGACGACCCGGGTCCTGACCCAAACGGCAGTAGAGGGCAAAATCGATACGCTGCGGGGGTTGAAAGAAAACGTCATCATGGGGAGGCTGGTCCCCGCGGGGACCGGCAATCCCCGCTATCGCAATATCGAACCCGTTGTCGAGGGCGGTTATCCCCCTTTGGAGGCGATGGAATTAGCTGAAGAAAAAGGGACGCCGGAAGAAGAAAACCTCACGGTGACGGATTAATGATCAATCCAACACCTTCAACTTTTTTGCGGCAATCTCCGCCTGCGGCGACTGAGGATATTCTTTGATCACCTTCTGAAAGAGGAGCTTGGCATCTACGCGATCACCCAGCCCCAAAAAGGCAAAGCCCTGCTTTAAGAGGGCGGAGGGAACCTTGTCGCCGTGGGGATATTGTTTTATCACCTTCTCATACTCCACGATGGCCCTCTCATAATCCCCCAGCTGATGATAACACTCGCCGATCCAATAGCGGGCGTTATCCGCGTATTCTGACTTCGGGTAGGTATCGAGAAAGGATTGAAACTGCTTCAAGGCAGTGGGGTAGTCCCCTCCTTTGAAGGTAGCGTAGGCCTGGTGATAGGCCCCCTCCATATCCTCCGTGGGCGCTTCCTGGGGAGTAGTTGTGGGGGCAGGAGGGGTCGGTGATCCGGCAACACCTGCCCCCCGTTCCGTCGCCAAGGCCGATTGCCTGGCCTCATAACCCCTCTTCAATTCCTCAACATCGTGAGTGATCTTGTTGAGGAGCGCTCGATCCTCCTCAATATTGGCCCTGAGGATCTTGATCTCCTGCCGCAATTCTTCGAGAGAGGTCTCGAAATTGACCCAGTTATGCTGCATCTCTGAGGTAACCCTCCCCCTGAGGATCTCGACCTTCTGCTGGAGGTCGTCGATCTCACTCTGCAGATACGCCGTCTGTCTGGTGGTGGCACACCCCATCACCAGGAACAGGGTCAACGAGACAACAACGACCAGCATCTGGTGGGCCTTCATCGATATCCTCCTTTCGTATCACTCCCGGTCTCATCCATGCCGCAGCGGACCATGGTCTTATCGGGAGAGGATGACAAAGTGACATCTCCTGTTCTTGGCCCAGGCCTCCTCCGAATGTCTCGGATCCAGGGGCATCTCCTCTCCATAGCTGATGGTGGAGAGCCGGTTGCCCTTGACGCCCAGCTTAATCATATAGAGTTTGGCGCTCACGGCCCGCCTCTCCCCCAAGGCCAAGTTATATTCATTGCTCCCCCGTTCATCACAGTGCCCCTCGATCTGTATGATGAGGTTGGTATGGGCCAGCAATACCTTGGCGTTCTCGGTCAATGTCCTCCTGCTCTCCTCGGTGAGGTCATACCGATCAAATGCAAAGTAGATATCTTTTAACTGAGTGCTCTCCAAGACCTCCCCTTCGATCCCCGGGTATCGCTTGGCGGTGAGGCTCTCTTCAAAGACCTTCTCTTTTTCCTTTTCTTCTTGTAAGGCCCTTTCTTCTTCGGGGGTGACGGTAACGCTCCGCTTTTTCTTGACCAGTTCATACTGGCAGCCCGAAACAACGATGAGAGAAATGATCACCAGCAATACCGTCCCTAACCAACCATTTTTTCGCACCATCATGGTAACCTCCTTAGCTCAGAAAAAAATCCTCAACGCGGCCACGGCGACCACGCCGGTTCCGTCTCGCTGTATGGGGAATCGGTCACCCGCCAAGGACCACCTCCATCTGCGGTCATACTATAGAGATCATAGCTCCCCCCCGTCCTGGAGGCAAAGACGATATGCCTGCCGTTGGGGGCCCACGAGGGATATTCATTACTCCCCTCTCTGGTCAGTTTCTTCACATCGGTCCCATCCGGCCTAATGATATAAATGTGAAACCCTCTCCCCTCCTGACGGGCGAAGGCGATCTTGTCCCCCTTGGGGGACCAGGCGGGCGAGCAATTGTAGCTCCCCTCATAAGTCAATCTTCTGATCTTTCGCCCGGCCAGGTCCATGATATAGATCTGAGGACTGCCCGATCGGTCCGACACAAAGGCGATCTGTTTGCCGTCGGGCGACCATGCGGGGGAGGCCTTGTTGTCCCAGGAGCGGGTGAGTTGCGCGGGATCCTTCCCCTCCTGGTTCAGGAGGCATATCTCGCTGTTGCCCTCTCCCCTCATCATCAACGCTATCCTCTTTCCATCAGGAGACCACTCGGCGGCGGCATTGAGCCCTTCGGCCGCAGACAGAAGGGTGACCCTCCCCGTGGAAATGACTATCTGATAGAGGTCCGGGTTGCGGCGCTGAAAGCAAGTGTACAAGAGGTCCCTCCCGTCCGGTCGCCAGGCAGGAGAGATGTTGATGGAACCGTTCTGCGTGACCATCCGCTCATTGCGTCCGTCAATATCCATGAGGGAAACCTCTTTGTTCCCGCTACGATCTGTTATAAAAGCGATCTGGGTCTGAAAAATTCCCCGCTCCCCGGTCAGCTGCTGGATGACTTCGTCGATCAGCCGATGGACCATAACCCGCACCTCACCCTGCACACCCTTGTACCGTTTGCCCGCGATATAAATATGCTGGACTACATCGAAGAGCCTGAACTCGAGCGAGGTCGTATCTCCTTCGGCCTGAATACCTATCGATAGCAAGAACTCCGCCCCTGCATCCTCCCATTGCTCAAAATTCATATTCCCCTCGGTGATATAGGCCGCTTGGGGGGGCAATGTCGCCCTATTCATAAGATAAAAGAGGTCTGCTATGATGAGGTCTTGCCTGAGGGTCTCCTCAACCTCCTGCTTCATCCCGTGAGGGAGCCCCCCTAAGTCCGTGATCGCGGGCAAGGCCAGATAGAACTTGCGGATCTGCGGGGAGTTGATATCGATATAGATGACCCCCTTGCCGTCCTCAGGGCTCGAGAGAACGATGACTATCGTAACAAGAAAGAAAAGAAATACTGAGTGTATCCGTCTCATATCTCATTCCCTCACGGTTGAAACGTTAGTTCAAACTCCTCTTCTAAAAGAACGTGGGGGGGAGGAGAAAAGGGGGCGGCCTTGCTTATGGCCCGTCTGACCGATTGATCATACGGGAGACTACCGGAGGACTGCTTAAATCTAAGATTTACTACCTCCCCTTTCTTGTCAATCGCAAAGACGACCACCGCCTTCAGTTCTCTTGCTGAGAAGGGATCGGGAATCACCCAAAATCCCTTCACTCTGTTTTCAACCATGACGGGATATTGCTGAATCTCAGCGGCGGAGCCCTCAGCCTCCCTCTCTGCCACCCGTTCCTTAATCCCCTTGATGGCGGCCGCCAACTGCTGCTGTTCATTATCGACTTCGCGCTTCTTCTTGTCATCCTTTGCTTTCTTGCCGTGATCGGCCAGGACCACCTGTTCCTTCTTTTCCTCTTTCTTGATTGTCTCCTTCTTCGCCGCTTCTTTTGTTGGCTCTTTCTTCTTTACCTCTTGTTTTTTTACCTCGTCTACCTTCTTCTCTACCGTTACTTCCCGCTCCTCCTGAGGGACGGCACGTGCCGGCTGCACCGTTATGAGGTCCACCATGTAGAGTTGCATTTGAGGGGGGACCTCCTTGGAGATCAGGGGGATCGTATCCAACAAAGTCAGGATGAAGAAGTGGAGCACCGTCGAGATGACAGTGGCCATTATGATTCTGAAGCCCTTCATCGCGATCACGGCCTCCCCTGCGTGAGAAACTCCAGAAACCGCCGCGCCGGTGGTGAGAGCTCCCTCCCCCGGGGGACGACGGCAAAAAAATCCCTCTCCAGGGCACGCTCCCCTCGAACGGTGATCTCGCGCACCACCCCCCCTGCCATCTCATCGTGAACCGCGAGATCGGAGATGATACCGAGGCCTATCCCCCCCTTTACCCCCTCTTTAACAGCGGTAGAGCTTCCCACCTCGGCAATGACGTTGAAATCATCCAGCCGCAATCCCGCCCCTTGTATATATCCCTCAAAGGCCTTGCGGGTCCCCGATCCCCTCTCCCTGATCAGGAGGGGGGCCGCTCGCAGCTCCTCCCACGAGACTTCCCCCTTGGAGGCAAGGGGGTGCTGGGGAAAGGCGATGATGATCACTCGGTCGTGCAAAAGGGGATATACATCGACCTTTTCTTCTGCAAACCGCATCCCCACTACCCCCACCTCTATCTCTCCGGCAAGGAGCCTCTCGATGACCGCTTGGGAGTCCGCGATGACAAGGCGTATGGAGATACCGGGTGCCTCTTGTTGAAACCTCCCCATGACCTTGGGGAGAACATATTCACCGGGGATCGTGCTCCCTCCAATAGTTATCCGCCCCTTGATGAGGTGAGAAAACTCATAGACGGCATTGAGGGCCTCGTCACGGAGTTTTAGTATCTCTTTGGCGTAGCGATACAAAACCCTCCCCCCCGTAGTGAGTGCAACCCGTCTGCCCAGGCGGTCAAAGAGTTTAAGCCCCACGGCCTCCTCGAGGGAGGCGATGTGTCCGCTCACGGTGGGTTGGGTGAGATAGACCGCCTCCCCTGCTCGGGAGAAGCTCTCCAACTCAGCCACCTTGCAGAAGGTTTCAAGGTGTTTCATGTCCATGGGCCCTGGGACTATGGCTTGCCTCTGGATTTGTAACTTGCTACTATGATATCGACTTCACCCGGAAAGTTCAAGGAAAAATAGCCATGGCGAGAAGGACAAGAGGTACACTGATACAATAAGGTGTAAGGAGACCGAGTAATGTCTAAAATCATCCTCGGCATCCACGGCCTGGGGAATAAGCCGCCAAAGAAAACCTTAACACGATGGTGGAAGGATTCCATGAGAGAAGGCCTCAGGGCCATCGGCCATCCGAGGCGTTTCTTCCCCTTCAAGCTGGTCTACTGGACTAACTTTTTCTATTCGGAACCGCTCGATCCTGACGTGAGAGACAAGAACAACCCCTTGTATGTTGGCAACCCGTACGTCCCTGCACGCACCCCCCCACAGAAAAAAAGGCGTACATTAGGGAAAAAGTTAGTGGAATATCTTGAGCGACAGTTGGCTAAGATCATTCTCGATGAGGATTTTTCCATAAACTACACGTCGGTCACGGACCTCATTATACGCCGCTATTTCAGAGATCTGGACACCTACTACTCCAAACAATGCCCGGACCGGAACAATGCCATGTGCCCGGCAAAACATGTCGTCCGCGAAGAGCTTGCCCGTATGTTACGAAAATACAGAAAGAAAGATATCTTGCTCATCAGCCATTCCATGGGCTCGATTATCGCCTATGACGTCCTGACCTTCTCTGTCCCCGATATCCCTATACACACCCTGGTAACGATGGGATCTCCCCTGGGTTTGCCGCCCGTAATGCTCAAAATTCTCGCTGAACAGCATAAGAAACCGAAAAAACATATTACGGTCAAGACGCCGGAAAACATAGTACATGCGTGGTACAATTTCTCCGATCTCAAGGATAAGGTGGCGACGGATTATAACCTGAGCGACGATTATGAAGCGAACTCACGGGGCATACGAGCCATCGACGCAATCGTCGTTAATAACTATGAATACCAGGGAGAGCCGAATCCGCATACTGTGTACGGCTACCTGCGGACACCGGAAGTTGCGCATGTCATTCACAACTTTTTGAATGCCGG
>CAZMFG010000041.1:0-16738 GCA_964565525.1 uncultured Thermodesulfobacteriota bacterium
TCAATGGCATACTGGTATGTCTTGAGGCGCTTGCTCACCTCCAGGAATTCTTTGTGAGACCAATTCTTGGTCACGACCAAATTCTTTCTAATGTCGGCTAAATGAGGATCCCAATCGGAAAAATAGGTAAGCAGCATCGTGCCGACCTCGCTAAAAAAGGCCCCGATGACCATATTCAGCTTTCCCATGCGGGCTTTTTTCTCCCGCGCGCTCAGCACTTGGTGGATTATCACGGTAACCAGCAAGACCTCGACGGGGACAAAGGCAATGTCTCCGATCAGATAAATGAAGATATGGTGGGCATCGTGGAAGATCGCATAGTGGAAAAGATACAAGGCCGCTGACAAAAAGATGAGCACCGCGGCCAACATGATCTGCCAACTGAAACGCTTCATGCCTCCCTCCTCGTATGTCGTCAACCTAACACTAACGTGCCCGCCTACTCGAGGGCCTTGTCTGCATAGTCGTTGTGTATTGTTGATAGTTGTTTCTTCCCCGTCGTTTGGCACTGTACATGGCGATGTCTGCGTTCTTGAGCAAGGTATCGGCATCATCACCATCATCGGGAAAGATGGTAATACCCATGCTGGCGGTGGTGCGGAGTGCATGGTCCTCGACCCGAAACGGCTCTCCAAAGGACTCGAGGATCTTTCGCGCGACCTCTATCGAGTGCTCGGACCGTGCTATATCCGGTACTAAGAACAAAAATTCATCACCCCCCATGCGGGCAAGGGTATCGCTCTTGCGCAGGAGTGTCTTGAGGCGTTTACTGACGACGCGAAGCAACTGGTCTCCCACGCTATGCCCCAAGGTATCGTTGATGTCCTTGAAACGATCCAGATCGAGCAACATCACGGCCAGCTTGTACTGATGACGGTGTGCCTGGGCCAGCGCCAGGGTGAGACGATCATTGAACAGCACACGGTTGGGCAGATCGGTGAGGGAATCATGGGTTGCCATATAGGCCAGCTGTTGCTCAGCCCGTTTGCGCTCCGTAATGTCGCGCGCGACGCTCAGGATAACGTTCTTCCCTTCGAGTTCAATGGGACGCTCGTTGACCTCGGCTATGACGTATTTCCCGTTCTGCGCTATGTACGTCGTCTCGAAAATGCACGAACCATCGGTGCGGGCCTTTGTGACGTGATCGGCAATTGAAGCCGCGTTCTCAGGTTTCACGATTTCACGCAAATTCTTGCCCACCAGCTCTTCCACCGGCCATTCGAGTCGCTTTGCGCCGACGTCATTGATGTGGAGGATATTACCCTCTTCATCGTGAATCATAACGGCTTCGGGGATTGCCTCGAAGAGTTTGCGGAGCCGGGCTTCGGATTCGCGCAGCGCCTCTTCCGCCTGCTTGCGCTCGGTGATGTCGCGGGCTGTGCTGAGTATAACCGGCCTTCCACGGTATTCGATGACCTGGCTGCTGACCTCGGTGGGAATGAGCGTACCATCGCGCCGCAGGTGGACCGTCTCATAGAGCCCATATCCTTGTTTGTTTATCTCCTCAACGCGTTGCACTATGTTCTTCGCGCGTCCAGAGGTTGTTATATCCTGCGGGGTCATGTGCAAAAGTTCTTCTTTGCCGTACCCGTAGCGCTCACAGGCAACAGTGTTGACATCGAGAAACCTCCCGTTGAGATCGTGCACAAAGATGGCATCAGCGGCACAGTTGAACAAGGTTTTATAGCGAGTCTCCGACTCACGCAACTCATCTTCTGTCCGAACGCGCATCGTGATGTCGGACAGCGTCATGATGATCCGCCCATCCTCTAACACGCTCCCCTTAAACTCTATTTCTTTTACCGCACCGTCCTTACAAACCACACTGAATACCCCGTCAAAGGTTTTACGGGTAACGAAGTCCTTTTTCCAACGTTCGATCACCTGATGCCGGTATTGCGGATTTGGATATGCCTTGCGGAACCAGTCTGTTCCGGTGGGGATATCTTTCAGGGTATAGCCGGTGATACGAGTGAATTCGGAATTGATATAGAGATACGTGCCGTCCTTACCGATGAGGGCCACACCGTTCGGGGCCTCTTGTAAGGTGCGGTAGAAGGTCTCTCGCTCCTTTTGTAACAATTCCTCCGCCTTCTTGCGCTCCGCGATTTCCGCTTCGATTTGGGCCACATGTTGGGCATTGGCCATTGCCAATCCGATTGCCTTGCCCATATTTATGAGGGTTTCCCGCTCCAGATCGGTGAGCGTCGGGGCCTTCTCTTTAAGGCCGAGGAGTATGACCCCTACGGTGCGCTCCTGAAAGCACAAGGGGACCACAATGGCACCCCACAACCCCTGGTTAAGCAAGGCCTTCTGTACAGACGGTTCAATACGATCATCGTGCGTCATCGTCTCAGTGGTATTGATATCAGGCTGCTCGATGGTGACGACGTGCAAGTCTTCTGTTGGTGGAATCTTCGCTATTTCCCGGTGCACCTCTTCACCGAATCCAATGGAATGGAGGACCTTCAAACACCGTGATGCTTCGTGTACGGTAAAGATGCCGACGAAGGGGGAATGGCTGTAATTCATCAGAGCGGCCACGGCTTGTTCAGACACGGTCTGGAGATCAAGGGAGCCGTATACCTTATCAGCAATAGTGTTGAGGATTTTCAACGATTCATTTTTTGCCTGGAGATCCGCTTGAAAGGATCTGAGTGACGCCTCTGCACGCTGACGTTCCGTGATTTCTTGCTGCAGTCGCTTATTGAGTGATTTGAGCTCAGCGGCGTGTTCTTCCACCGATTCCGCTGCGTATTGCCGGTGTTTCTCACGATCTCCCTCTGTTTGCGTGCGCTCACTCGCGGGCATCTTATGTTCAACCATATGGTGGCGCTGTGATACTAACTCATTGAGGAGCTGCTCTTTTGTCTTTTTATTATTTTCCATTGTGCGCCCCTCCTCAAAGAGGCGACCTGCTACCATACGTCTCGTGCGCATTGACATGCGCAAACCGCTTTGGTGGTGTTTCGGTTACCTCATCTTACGTCTCACAGCAGGGTGAAACACATAGTAAACCGCACACCGTTTAAGCTGGCAAGCCACATACCCGTGTCCGTGTAATGTCTCGATTATGTTTGGAAATGTTATATTGTACACGTCTTGCGGAGAACTAGCACACATCTAGTTTCCCGCAATGCTCTGGAGAGATAGCACAAGCTTAATGAACTGTCAATGGCTTATAAGGGCTCGGTATATGTGGAAAATGGGCATTTTGTGCCTTTTTTCTTTTACTAATCGAGGTGTTCTCCCAAATTACGGCCTAGAGGACAGGCACGAAATCTCATTGACTGTCTCGAGGGACTTTGCTAGCCTTAGTGCGCAGTGATACCTCTTCGCGATACCAATCAATCGAAGACATATCCCCTCGTCAACAACTGCATCATCGCGGTCACCGTCCTGGCGTTCATCATAGAGCTGGTCCACGGGCAGGGGATCCAGGACGTTATCTATCTCTACGGGCTGGTCCCCGCCCGTTATGCCGACCCACGGATTGCGGCATACTTCACCACCGGCCAACAGATACTTCCCTTTCTCACCTTTATGTTCTTACACGGCGGAGTCCTCCACCTCGTGGGCAACATGTGGTTCCTCTATATCTTCGGAGACAACGTGGAAGACCGGTTGGGACACCTCAGATATTTTGGCTTTTATATGCTTTGTGGTTTGGCGTCGGGGGCCTCCCATCTCATTATCAACTGGCATTCGAATATACCGACCATCGGTGCCAGCGGCGCCATCGCGGGCGTGATGGGGGCCTACCTGATACTCTATCCGCGAGCAAAGGTGTTGACCTTGATACCCATCTTTTTCTTACCCTATTTCATCGAGATCCCCGCCTTCTTTTTTCTCGGCATCTGGTTCCTGTTTCAGTTTCTGAGCGCTGCGGCCACCGTGGGCAAGACGGGAGGTATTGCCTGGTGGGCCCATATTGGGGGGTTTATATTCGGTATTATTTTCTTGAAACTCTTTGAGATGGTCCCGACAATAGGTGCGGATGAAAGAATCCACCGATTAACCAGGAAGCGGGCGACGCCGCGCCTCCAAATGATTCGTCCCGTTGCCTCAGGAGACGGCGTCGATCTCTATGGGGTTATCTCGGTGAGTGAACGAGAGGCCTTTCAGGGTGGGCGCAAGCTGGTCAGCATCGCCCATGACCGCATGAAGAGGACATTCTTTGTGAACGTACCCCCGGGGGTGTCGGCGGGGACCACCCTGCGTCTGCGCGGGATGGGGCGCCGGACGGCTGAAGGTGTCCACGGGAATCTCTATCTCAAGGTGGAGATAAAAAAATAAGGTTAGACTTTGCTCTCGTAAAAACCTCTTCTTCTCTCAGTGCTGCAACGGTAGACAAAAAACAACGCCATGAGGGATACTATAACTGCGCATCAATTCCTCATGGCGTTGTTTACGGCGTTACTCTTTTTCCGCAGCCGGCTGTTCGGGCGCGGGTTTCTCTTGAGTCTCTTGCTGTGCGCCCTGTTGTTCTTCGGTGGCCTGCTCCTCAGTGGCTTGCTCTTCAGTGGTGGCAGGCGCTGTTGCCTCTTCGGCCTTCTTGCAGCCAACGGTAAAGCTGAAAGCTGCAAAGGCCCAGAGTGCAAGTATTACAGCGATAATCTTTTTCATGCGTTTTCACCTCCTCCTTACTAATAACGTTATAGTCTTATGCTCGTTATTCGGATATCCTACCGTTAGTCATCGCTCTATTTTTTTCTCATCACCCCTCTCCATGACCATGCCAACTATGTCTACCGTTTGATTGGTGAGTCTCATCACCTCCTTTATACACCACACTGTCTTGGCGAAACGTTTCTGCTGTCTCATGTATGATATGTTTTTGAAGCAGCACCCTGATCGCTTTGCTGGGTCAAGCTTTTTGACCACACAGCACTGTGGGCCGCCGCTTTCCCGGGCGGGTTTTATGTTGGGGGATAACTTTGTTTGTCTACAACACTAAAACGTATCATCTCGGCTGGTATTACCCTTACTGCGTATATTTAACACTAGTGGTTGTCGGAAGTCAATCTCATTTTTTTATTGAACGTTGCCCGGCTATGGCCATAAGTGGGGGGTAGGGGGTGGAGTATAAAAGATAAGACACTTTGCATATATTTTTTCTTCTCATAATCATTTTTCGACACAGGGTGAAGCGGTTTGCATACATACAGGTTTATCTTCCTTCTGCCTTATTGATACAGAGGTGACGGTGGCGAGCCCACGGTGCGCCCGCGAGGGAGGGGGCGTCAAGAGGCCACGGGCATATCGGGGGAAAGATCCTTATCTCACGGTGCGGATAGCGTTACTCAATATATGTGAGGTTGTCCGCACCCTTTTCCCATTCCTCGATCGCGCCTTCTACCACGGCGAAGCTGGGGTGACATTCGATTGCGTGAACAGAAAGCAGCTGCTGATATCGAGCAGGATCGCGCCCCTGCATCTTGACACAGAGGCGGTTCAATTCGTATCTGAGTTGTCCCGTGGTTACGAGTATTTTTTCTATTGCTTTTATTCCTCGCTCGTCGATTTTGGCCCTGTTAAAACGATATCCCCTTGTGCGCCCCTCTTCCCACACCCCTATCAGATAGTGAGCGATCGCTCGCCGTGGGTGAGGGTGGTTTATGAATCTCCTCAGCTGAGGATGATTTCTATACCCTTTTGTCTTTCCCTGTAAGACCTTTTGTGCCAGGAGAGATTCCCGCCACAATGCAATAAGCCCTATTCTGTCGAGGTATCGTGGATGTATGCTCCACAATCTCATGGATTCAGCCGCCAGATGGAGGCGTTAAGCACCGTCGCAAAGCTCACCCATGCGAGGTACGGCACAAGCAGCACACCGGCCGCCTTCGATATCTTAAAGAAATAAAAGCAGGTGAAGGCGATCGCGATCCAGAGCACGGCGATATCAATGAGCCCTGCAAGGGGAGATCTGAGCCCGAAGAAGAGTGCCGACCACAGGATGTTGAAGGTCAGCTGCGCACCGAAGATACCGAGGGCCTTTCTGATCTTTTTCTCAGCGAGGCCGCTCCGCCATATGATAAACAGCGATATGCCCATGAGCGCAAAGAGCGTGATCCACACGGGAGCGAACACCCAATTGGGCGGGGTGAAGGATGGCTTTTCAAGCGTCGCGTACCAGGTGGGAATTGAGGGCCGTGTAAACAGAGAACCGACAAACCCCGCACCTTGGCATATCAGTATGCTGATGGCCAGCTTTACACCATCCTTCAGTTTGATCACTGCCATCCACGCCCTCCTCTCGGTCCTCATGGGGATCCCGTGTGCTACAGTGCTTCACCGGGGCGATCTACCCATGGTTCTCACGGCTCTATGCGGCGCCATAGGAGCATACCATCTGCATGGTCCTCGGCTGTTTATTCGCCGTTCCCCATAAAGAGGGTGACGGGCGGACGGCCATGCATGCCGGAGACGGTGACGGCATGCAGGATGCACAGCCGGCCGGTGAGGGCCGCGGCCGCCAATTCCCGCGACAGCGGCGTGAGGTGACCCATGGTCAGCACCTGGTCGAGGGTATAGAAACCCCCTTGGATGATCTCGTCGGTGGGCCCTTGGATGAGCTGCCCCCCGATTTTCCGGAGGAGGAACACCGCATAACTGGTGTTGACATCGGGATCAGGGCGATTGCGAAATCCGACAAGACCGACGACCGCGCAGTGCAGGCCGGTTTCCTCCTTCAGTTCGCGCACAACGGCGGCATCGGCCGTTTCATTGCTCTCCACAAACCCGCCCGGCAAGGTCCAGTAACCACGGTTTGGCTCCTGATTGCGCTGAATGAGGAGGATTGCGGCGGCATCGCTTTTCATAACGATTCCCCCGACCCCGAGCGAATAGTGCCCAAAGTCGATAAAACCGCACCCCCCCTGCTCCGGGGCACAGTGCGGTCGTTCGCGCCCCTCAAGGGGGTGTGAGACCAACCGCCGCCCGCATTGTGGGCAAAATCGCATCTGCGCCATACCGTTTATCTTATTATCATAACTACCGTGACCCGCGCAATACAAGGCGGCCCTGGAGAATCTTGCCCTTTCTGTAGGCAAGGCATATAATATAGGTACAAATGCTTAGATTTAACGACATAGTGGACCAAGTCGAATCATATAACCCCTCGGCGGACCTGGACCTCTTAGAAAAGGCCTACGTCTTCTCGGCGAAGGTCCATCAAGGACAGGTACGCCGTTCGGGCGCGCCCTATCTCATCCACCCCCTGGAGGTGGCCGGGATCTTGACCAAGATGAAGCTGGACGTGGCCGCCGTCGCAACGGGGTTGCTCCACGATACCATCGAGGACACCCTGACTACCTTTGAGGAAATCAAGGAACACTTCGGCGACGAAATCGCCCAGTTGGTAGATGGGGTGACGAAGATCAGCCAGATCAGCTTTCAGACCCATGAAGAACGGCAGGCCGAAAATTTCCGCAAAATGGTCTTGGCCATGGTCAAAGACATCAAGGTCATTCTCGTCAAGCTTGCCGACAGGCTCCATAACATGCGTACCCTCCACTTTCTCGATCCACAGAAACAAGGGGAGATAGCCCAGGAGACCCTCGACATCTTTGCCCCTCTTGCCAACCGCCTGGGCATCGATTGGATCAAGACGGAACTGGAGGAATTGGCGTTCCGTTACCTGGAACCTCAAGCATACCGTGAGCTCTCCAAAAAGGCGGCCAAGACCAAGAAGGAGCGAGAGCGATATATGGATGAGGTGAAGGGGATCATTACCCAACATCTCGACGAGTACGGCATACGGGGGGAGATAACCGGAAGGATCAAACAACTCTTCAGCATCTACAAAAAGATGAAGCGCCAGGGGGTGGAGTTTCACGACGTCTATGACATCACCGCCTTCAGGATAATCGTGGGAACCGTCAAGGAGTGTTATGAGGCATTGGGTATCATCCACTCCCTGTGGCCCCCGGTGCCGGGAAAATTCGACGATTACATAGCCCTTCCAAAAGGCAACATGTATCAATCGCTCCATACCACGGTTATTGGCCCCCATGGGGAGAGGATAGAGATCCAGATCAGGACGTGGGATATGCATATGATAGCTGAGGAGGGGATCGCCGCCCATTGGAAATACAAAGAAAGCGGGAAGCTCGACGAGAAAGACGCGAAACGCTTTTCCTGGCTGCGACAACTGCTCGAGTGGCAGATGGATCTGGAGGACGATCAGGAGTTTCTACAGACGGTCAAAGTGGATCTCTTTCCCACCGAGGTATATGTATTCACCCCTCAGGGGGAAGTCAAGGAGTTCCCCAAGGGCGCCACCCCCGTCGATTTCGCTTACAGCATTCATACCGATGTCGGACATCAATGCGTGCGGGCGAAGGTGAACGGCCGTGTCGTGCCTCTCAGCTATCAACTCAAAAACGGAGATGCAATTGAGATCATCACCTCCGCCAAGCACCACCCCAGCCGAGATTGGCTGAAATTTGTAAAGACCTCACGGGCGAAGACCAAGATCCTCCAATGGATAAAGGCCCAGCAGAGAGAAAAAAGCATCGCCCTGGGGAGGGATCTGTGCGAGCGGGATTTTAAGAAATTCGGTTTGAAATTTTCTCGGTACTGGAAGCCGGGGGACTTTGAAAAAGTGGCCCGCGAGTTCAGCCTCACCGACGGCGAGGAACTCTTGGCCTCCATCGGTTATGGAAAGATCAGTACTCAGCAGGTGATCGGACGCCTTGCCCCTGAAAAGCTCAGAATGGAAGAGAAAAAGGCGGCTGAGGGAGGCCTGGAAAAGGTTATCAAGCGGATGACCAGCCGGCACAAGGGGCTGGTCAAGATCGATGGGATAGACGATGTCCTCATGAGCTTTGCCGGCTGCTGCAACCCCCTCCCCGGAGATAAGATCGTGGGATTTATTACCAGGGGACGGGGGGTGACCATTCACACGGCGGATTGCGTAAACGCCCTCACCGCAGAGCCCCGGAGACGCATCGAGGCGCAGTGGGCTCTGGATGGAGACACGGCCTTCCCTACCAGGATACGTATCTACTCTGCCGATAAAAAGGGGATGCTGGCTGCCATCAGCTCCTCGATCTTCGGCAACGGGGTCAACATCACCGGCGCCCAGATCCAGACCACCAGTGACGGAAATGCGGAGAGCACCTTCGATATTGAGATCGGGAACTTAAAGCAACTCAAGAAGGTGTTCAATTCCTTGCAGAAGATAGCGGGGGTAATGAAGGTCGAGCGAATTAGGGGGTGGCAGGAACCCGGGGGGCCTTGACGACCCGACCCGCCTTGATGCATTTAGTACATACCCTCATCCTGACGACCTTTCCGTCGCGGAGGACTCGTACCTTTTGAAGGTTTGGAAGCCATACCCGTTTGGTCCTATTGTTGGCATGGCTTACATTATTGCCCGTTACCGGACCCTTGCCGCATATATCACAAACTCTGGACATCCGTTCTCCCTTCTCAGATGTCCTTTTTATAAACTTCTGCGGGGGTATTGTCAAGGTGAACTTTGACCCGAAGACGATCGGACAGAGACATCGTGAGGCGGGCATTTGACAACAGAAGGATATTTCATGTAATTTGTTCCATTCTCATGAGAGGAGAAGTGTATGGGGGTTAAGATCGCCGGGATACAGATGGGCTGCGGAGAGGATAAGGAGGATAATGTCCAGAGGGCCTTACGGATGGGCCGACTCGCTGCTGAAAAAGGCGCCCAGGTCATCTGCTTTCAGGAGTTATTCAACACCCACTGGTTCCCCCGAGATATCGACGAAGGTAATTTTCTCTTGGCGGAGGATATAGATGGTCCCACCGTGGCGACCATGAGGACCCTGGCCAAGGCACAAGGGGTGGCCCTGATCTGCCCCTTTTTTGAGAGGGACGGTGATCAGTATTTTAATACTGCCGCCGTGATCGATCAGGATGGAGAAATCGTGGGGGCATACCGAAAGGTCCACATACCACAGATCCCCCTGTGGGAGGAACGGACCTATTTCTCCCCCGGTGATAAAGGGTTTCCTGTCTTCGATCTGGGTCCCGTAACAATTGGCGTACAGATATGTTGGGATAACTTTTTCCCCGAAGGGACCAGGCAGTTAGCCCTCCAGGGGGCCCAGGTCGTCTTTGCCCCTACCGCCGCCGCCTTCGCCTCCCAACAACGGTGGCTGAAGGTGCTGGCAGGAAACGCCATCGTCAACGGACTCTTCATCGTGCGGGTCAATAGAGTAGGGAGCGAACCGAAACAGGATTTCTACGGCATGAGCTTTTGCCTCTCCCCGGAGGGAGACCTCGTCGATGAACCGACAGGCCTCCAGGAGGGGATCCTGTTGGCGGAGATCGCCCTCGATGAGGTATCGAGGGTGCGGAAGGAATGGCCCTTCTTAAAAGATCGCAGGCCGGAGGTTTATTCCCTCCTGGCTCAGCAGGAGTGACATGAAAAAGGGGCTGAACGCGATCATCATGCGGGCCATTGCGAGGGGACAGGAGCGGGGGGAGCTGGCCGAGGGCGCCCTTCCGCCTTTTATCTTAGAGTACCCCCGGGAAGAGAGGCACGGTGATTACGCCACCAACATTGCCATGGCAATGGCCTCCCACACCGAGAAGTCCCCCCGAGCGATTGCCGAGACCATCGTGAGGTGTATAGAGGACGAGGAGGGGATCATCGAGCGGGTAGAGGTGGCAGGGCCCGGATTCATAAATTTCTTTCTCACCCAGGACTATTGGCGTTATTTCCTGCGGGAGGCGGATCGTAAAGGGGAACGCTACGGTGAAGGGGAGCTGGGGCACGGGAAGCGAGCCTTGGTAGAGTTTCTCAGCGCCAACCCCACCGGCCCCCTGCACATCGGGCACGGGAGGATCGCCGCATTCGGCGACGCCCTGGCCAACCTCTTGGAGAAGGTCGGATACGAGGTGGAGCGGGAGTATTACGTCAACGATAGGGGCACCCAGATGCAACTCCTGGGGGAGTCCGTGTACTTCTGGTACGCGCAGGAATGGGATAGGAAGGTCGCATTCCCCCCGGATGGATACCAGGGTGACTATATAAAGGAAATCGCCCACCACATCAAAGAAGAAGAAGGTGATAGATATCTCCTTTCCCCTGAGGGGGAAACTATAGAGCCCCTGGGGGAAAAGGCCGCTCAAATCATCTTGGGGTGGATCAAGGATGATGTGGAGCGGTTCCGGGTCAACTTCGACAGATGGTACCGGGAGACGGATCTGTACACCAGCGGCTTGGTCCCTCGGCTTTTGGGAGACCTGCGAGACAGAGGATACCTGTATGAGGATGAAGGGGCCCTCTGGTTTAAGAGCACCCCCCTTGGTGATGAGAAGGACAGGGTGGTGATCCGGGCCAACGGCGCGACGACCTATTTTGCCTCGGACATCGCCTATCACCGAGACAAGTATGATCGCGGGTATGATCTGTTGATAGATATCTGGGGGGCCGACCACCACGGCTATATACCACGCATGGGGGCCGCCATCCAGGCCATGGACTGTGACCGGTCCATCTTCAAGGTAATCCTCGTGCAGTTGGTCAACCTGTTGCGGGATAAAAAACAGGTAAACATGTCCACCCGGCGGGGGGAGTTCACCTCCCTGCGGGAGGTGATGGATGAGGTGGGGGTGGATGCCTGCCGCTATTTTTTTATGCTGCGCAGGGCCGACTCCCCGCTGGATTTCGATTTGGAGCTGGCCAAGAGGGAGGGGGCGGAGAATCCCGTCTATTATGTGCAATACGTCCACGCGAGGATAACGAGTATCTTTAAGAAGGCGGCTGAGCGGGGGGTGGAGGTGCCGACCTTCGAGGATGTGGATATCTCCCTGTTGCGCCTTCCGGAGGAGCGGTTGCTGGCTAAACGGGTGGCCATCTTTCCGGAGTTTGTGGAGGGGATGGCCCTGGCCTTGGAACCCCATCGCCTGACCGCCTACCTCCAGGATTTGGCCGGCATCTTCCACAGTTACTACAACAAGCATCGGGTCATCTCAGCAGATAGGGCGTTGACGAATGCACGGTTCCTCCTGGTCAAGGCCGTCCAAGGGGTTGTGCGCAGTGCATTGGGGGTGCTGGGAATAGCCGCCCCCACGGAGATGTGATGAGGGACTACAAAGAACCCATTTCCCGGGTGCAAAGGCGCGGTCAGCTCAAGAGACTTTTCGGCATTATGGGGGGGATGATCCTGGTCTTCGCGATCTTCATCGGGGGGGTGAAGGTGGGGATACAGATCGAGCGTGAGCGGGTGCGTATTGCCCACGAGGTGGCTTCTCCCCTGCCCAGCGGCAAAGAAAAGGAGGGCGCGGAGAAGAACGAAAGCAAAAAGCCACCTCCTCCCCCAGAGAAAAAAGATGAAAAGATGCGATTTACCTTTTATGAGACCCTAACGCGAAAAGAGGGGGTTGAGAAAGAGACGCAAAAGGCAAAGGAGGGGGCGGCAAAAAAGGAGGAAACGAAAGTAACGGAGAAGAAAGAAGAGGTGCGGAAACCCTCGCCCCCCACCACGAAGGAGGAAGAGGCCAAAAAGCCGCCTGCAGAGGAGGAACGCTATTTTGTCCAAGTCGCCTCTTTCAAGGAAGAGGAAACGGCCGAGGGACTGCGGGACAGATTGGTGAAAAAGAAGTACCCGGTCCACGTCGTCCCTGTGCAGATAGAGGGGCTTGGTTTGTGGTACCGGGTGAGGCTGGGGGGATATACGACGTTGCAGGAGGCCGAGGAGGTCCAGAAAAGGCTTGCCGCTGAGGAGAACATCGAAGGGACGAGGGTGGTATCAGGCCCATGAGCACGGATCGTTCGCGGATACGAAACTTCTCCATCATCGCCCATATCGACCACGGCAAATCCACCTTGGCCGATCGGTTTCTGGAGTTGACCCACGCGGTCCCGGAGCGGGAGATGCGCGCGCAATTCCTCGATCGCCTGGATCTGGAGCGGGAGCGGGGGATAACCATCAAGGCCCAGGGCGTGAGGATCAGGTACCATGGTGCAGATGGGGAGGAGTACCTCTTGAACCTCATCGACACCCCCGGGCACGTCGATTTTTTCTATGAGGTATCCAGGAGCCTGGCGGCCTGCGAAGGGGTGATCTTGCTGGTAGATGCCGTGCAGGGTGTGCAGGCGCAGACCGTGGCGAACCTCTATCTGGCCATGGAAAATGATATAGCGATCATACCGGTGATCAACAAGATAGACCTCCCCAATGCCGACCCCGAGCGGGTGAAGGATGAGATAGGGGAGGTCTTGGGGCTTGACCCTTCAGAGGTCCTCACCGTCAGCGCCAAGGAGGGTATTGGTGTGAGCGATCTCCTGGAAGCGATCATAGCGCGTATCCCCCCTCCGACAGGTGATGCCCAGGCCCCCCTGCAGGCGCTGCTCTTCGATTCATGGTACGATTCCTATCATGGTGCCGTCATCATGGTCCGGGTCTTCAACGGCCGCGTATCACGAGGGGACCACATACGCCTCTGCGCCGGCGCCCGGGAGTATACCGTGAGCCGCGTCGGCGTCTTTGCCCCTCATGAAGTGGAAGAAGAATCCCTGGGTCCTGGTGAGGTCGGTTTTTTGGTGGCCGGGATCAAGGAGGTCCGGGAGGCGCGGGTGGGGGATACGGTGACCCACGCACACAACCCCACCACAGAGCCCTTTCCCGGATTCAAGGCCATCAAACCCATGGTCTATGCCGGGCTGTATCCCGCCGACGCCGGGCAGTACAACCTCCTCCGGGAGGCCCTGGAACGGTTTCATCTCAACGATTCATCCTTTACCTTCGAACCGGAGAGTTCAGCGACCTTAGGCCTTGGTTTTCGCTGTGGATTTTTGGGGCTGCTCCACATGGAGATCGTGCAGGAGCGGCTGGAGCGGGAGTTTGCCCTGCGGCTCATCTTCACCTCCCCTACCGTGGTCTATGAGGTGGTGACGAACCACGGGGAGACCCTGCGGGTGGCCAATCCCAGCAAACTGCCGCCCCGGGGGGAGATAGCAGCCATGCGGGAGCCCTTTATCACCGCCACGATCCATCTCCCGACCGGATTCCTCGGCCCTATCCTACAACTCTGCGAAGAGCGAAGGGGGAGACAAAAACGGATAGAGTATTTTTCCCATCACAAGGTGGCGGTGACCTATGAACTCCCCCTTGCCGAGATCCTGTGGGATTTTTACGATCGACTCAAATCCCTCAGCAAGGGATATGCCTCCTTCGACTATGAGTTCGGCGCGTTTCGGGAATCGGATCTCGTGAAGCTCGATATCCTCATCAACGGGGAGGTGATGGAGGCCCTCTCCATGATCGTCCACCGAGACCAGGCCTATTACCGCGGCAAGGAGTTGGTCCACAGGATGAAGGATATTATCCCCCGCCAGATGTTCGAGGTAGTGGTCCAGGCGGCTGCAGGGGGGAGGATTATCGCCAGGGGGAAAATCCCCGCCTTGCGCAAGCAGGTGACGGCCAAGTGCTACGGCGGAGACGTCACCAGAAAGAACAAATTGCTGGAAAAACAGCGAGAGGGGAAGAAGCGGATGAAACGGGTGGGGAAGGTGGATCTCCCCCAAGAGGCCTTCCTTGCCCTCTTACAGGTTAGGTGAAAGGAGGAACTGAACGGATGCCCGAAACAAAAAAGAGTAAGGTGCGGGAATATGCGGAGACCCTCATCATTGCGTTGGCCATTGCCCTCTTTGTCAGGACCTTCGTGGTACAGGCATTTAAGATCCCCTCCAGCTCCATGGAGCCCACCCTCCTGGTGGGAGATCATATATTGGTCAACAAATTCATCTACGGGATCAGGATCCCCGTCATAGGGGAGAAGATATTACCCTTTTCCACCCCTCAACGGGGGGATGTCATCGTCTTCATCTACCCCGGGGATAGGAGCAAGGACTTCATCAAACGGGTCATTGGGCTTCCGGGTGATACTGTGGAATTCAGGGATAGAAAGATCTACATCAATGATCGCCTCATCGAAGACCCCTGGGGGTTTTACCGGAGGGATAATCCCTCCTGGCGGTCCTCAGTCTCTGACAACTATGGTCCCCAGGTCGTCCCCCCTGACGCCCTCTTTGTCATGGGGGACAACCGCGACAACAGCCAGGACAGCCGATATTGGGGGTTTGTACCCCTTGATGATGTATTGGGCAAGGCCTTTATCATGTATTGGTCGTGGGACTGGGACGCCCGCTCGCTGGTGTCAAAGGTCCGGTGGAAGAGGATCGGCAGCCTTATCCACTAGTAGTTTTTGATATCCTGGTCTTTGCGAAATATGGTGGCGATGAGGGTCACCCTGACCCACATCCCGTTGCGCACCTGCCGCCAATAGATGGTCCGTTTATCCGCGTCTATCTCCACGGGTATCTCGTCCCGTCTGGGCAGGGGGTGCATGATGATGGCATTGGGGGGAAGAATCTTGAGGTATTCCTTTTTGAAATAGTATGCGGAGTAATCTATCCGTTTCGATTCTCCCGCCTCGTCATATTCGTCTTGGATCCTGGTCATGTAGACGGCGTCCACGAAGGGGATGACCTCTTCGAGATTGTGCATCTCCTCAAATGCCACCCCTTGTTCCCGGAGGTAGCTTTTGAGATCCTCCCCGAGCTGCAACTCCGGGGGGGCGACGAAGTAGAGCGTGACGTCCTGGTAGTTGCGTAAGAGATATGCCAGGGACCTCACGGTCCTCCCTCTCCGGAGGTCGCCGACAAAAGCGATCCGCTTGCCGTCGATCCCCCCATAGTTGTCGAAGGAACGATGGAGGGTGTAGATATCCAGGAGGGCCTGGGTAGGGTGCTGATCTTTCCCCGAACCGGCGTTGATGACAGGTACCGGCCTGCGGATCTGATTCAAGAGGAACGCAATCCTCTCCGCAAACCCAGACTGGGGGTGGCGCATCACGATGAGATCCACATAGCTGCTGAATGTCCGGACGGTGTCTTCTTGTGATTCCCCCTTCATCTCCGAGGAGGTAGCGGTGTCCCTCACCTCTGAGCACTGGATACCCAGGATCTGACAGGCGGCCATGAAGGAGAGAAAGGTCCTGGTGGAGGGCTGGACAAAGTAGAGCATCGCCCGCTTCCCCTGCAGGAGTGATTGGAGAAACAAGACCCCCTTATTCCCCTTGGAGATACCCCTGATCTTGGTGGTCAGCTCGCATATCTCGTCGAGGAATGGCCGATCGAATTGCTGGGACATGATGATATGGAAGATGTTTCCGTCCCGTGTGAAGTACTCTTTCTTTTCACTCCCTCGGAGTTGTTGGAAGGTCTCCCAATCGATCCCCTTCATCACGTCGGTCATTACCGTACCCCCAGTCCCGGTATCCTAACTCGATTGAGGGGGAAAATCAAGAGACCAGAATCTGGAGTTTCCTGCGTTTTTGTCTGAAGGGGGTTTTTCTCCCTACCATATCGATCCTGCGGAAACAGTGGCTACGTTAGTCATCAGTGTTCAGTGGTCAGTGATCAGGAGGGCAAATGGTGAGGCCCGTTTATCGTCAACCATATTTCTGTTTGGGTTGACAACTAATCTCCTTCTGTGCTATGTGTCGTTGCCATGCAGGGATTCATCGAGGAATGCATCCACGAGGCCTTGAACAACGGCGGGGTCGCCCCTGCCACGGCCCAGGCCCTCTTGGAGACGGACGCCAACCTCCTCCCCCTTCTCCTCGCGGGAGCGGGCCTGATCCGCGATCACCATCACGGGCAAGGGATACGGCTCTGCGCTATTGTCAATGCCAAGTCCGGTCGCTGCCCCGAGGACTGCGCCTTCTGCGCCCAATCCGCCCA
>CAZMFG010000042.1:0-5568 GCA_964565525.1 uncultured Thermodesulfobacteriota bacterium
TCAACGTGCCTGCTGAGGTCCTCAGCAAGCCTGGCCGTATCAACGACATCGAATTCAGCATCATTCGATTTCACCCCCAAATCTGCCACGATATCATAAAGACGATAGAACTACCGTGGCCGGTTGCCACAATCGTATTGCAGCATCATGAGCGACTCGATGGTTCGGGATATCCTCAGGGGTTGAAGGATGGCGAGATCATGCTGGAGGCGCGAATTTTGGCGGTGGCTGATGTGGTTGAGGCAATGGCCTCTCACCGGCCTTACCGACCAGCCCTCGGCATCAAACATGCCTTGGAGGAGATCACGGAGCATAGGGGCACCCTCTACGACCCCGAAGTCATCGATGCCTGCGTAAAGCTCTTTACTGAGAAAAAATTCAAGTTCGAGTAAGAGGAAAGCCCCGCTTTAATTCCCTCTCTAAGCTATACATGTCTATTGGGGGCGTTGATGCTCTCCCCATCGATCACCAGGTCAAAAACCTTAATATTCATCTCTTGTTATGGGAAATTATTGACTTCTGGGGTCGAGGCGGATACAATGCGGCGTTTTAAACAGAGGAGTAGCTGTTGGCCAAGATCGCCCCTGCCCGCGGGCTCTATTATAATCCTCGAAAGATTGCGGACCTTTCCCAGGTTGCCGCACCGCCCTATGACGTCATTGCGCCCCATGAAGAAGAACGCTATCGCGGGAGACATCCGTACAATATAATCCATCTCATCCTCCCCGCAGGGAAAGGCGGTGTGGACAGATATCACGAGGCCGCCCGCTCCTTGCAGGAATGGGAGCAGGAAGGTGTGCTCATCAGGGACGCACGGCCTTCTCTCTATCCCTATCAGCAGGTCTTTGCCTCTCCTTCGGGTGAGCTAAAAGAGAGAAACGGATTTATATCATTGGTAAAACTTGAACCGTGGGGAGAAGGAAGCATCATCCCCCATGAGGGGACGAGCCCCAAACCGGTGGAGGACCGTCTTAATTTGATGACGGCATGCGATGCGAGCCTCAGTCAGGTTTTTTCCCTCTATTCCGATCCCGCAGGGGATGTGGAGGGACAATTTGCCGGGGTATGGACTTCACCCCCCCGCTATGAATTTCGGGATGATGACGGCGTCGTCCATCGCCTCTGGCAGGTGGATGATCGTGCACTCATCGCAGAAGTTGAGAAGAGGATGCGGGACAAGACCATCCTCATCGCCGATGGGCATCACCGATATAAGACCGCCTTGATCTATCGTGACAGGATGAGAAAACGATTTCCTACCTACACCGAGAGATCTCCCTTTGAATACACGATGCTGTATCTTACCCCCCTGGAAGGAGAAGGGCTCCTCATCCTTCCCACCCACCGGCTGGTTTCAAAAGGGCCCATCGATACGGAAGGGTTTTACACCGCTTTGAAAGAGTATTTTTCCTTCGATGTCTTCGATTTTGACGATACCGGTGGGGAAAAGGGGGCGCGAGAGCGCTTTTTCAGGTCCCTGGACGCCCAAGGCCCGTCCAGATATACCTTTGGCCTTTACATTGGTGGAGAGAAGAGCTATATTCGCCTCTATCCCAAAGGAGAGGCAGCGATCAGAGGTCTCACGAAAGGTTATCCGAAGGTCTTGCAGGAGCTCGATGTGACCCTGTTGAACGGTTTTATCTTGAAAGAGCTGCTCGCCGTTGAGGGTGACGATGTGGGATTGTCAAAGGGCCGGGATGAGGCCCTGGAAGAGGTTCATAAGGGACGATATAGGGCGGCTTTTCTCTTGAATCCGCCTTCCATTCAACAGGTCAAACGAGTCGTCGATGCCGGAGAGGTAATGCCACGCAAGACAACCTTTTTTTATCCCAAAGTCGCTACCGGGTTGGTAATCTACAAGATCGTTCCCGATGAGGAGGTAGCGGTGATTTAATGTCCGGTCGTTTGTCTTCCCATACCCCAAAAGAGACCTTCGATACCCTTTTCGGCGGAAAGCTCAGGGTAGTCCAGGAAAAGGACGGCTACCGTTTTTCCATAGATGCCGTTTTGCTGGCGGGTTTTGTCCGGTTGAGAAAAGGGGAACGGGTTATCGATTTAGGGACGGGGGTGGGGATCATTCCCCTCATACTGGGGAAGAGGGGGGAAGGAGCGGAACAGATTGTGGGGGTGGAGATCCAAGAGGGGTTAACCGAACTGGCTCAGAGAAACGTCCTCATCAATGGTTTCGAGGACCTCATCCATATTGTTCAGGGGGACATCAGGCGTTTGGACGATCAGTTCCCGCCTGCCACGTTCGACGTCGTAGTGACCAATCCCCCTTACTACCGGGTCTCGAGCGGGAGAATCAACCCCTATCCGCAGAAGGCCATTGCCCGTCATGAGGTGACGTGTACCATCGACGCCGTGCTGCACGCGGCCCGTTATCTTTTAAAAGAGGGGGGGAGAATGTTTATCATCTTTCCCGCCCAGCGGGCCGTCACGCTCTTGGATAGTTTGCGGAGTGCCTCGTTGGAGCCGAAGACGCTCCGATGGGTACACTCACGGGAAGGCGAAGAGGCCGCATTCATCCTCGCTGAGGCGTATAAAGGGGGAGGTGAAGGGGTGAACGTATTGCCGCCACTCTGTGTCTATTCGAGCGATGGAGCATATACACCGGAGATGGAAACCGTATATGCCGGCGCATTCATTAATTAGGAAAGGAGCACGATGATGAAGAGAAAAAAGACAGTGGGAATAGTGGTGATGATTCTCGCCGCTTCGTTCCTTATCTCCTCTTGCACCCTTTTTAAGAAGAAGGACAAGGATCAGCCCGCCGGCACGGCGAAGGAAGGACAATGGGTCTACAGTTCGCAAAAACCTTCTCCAACCAGTGAGCGAAAGAGGGCGACAACTTATTCTAAGAGGCCTTATGCCGGGCAGGAAGGGGAAGAGGTAGCGCTTGCCGGGCCCGAGACCAAGCCCACCGTCACGCCCTATCTTCAGGGGAGGCTAAAATATAAGCTCGTGGTGACTGAGTTTCACGACAAGACCAAGCGGGGTGGACGGGGACTGGGGGGGCTGGTGACCCAACAGCTCAGCAAGCAACTTGAAGAGAGCGGAGCGGTGGTCTTGGTGGATATGGAACTGGTGAAAAAGAGCCTCGGAAATAGGGATGCCGGGTTCTTATCGACGACTTCTTCCCTGTGGCAGTTGCGGACCTTGTTGGGGGTTCAAGGGGTGGTGACGGGGACGGTTCAGGATGCAGTGGTGGGAACAGGTGTGCAGGCGAAGACGGAAGAGGCGATGGCCAGCATGAAGATCGATGTCCTGTTGTTTAATACGGAGACCGGGAACGTCATCAGATCGATTAAAGGGAGCAATCCCGTTTATACCTCCCATGCCGTAGGGGAGTTGAGTCAAAATAAGGCCCTTCTCAAGGCCATCGATTTTGCCCTCCAGGGAATTACCGAGGGGATACTACGGGGGCTGGCAGGCCTTGAATGGTCTACCAGCGTGGCTTCCGTAGCAGGCGACAAGCTCTATCTCAATGCCGGCAAGTCCACAGGCTTGAAGGTTGGAGACGAGTTGGAGATTTATAATCCTGGGAGGCAGGTAAAACACGCGGTAACCGGGGTTTCTCTGGGGCGGTTGCCAGGTACCCAGAAAGGGAAGGTAAAGGTCAGTCAGTTCTTAGGAGTTGACGCCGCTGAGGCGACGATAGTCAATGGCGGCAAGATATCCACGGGTGATATGGCAAGGCTGGCCAAATAGAACCGTTAGACCATCGTGCTTTATTCAGTCCGTGTACCATAGTCTCGACAGTGAGTAGTGTCCTTTCTCGATTGCCTTCTGGACCGTTACCCCAGCTTTTATTTCTATTCCATAAGGTGCCTGCGGTTGGTATCGCATGTCCCCCGTGGGCGCCGATGCTGCAGGTCTGTTTATCTCTCTCTAGTGACAGTTATGTGATGATTCATTGCATATCAACGGCATCTCTTGATCTCAACGGTCTTCCTTATGGCGGTAAGCCGTATTGACAAAATCGATTATATTGCTATGGTTGTAACAAAAAGCACAAACGGAGGGATACCAAGGAGACATGCATCGTATAAAAAGCGCTGAACGTATGACGGTGTAACACTAATACGTTGCACCGTACCGGAAAGGGGAGGAAAGGGTTAGTGATAGAGGAGTTTCAACAGTGGTATGAGGAGAGACATAGCTATGCCAAGGCATGGAAGGAGAACAATCCGGATGGCAAGGTAGTGGGCTACTTTTGCACCTATGTGCCGGAGGAGATCATCTATGCGGCACATATCCTCCCCGTGCGCATATTCGGCGGACACGAAACGCCGGTCCTGGCAACGCCGCATATGTTTGATATGTGGTGTCCCTTTTCCCGCGACTGTCTGCACCAAGGCCTGGCAGGCAGGTATGATTACCTGGACGGGGTCATGCTCGCCCAGGCATGCCTCCATATCCGTCAAGCCTTCGGTGCGTGGCAACTGCAGGTGCCCACTCCGTGGTCATATTATTTGTGTATGCCCCACGCCGTCACCACCCCTCACGCAAAGAAGTTTCTTGCCGGAGAGTTGGCCGAGTTTAAGACGGCGTTAGAAGAGTGGACGAATAAAACCATAATTGATGAAGACCTCAGCCGCGGTATCGAGATCATGAATACCAATCGAAGACTCATGAAGCGGGTCTATGAATTCCGCAAGGAAGACAACCCGCCCATTACCGGTGCAGAGGCCATGACCATGGTATGGGCCAGCCAGATAATGGACAAACAAGAGCATACTATCTTGGTCGAACAATTGCTGCGGGATCTTCCCCATCGAACGCTCGATCGCGACCCCGGGATACGACTTATGATAGTCGGGAGCGAGAATGACGACCGCCCCTTTATGGAGATGGTCGAAGCACTGGGGGCCACCTTCGTGATCGACGATCACTGCTCGGGCTCGCGGTATTTTTGGGATGAGATTAATGCAGATGGAGATCCCCTGGAGGCTATTGCCGCGCGGTATTGCGATCGTGTACCGTGTCCCACCAAGGACTTTGGGCAAGAGACGTGGGAGAGGAAACGGTTCCCCCATATACTCAATTTGGCCAAGGAGTATCGGGTACAGGGGGCGGTGCTCATCCAACAAAAATTCTGTGATCCCCACGAGTGCGATATACCGAGTTTGAGACGGTATCTCGAAGGCCACGGCATCCCCTGTTGTTTCCTCGAGTTCGACGTGACGGTGCCCGTGGGACAATTCCGCATCCGGATCGAGGCCTTTATCGAGCAGCTCAGGGCCGATGATTTGTTCGATTGAAAAAGACTACCTGGAGATATTGATATTAAGGAGGCGCACTAATGGCGCGGTATAAAACAAAAGGCCTCGATTGTTGGAACAGGGCAAAAGAGCTGAGGGAACAATATTACCAGGACTACAAAGAATCGCATGATCGAGGGGGTCTGCGCTGGGAGGGCGGAGCCTGGAGCTTTGACGCCATTCCCCAGGCCTTGGAGGGTGAGGTGCACGGGCTTACGGAGGAGCCCTATGGGGCCAGCATAGCGCACGATCCCGAGCTCCAAGTCAGATATCAGGAGGCTGCAGAAGGCAGGTGGGGATGTGC
>CAZMFG010000042.1:5668-12103 GCA_964565525.1 uncultured Thermodesulfobacteriota bacterium
ATCGTCGATGAAAAGCTGATACAGAACGTCTACAATACCTACCGCTCGAATTGTTATTGGGCCAAGACGTGCGAACTCAATCAGGCTATTCCGGCGCCTCTCGATGAGAAGACGATGTTCTCCCTCTACGTGCTGGGGACGCTTGAGAAGTCAAACCAAGCCATTGCCGATTTTTACGAGAAGGAATTATATCCGGAGGTGCGGGATCGCGTCGCCAACAAGATCGCTGCGGTCGCCAACGAGCAATGCCGGGTCTTGGGCGATAGTCAGCCCCCGTGGGGGTTTCTCAGGATATATCGATATCTCGAACAGTATGGCGTTGTCTCCGTTGCAAGCCTGTACACCTTTTCCCTCATGGGGTGGATGACGCCGGACACAGACGGCGATCTTGTCCCCTATCCGACCCTTGAAGAACAAGGCATCACCATCAAGGACCGCGACCACGCCCTCAGGCTGTTGGCGGAAGGAGAGCTGAAAGGCAAGCTCATGTGGGCCCCCTTCTACGGGGCCACCTACAAAAACGCGCTCGTGACCGCAATGGCCAGGCAGTGGCACTGCGATGCGGCGATGATACACCTGAATCGAGGGTGCGAGGGAACGGCCCAGCACCAGATGCAGATGAAGATCGCCCTGCAGGAGATGGGCATACCGGTCTTGACCTATGAGGGCAATATGGCGGATGAGCGGGAGTTCGACGAGGGTCGCGTCAAGCGGCTCATAGAGCTCTTCGTCACCGAGACCCTAGGACTCAAAAAAGTAGCGTAAAAATAGAAAAGGGAGAGGATAATAGGGATGATCGTTGCAGGAATAGACCTCGGCGGAAAAAACGCCCACGTGGTCGTTTTAAAGGATGATGAAACTGTGGCCAAAGGCAAGGCGACCACGGGGATTCAAAAGGCCGCGGCCGCTGAAACCGTATATGATGAAACGCTCAAAAAGGCCGGGCTCGACCGCGCAGACGTGGAGCGCGTGGTGGCTACCGGGAGTGCCGGCAAGCGGGTCGCCTTTGCCGACGGGGTGATCCCCGATGCGGCGGCCGATGCCAGGGGTGTCAACCGCCTCTTTCCCTCGGCTCGGACCGTTATCGATGTGGGCGCAGAAGAGGGGAGGGCCATCAAGGTCAGTTCCCAGGGTAGGATCCTTGATTTCGCCATCAACGAAAAGTGCGCCGCTGGGGCCGGCACATTCGTGGAGGCCATGGCCAGGGCGCTGGAAATCAGCGTGGAGGAAATGGCCAATATATCGCTGAAGTCCACGCAATCCATCCCCATGAATGCCCAATGCGCCGTTTTTGGCGAATCGGAGGTGGTCTCCCTCATCCACCAGAAGGTGGCAAAACAGGATATTGCCAAGGCCGTGCATGACGCCATCGCCGGACGGATTGCCTCGGTGGGCCGTATTGTAGGATTAGAACCGGATGTAGTGGTAATAGGCGGTATGGCTAACAATAAGGGGTTTATCGATGCACTCACCAAGGAGATCCAAATTGATGTCATTGTCCCCCCTGACCCTGCATTTATAGGAGCGCTGGGGGCGGCGGCGGCAGCTGCATCCGGTGTATTGGACGAGAAAGTTGAGGCAACGGTAGTAGAGCAGGAGACCGTTACCGAGGGAGAGGCTTAATTGGTCTGATAAGGAGGTGGAGGTGCAATCAGATGGGTGAGGGAGCAACCAACGAATACTGGAGATGGCCTGAGAGCACCTGGACCAATCCCGATATCAATTGGACGAAGGGCACACTTATTACGGCCGGTGTTGACGTAGGATCGGTGAGCTCACAGGGGGTGGTGGTAGTTGACGGTGAGCTGTATTCCTTCGGTAACACGCGCACCGGATACGATAGTCCTGATAGCGCACGGAAGTCCCTGACTATGGCCCTGGAGGATACCGATCTCACCCTGGACCGTATCGACTACTGCATCGGTACAGGGTACGGCAGGGTGAATGTCCCCATGGCTCAGCGCACCATAACCGAGATCGCCTGCCATGCGCGAGGGGCAAATTTTATGTACGGACCGGAGGTACGGACGGTTATGGATATGGGGGGGCAGGATTGCAAGGCCATCAACTGTGATGACAAGGGTAAGGTCCTCAATTTCATGATGAACGACAAGTGCGCAGCAGGCACCGGCAGAGGGATGGAGGTCTTTGCCGATCTCATCGAGGTGCCGGTGTGGGAGATCGGAACACGCTCATTCCAGATCAAAAAGGAACCCCCCATGATCAGCAGTACCTGCGTGGTCTTTGCCAAGAGTGAGGTCGTGGGGCTGTTGGAGGAAGGGGTGCCTGAAAATGACATCATAGCCGCCTACTGCGCGGCCATGGCTCACCGGATCATGGAGCTGCTCAATCGCCTGGGTGTCCATGAGAAATTCGTCATCACAGGCGGTATTGCCAAAAATGAGGGAGTGGTCAGGAGGCTGGAAAAAGAGTTGGGAATCAAGACGGCGGAAACGGTGTGGTACAGGCCTGCATACAAGGACTATCCATTCGACACCCAAATTGCCGGCGCCTTAGGAGCGGCCCTCTTTGCGGAGGCCATGGTGAGAAAGGGGAAGGCGAAGAGCGTTCGAAAAGCATAACAGGAAAAGACCATGCGGGCATATTACGGTTTTAAGGACGGCTCGGGAGACTGGTTTATCTGTATCGATACCGATCAATGCACGGGGTGCGGCGCCTGCGTGGAGGTGTGTCCGGAACATGCCCTTGAGGTGGGTGAGAATGAATATGATCCAATGAGCGAAGCGCTCGTTGCCGGCGTGAAGGATGCAATGCGCAAGAAGATTCGGTATGCGTGCGCCCCCTGCCAACCCGGTTACGGAGAAAAGCCCGCCCCTTGCGTAGCCGTGTGTGAGCCGGAGGCCATCTCCCACTCGGAGGCGTGGCGGCAGTCATATGGGGAAAAATGACTGCGCGGTCTCCCAATCGAATCAGGCCATGATTACCCTCACCATCGATGATCAAGAGATCAGCGTCTCCGAAGGCACGACGATATTACAGGCAGCCGAAGGGGTGGGGATCTATATACCCCATATCTGTTTTCACCCCGATGTTCCCCCTGTGGATCACCAGCAACCGGCAGGAGCCGTGTATCGCAATGAAGAACGCATCGAAAATAAAAGGCCTGACCTGCGATATGAAGGCTGTCAGCTGTGCGTGGTGGAGATCGAGGGGGAGAAAGGTCTGCACCGTGCCTGTAGCACCCTCGTGGTTGACGCCATGGTGGTCCGAACGGTTTCCCCTCAAATCGAGGCGTTTCGCAGCGATCGGATCATAGAGTTGGCGGCCACCCATCCTCATGCCTGTCTGACCTGCGCTCAAAAAAATGGGTGCGCACGATTTCCCTGTTCCATGAATATTCCGGAAGCCGAGCGATGCTGTCCCCTGTTCGGCACCTGTGAGTTTCAAGGCGTGGTAGAATATGTGGGACTCAAGCCTGAGACGCCGCGATATACCTTTGAGGATCTGCCCATTATCCACCATGATTCTTTTGACGGTGACTATAACCTCTGCATCGGTTGCACGCGCTGTATACGGGCGTGCCGCGACGTATGCGGAATCGGAGCGCTCGATTTTGTCTTTGATGAGGGGGGACGGGTCATGGTGGGGACTGTCGATACAACGCTTCAGGCATCGGGTTGTCGTTTCTGCATGGCGTGTGTGGAGGTATGTCCTACCGGCGCCCTTATGGAGAAGAAGTTGGTTGAAGGAGAGGAGCCTTATAAAAAGGCTTACCCCACACACCGTGAGAGACAAGGGGGTAAAAAGCCTGCCGTGGCACCAAAAAAAGGACCGTGGATGGACTTTGTGGCGGGGAGTCTCACCTCTGTGCCGGAAATGGAGGGTGTCTATCAGCTGTTGGATGAGGATAAGACCGTCATTTATATTAAAGGGACCAGGGACCTTCACCAAGCGCTCGAAGAGCAGTTGGCGGTGAACGCCAAGGCCCGCTACTTTCTGTACGATGTCGATCCCCTCTATACGAAACGGGAGAGTGAGGTCCTCCAGCAGCATGTCGCCCGGCATGGGGAGATGCCGGAGGGAAACCGGGCGGAGGTCGACGATCTCTTTTAACGGAGCCTAAAAAATTCGCCCCTTGAAATTATTGCAGCACGAGGGTATGCTGTCAAAAAGTATCGGGAGGGGTGTGATATGGGAGAAAAGTTGCGAATAAAGACAAACGTCGGTGTCTTCACCGTACTGGCCGTTGTCATGCTCCTGGGAGTGGGTTGCGTGAGCGACCAGCAGATCAGGGAACACCGTGAAGCGGCTGAAGCGGCCATGAAAGCGGCCCAAACGGCTGCAGAGAGGGTGGAGGCCGCTGCTGATAGGGTTGAAGCCGCCGCTGATAGGGCCGAGGCCGCCGCTGCCAGAGCCGAGTGGGCTACGGAGAAGTGTGAGAGGATATTTGAGAAGGGATTACGGAAGTAACAGCGGCGGCGGCTGAGTGAGTCGCCGTATTGTTACCTGCCTGATCTTCGAGAAGGTTTCTGGCGACCAATATTCTTATATTAAGTTATTCAATAATATAAAGTAGTTATAGTATTGAAACAAAATATTTTCTAGAAATTTCAGTATTACGGAGCTTCACACTCAAACTATAACAATGCCTTTTCTCCCACCCTTTTGGGAGACTGTTGGGAAAGTTCGAATAAGGTTATTATCTCGGTAATCCCTCGGACTTCTACTCGGCGACTTTCTTGACACCTCCAAAACCCCCGCTATACTTATTATTATAACTTTTCACAAGCGAAGCAAAGGAAGGAAAGAAGCAATGGAACCCGTGGAGCCTGTCAAGATCAGGGCCCTCGCGTATGGCGATTTGGATGCCATCGTAGAAATAGACAAGGAGGTGCTGGGGAAGGAAAGACCCGGATATTGGAGCATGAAGATAGAGCTCTCTGAAAACAGGTCCCCGTTGGCCTCTTTGGTCGCAGAGTTGGATGGCAAGGTAGTCGGATTCATCCTGGGGGATGCCAGTGGCTGGGAGTACGGTTTTCCTGATACCGTGGGGTGGATCGATACCATCGGGGTACATCCTCAGTACCGAAGAAAGGGCGTAGCAAGGATCTTGTTTGATGAGATGGTGGCCAACTTGAAGACGCTCGGCGTGGACACCTTGTACACTTTTTTAAACTGGAAGGATTGGGACTTGCTCCACTTCTTTGACAAGATGGGATTTCAAAAAGGCGATATGATACACATCGAAAAAAAAGTGTAGACAACGGTGAGGAAAACAAAAAGGATAAGCCGGGAGCTTCACGGGGAATCTCTCCCGGCTTTATTGCTTTATTGAGGCCTTCCCTCCTCTTTGCAAAAAAAACGCGGTTTACTCAAACCCTGCAATACTTAATTTTTCTTTTCTATGAAATTCCTGGCGATGATCACCTTTTGGATGTTTGAGGTGCCTTCAACGCACTGATAGGACTTGGAATCGCGGTAAAAGCGTTCTATGGGATATTCGGTGCCGAAGCCGTAGGATGCATATACCTTCATCGCCTCATTGGCCGCCGCCACGGCGGCCTCGGCGCCATAGTACTTTGCCGTCGAGATGTGCAGGGTTGGTCTGCCGCCCATCTTTTGCAGGTTGTCCACGATCCAGGCGGCCTTGAAGACCAAGAGCTTTGCCGCCTCATGCTCGCACCACATCCTCGCCAGTTGATCTTGGATCATCTGAAAATTGATGATGGGCTGACCGAACTGGGTCCGTTCATTGGCATACTGTTTGGCGAGCTCAAAACACTTTTCGGCGACCCCGGCTGACCTGGCGGCGCACGAAAGCCGCGTCCTGTCGAGCATATACATGGCGATCTTGAAGCCATCCCCGGGATTGCCGACAAGGGCCTCCTTGGGCACCTTGACGTCCGCCAGGACGAGCTCTCCCGTGGGGGAGCTGTGCAGGCCCAGCTTTTCCGTTATGGCACACTGTTCAATGCCCGGGGTCTGCATGTCGACGATAAAGGCGGACATGCCGCGGTGTTTCTTTTCAGGGTCGGTCATGGCGAAGATGATCCCGACCGTTGCAACCGGCACGCCGGAGATCCACATCTTGTTCCCGTTGAGGATATAGCCGTCGTCCGTCTCGCGGGCCGTGGTCAGCATGGAGGCTATGTCCGAGCCGGTGTCCGGCTCGGTGAGTGCGAAACATCCGTACGCATCTGCGGTGGTAAGGGGGGGGATATATCGTTTACGCTGTTCCTCCGTCCCAAAGGCGAGCAGCACACTCTGGATGGCGTTCATCTGGAGGTTGAAGGTGACCCCGTAGGAGGGGCTCTCCTTGGCGATCTCAAGCGTTGCGAGGGAGGCAGCGAGATAACCCATCTCCGTGCCTCCGTATTGCTCAGGGGCGATAAACCCAAAAAAGCCTAGTTTCGCCATCTCCTTGACGATCTTGTCGCTGTAGCGGTGCTCCCGCTCGTCTTCTTCAACGGTGGG
>CAZMFG010000042.1:12203-16182 GCA_964565525.1 uncultured Thermodesulfobacteriota bacterium
AATATGGACGGCTCCGTGGGAGAGAGCGCTCAAAACGTCTTGTCCTTCGTAAAAAAGATGGAGGAATCTCTCACCATTCCCCTCATCCTCTGGGATGAGCGATGGACCACTGCAGAAGCAACGCGGGTACTGCTCCAGGCGGACCTCTCGCGAAAGAAGAGACGCAAGGTCGTGGACAAGCTGGCCGCCGTCCTTATCCTGCAGGGTTATCTCGACAGCCTGGACCAACAAGGGGGGGAAGGATTACACGGATGAATAGCCGCGTGGCAAAGGTGGTTTCATTTGTAGCCCTGGTGCTCGCGCTGTCCCTCATCCTGGACGCCGTTCTATTCCTCGCCCTCCCGCCGCAGTTTCGGGGGGAGGAAAAGCGGATTTTGATACCGAAGGGTTCCACCTTCCGGGAGGTAGTGCGTGTCCTCGACGAAGAGGGTTTGCTGCGCAGCCCCAGCAGATTCTATGTTATGGCGAGGATAGTGGGGGTCGCCGGAAGGGTGAAGGCGGGAGAGTATGCGCTCAGCACCTCCATGATCCCGCCGGTGATCCTGCACAAACTGGTCACCGGGGATGTGGTGAAATATCGGGTCACCATCCCCGAGGGGTATTCCATTCGGCAGATCGCCCTTCGGTTGGAAGGGGAGGGCATCATCAATGGAGAGGAGGAGTTTGTCCAGACGGCCTTTTCATCCGACCTCGCCTCCCGTATGGGTATAGCGGGCGCAAGCGTGGAGGGCTATCTCTTTCCGGATACGTATCTCTTTTCAAAAGGGACAACCCCTGAGGAGGTGATCCAGACCATGGTGGGGAGATTCAAGCGGGTCTATGGACCCGATTTCGCCCGGCGGGCCGCAGAATTGGACATGACGGAACGTGAGGTCGTCACCCTCGCCTCCATTATCGAGAAGGAGACCGGCGTTCCCGACGAGCGCCCCCTCATCTCCGCCGTGTTTCACAATCGCCTCAAGCGGGGGATCCCCCTGTGCAGCGACCCCACCGTCATCTACGGTATTGCGGACTTCGACGGCAATCTCAGAAAGAGGGACCTTGAAAGGCGAACCCCCTATAATACCTATCTCATCCAAGGGCTCCCCCCTGGACCTATAGCCAATCCCGGGAGATCGTCACTCGTCGCGGCCCTCTACCCCGCGCCGGTCAACTACCTCTACTTCGTCTCCCGCAACGACGGGTCCCATCACTTTTCAGCTACGCTCAAGGAGCACAACGAGGCCGTATGGCGGTATCAAAAAAGGGGGAGGAATTGATATTTTTCCGGACATCGAGAAAAATCAGTTTTTTTTGCCCCCTCCCCCTTGATGGGGGAGGGAGGAAGAGGGTGAAAAAAAGAGGAATGTTTTCCCCCTCCCCTTAATCCCCTCCCATGAGGGGAGGGGATAATTACGGAAAGTTATTTTTTAGGGTATGGCAGAGAAAAAAGGCAAACTCAGCTTTGAGCAAGGACCCATCAGGCCTCCCAGCGAGGCCTATAGCCTCCTCATCCGGGTCACCAGGAACTGCACGTGGAACAAGTGCGCCTTTTGCTTGACCTATAAGGGTGAACGGTTCTCTAAGCGACCGATCGCAGAGATCAAGGGGGATATCGAGGCGGCAAAGGAGATCGCCGATGAGATCAAGGCCCTCTCCTGGCGGGCCGGCTCTGGCGGGGAGGTGACCCGAGGGCTCGTTGAAGGCATCTTTCAATCCCCTCAACTCTATACCGAGCACTTCCGCAGCATCGCCCTGTGGCTCTACTTCGGGGGGAAGCACGTCTTCCTCCAGGACGCCAATTCCATCACCCTGAAGACTGCGGAATTGGCCGAGATCCTCACGTTTTTGAAAAAGACCTTCCCCCAGGTGGAGCGGGTTACCAGCTACGGCAGATCAAAGACCATCGCCCAGGGTAAGACCGTTGAGGACCTGAAGGAACTGAAGCGTGCGGGCCTGACCAGATTGCACGTGGGGCTCGAGTCGGGCTCTGACCGCGTGCTGGCATATATAAACAAGGGGGTCACCGCAGCCGAGCACATCGAGGCCGGCCGCAAGGTAATGGAATCAGGCATCGAGCTCTCGGAGTATGTAATCCTCGGTCTCGGAGGGAAGAAATGGTGGAAAGAGCACGCCGGAGAGACGGCCAAGGTCTTGAACCAGATCAACCCCCACTTCATCCGCCTGCGCACCTTAAAGGTCCTCCCCGGGATGGCCCTACAGGAAAAGGTCGACGAGGGAGATTTTGTGCTCCAGACGGAAGAGGAGAAGATCGTTGAGGAGCGGCTCTTAATCGAAAGCCTCGACGGGATCACCAGCACCTTCATGAGCGATCATATCCTTAATTTGCTGTCTGAGGTCGAGGGGGCATTCCCCGATGACAAGGATTACATGCTGGGGATCATCGACGCATTCCTGGCACTTCCCCCTGAGGAGCGGCTCAACTTCCGATTGGGCAAGCGGGCCGGGATCTATCAAACCGTGGGAGATATTGCCGACCCCCTCTTGCATCGCCGGGTGGCCGATTTGATAACCCGGCTGGAGACCGAGGCCCCCGGTGGGGTGGAAGAATCCATAGCCAGGATAACGGAGACCTACCTGTAAACCATCTATCGACCTCACCCAGAGGGCCTCTTTTTGCTTTTTTGTACGCAGATTCTCGTTGACAAACACATAAAATATTATAAAATAATATGGTGAAATGCGTCATAGATACGTCCACGCTCGTCTCATTGGCGAAGATACATATTCTCGATCTTATTATACGACTTGATCTAAACGTTATCGTACCATCCGAGGTTTACTCAGAAGCGGTTCTGAGCGGAGAAGAAAAGGGATATCTCGATGCAGACCTCATTAAGCACTTTATCGATGTGCACTCGATTCGGGTGGTCGAGGTAAAAACGAGCGTTACAGCTGCAGCGCGACGAATGACAGGCAAAGCACTTGCAAAGGGCGACGAGAACGTTATTGCCGTGGCACTGAACGAAGAAGTAAAGACAATACTGACTGATGATGACGGTCTCGGCAGGATCGCGTACTCTCTGGGATATACCGTCAAAGCGTCGCCCGATTTGCTCTTGGACGGCCTCAGGAGGAATGTGCTGAGCGACGCCGAGTTCGAATCGTATATGAGGGGACTGGTTATTGAAAACCGATTACATTCCGTTGTTGCGGAACTGTATATGATGGAGGGAAAAAAAGATGTTAAGGACTAAAGAGTTGGTACGACTCACGGTGCTGCTGGATAAGGAAGTATTGCGATCGATTGATGAATTTGCAAAAGACATGGCAGAAGACAGATCAACCGCCATACGGCAGCTTATACGAAAGGCATTAGCAGGTGAAAAGATTGAAATGGCGATACAGAAGTTTCAGTCCGGGACCACCTTCAGAAAGGCGGCGGAAATGGCTGGTCTGGACTATTGGGACTTCCAAGCGGAACTCGACAAGCGTGGAATACCAGTCACTGCATCACGTTCTCTGGCTAAAACCCGCTTGAATAAAGGGTAGCGCACGCGGCAATCGTTTGGTCACCTTAGAGGTGTTGGTCTCCCTTATCCTGAGTATGGATCCCTCTATCCCTTTCATCCTCTTCCCCCGTTGTTGCAATTACCATTTCTTTCTTTGACAATACACATAGTTAGTGTATTATATGTATATTATACACATAAGGAGGCGGCTGTGCGGACCAATATCGACATTGATGATGCATTGCTGGAAGAGGCCTTTTCAATAAGCAGGGCGCGCACCAAAAAAGACCTGGTTCACGAGGCCTTACGGGAGCTGATCCGTGTCAAAAGGCGCAAAGATATGACTGAATTGGCCGGTTCCATCGAGTTTTATGAGGGGTATGACCATAAAAAGCTCAGGAAGCTGGGAGGATGATCCTCGTCGATACCTCGGTCTGGGTCCAGGTCCTGAGGGATAAGACCGGGCGGATGGCACAGGCCCTTCGCGAGAGGATCGGCGCGGACATCGGTGTCTTCAGCCGCTTTAC
>CAZMFG010000043.1:0-7414 GCA_964565525.1 uncultured Thermodesulfobacteriota bacterium
TTATTAGCACTCATCATAGACGAGTGCTAATAAAATAACAAATGTATAAATACCTTGTCAAAGCCAAAAAAGGGCAAATTAGCAGCACATAATGGGGAAAAAGGCAAATTTTCAACATTTTTTGATTTAAATATTAATATAACTCCTTTTTTTACTATTGAGGTCCTATCGAAAGACTTAATGCTGAGATGGTAGGGGTAAAAATGCGGAGCCTTCGGCTTATCCTTGGATCAGGCCATGTGTCCACCCCGTCTCTTACACCTCCTCCCTAACAACAAATAAAACCTCCACTCCCATCGCCCTTAACGCCTTCCTCAACCTCCCATACCCCTCACCCCCAGAGGGGCATAGCATTTTTTTCTTGACAAAGGGAATAGGGTATGGTTTTATGTAAGCATATCATGAACTAAAGGTGGTTTTTAACGTGATGGGCACAACCAGAAAAGAATACGTTTCGAGTTGGCGCTTTTACTTCTATTATTTTATACTGGTCTGCCCATCGCTTAGGGGGACTGAACCGTAAGGGGAAGTTATAGAGCCAACTGAGCCATGGGTAGACAGGTGCTACCCATGGCTTTTTTATAGGGCCATGGTAGCATCGGCGACCATGGCCCTATTTTTTAGAAGGAGGTGAAGAATGGTGATCGTGATGAAACAACAGGCGACAGAGGCCCAAATAGACGACGTGATCAAGTGGATTGAGTCCGTCGGCTATCGGGCGCACCCCTCCCGGGGGGTGGAACGAACCATCATCGGTGTGGTGGGCGACGACCGGGGCAAGGAACAGCTCAAGTCCGCCGAACACCTTCCGGGTGTGGAAAAGACCGTGCTCATCCTCAAGCCCTACAAGCTGGCAAGCCGCGAGTCCCACGAGGGGCACTCGGTCATCCAGGTGGGCGATCTGCAGATCGGCGGACCTGAATTTATCGTCATGGCCGGCCCCTGCTCCGTGGAGAGCGAAGAACAATTGATGGAGAGCGCCTACATCGTCAAAAAGGGAGGGGGGCATATCCTCAGAGGCGGGGCCTTTAAGCCACGGACATCGCCGTACAGCTTTCAGGGGCTGGAAGAGGAGGGGTTGAAGCTCTTGGCAAAGGTCCGCGAAAAGACGGGCCTGCCCGTGGTCACCGAGGTCATGAATACCACCGATGTGGATCTCGTAGAGGAATACGCCGATATCATTCAAATCGGTGCGCGCAACGTCCAGAACTTCGCCCTCCTCAAAAAGGTGGGACAGGCTCACAAACCGATCCTGTTAAAGCGCGGCATGATGACCACCGTAGAGGAGCTCCTCATGTCGGCGGAATATATCCTCTCCGCCGGTAACCATCAAGTCATCCTCTGTGAGCGGGGTATTCGCACCTTCGAAACCGCCACCCGCAACACCCTGGACATCAGCGCCGTGCCGGTACTCAAGGAATTGACCCACCTGCCGGTGATCGTCGATCCCAGCCACGCCGCCGGTCACTGGCGGTATGTCATCCCCCTGGCCAAGGCCACCCGGGTGGTGGGGGCAGACGGGCTCCTCGTGGAAGTCCACCCCGAGCCGGAAAGGGCTCTCTCCGACGGTGCACAATCCCTCAAGCCGGAGAAGTTTTACCAGCTCATGGAGGAATTGAGGGGCCTCGACAACCTTATGAAAACGGAGAGGCACTTCGTCCAATGAACAAAATCGCGGTGCACCTCGACAAAGAGACGTCATCCTCGTATGATATCTACATCGGCACGGCAATTGTAGATCGCATGGGCCTCCTTGTGACCAAGCATCACTGGGCGGCCCGCTACATGATTGTCACGGACTCCACCGTCGCGGCCCTCCATGGGGCCGGGCTACAGGAGACCCTCAAGGAAGTGGGGTTGCAGACCGATATCATCGACTTTCCCCCAGGGGAGGCCTCAAAAGACTTTCAGACCGTGCTGCGCATCTGCGATCAGTTGATGGAGAGGGGAATTGACAGGACGTCGGCCCTCATCGCCCTCGGCGGCGGGGTAGTGGGCGATATAACGGGTTTCGTGGCCTCCATCTACATGCGGGGTATCCCCTACATCCAGGTTCCCACCACCCTCCTCGCCCAGGTGGACAGCAGCATCGGGGGTAAGACCGGCATAGACCTCTCCACCGGCAAGAACATCTTGGGGACCTTCTATCAGCCCAAGGGGGTCTTCATCGACCTGGCCTTTCTGAAGACCCTCCAGCCGCAGGAGCTGCGCAACGGCCTTGCGGAAATCGTCAAGTACGGCATCATCGATGACCCGGAGCTGTTCGGCACCCTGGAAGCTCAGGCCGACGCAATCAAAAACCAGGACATGGACCTCCTCAAAGAGCTCGTCACCAAATCATGCACCATCAAAAAGGGCGTCATTGAAATCGATGAGACCGAGCAGGGGATTCGCCGTATCCTCAATTTCGGCCACACCGTGGGGCACGCCATCGAAACGGAGTCCGACTATACCATCCCCCACGGAGACGCCGTATCCATGGGCATGGCCGCTGAAACCATCCTCTCGGAGCGCATGGGGTACCTTTCCGCCCCAGAGCGCACCAGGATCGTCGCCCTCATCAAGACGCTGGGGCTCCCGGAGCGCATCCCCCAGGGCCTCAGTTCCCAGGGGATCGTCGCCTGTATGAAAGGTGACAAGAAAAAGGCAGGGGATGTCCTCAACATCGTGCTCCTGAAAAAGATCGGGCTCCCCTTTGTCACACACTCTGTGCCGGAAGGGGTGATTAAAGAGACCATCGAGGAGTTACAGGGATGAAAAAACCGTCGCTCAAAGATCTCCGAGAGAAGCTGCACAAGAAGGACCGGGATATCGTCAAGCTCCTCAATGAACGGGCCCAGCTGTCCCTGGAGGTGGGCAGGACAAAGAACTCGCAGGGGAATGGAATTTATGACCCCTCTCAGGAGAGCAAGGTCTACGATTATCTCAGAGAGATCAACGAGGGCCCCCTGCCGGAGAACGACCTGATTAATATCTTCAGGGAAATCATCTCCTCCTCCCGGGCCCTCCAGGAGCCGACCACCGTCGCCTACCTGGGGCCGGAGGCGTCATTTTGCTACCTCGCCGCCCAAGATCATTTCGGCAAGAGTGCCCTTTATTACTCACAACCGCGGGTCGCCGAGGTCTTCGATGAAGTGGAACGAGGCCGGGTCTCATGGGGGGTGGTGCCGGTGGAAAATTCCCTGGAGGGGTCCGTCAAGACCACCCTGGATCGGCTGATTGCAACCCCCCTCACCATCCGAGCGGAGATCTTCCTCAGGATCTCCCACTGCCTGATCTCTCTGGGCACACAGCTGGAGAAGATCAAGCGAGTCTACTCACACCCCCAGGCCCTGGCCCAGTGCCAGGGTTGGCTGAAGGGCAACCTCCCCCACTGCCACCGCATTGAGGTAGACAGCACCGTGGCCGCTGCCAAGCGAGTTTTGAATGACCGCGAGGGTGCGGCCATCGGAAGTGTCCGCGCGGCAACCACCTACGGCCTTAAGATCATCGCCGAGGGGCTCGAAGACAACTCTTCGAACACCACCCGATTTTTCGTCATCGGCAAAGGGCAAAGCGCGAGGACGGGGAATGACAAGACCTCCGTCCTCTTTGCGGCGGCCCACGTCCCGGGTTCCCTGCATAAGGCATTGGGGCCGTTTGCCAAAGAGGGGGTCAATCTCACCCGGATCGAATCATACCCGACGAGGGACAGGATAGGGAAATACCTCTTCTTCGTGGATTTTGCTGGCCACCGCGATGAGAGAAAGATCAAAAAATGTCTCACCAATATGGAGGGGGTAACCACCATCTTCAAGGTTCTCGGCTCCTACCCCCGGGGAGAGGCGCCGCGATGATCTGCGTCTCCATTTTTGCCCCCACCACCGATGCGGCGGTGGCGCAGATGGAGCGCTGTTTACCTCTGGCAGACGTTGTGGAGTTGAGGATCGACCAGATGGGGGACTGCGATCTGGCGCGGCTCCTTGCTATACAACGGAAGGGAAAGCCGGTCATCGTTACCAACAGGCGGGCCGACGAGGGGGGCGCCTTCCCCGGCACCGAGCGCGAGCGGGTCGAGCTGCTGAAAGAGGCCGTGGCGCTGGGGGCCGACTATGTGGACATCGAGGCCAGGACCGACAAATCGTTGCTCAGGGAATTGACGACCCCCATAAAAAAGCACCACGGCCGCACCAAATGGATCATCTCCTCTCACGATTTCGCAGGCACCCCTCCCGAAGGGGTGCTCAAAGAGCGATTTGATGCCTGCGCCGAGACCGAGGCCGACATCGTCAAGATCTGCACCTACGCCCATACCATGGAGGACAACCTGCGGGTGCTGGGCATCATCCCCTACGCACGGGAAAAAGACCGGGCGATCATCGCCTTCGCCATGGGGGAGCAGGGCCGGATCAGCAGGGTTATGGCCCCCCTCCTGGGCGCTGTGTGGGGCTATGCCTCAGTGGGGAAGGGGGCGGAATCGGCACCCGGACAACTGACCATTGAGGAGATGCGGCTGATCTCTAAGATCTTGGAAAACGCTGAAGCAGGGTGATCAGATCAAGGCCTTAACCCCATGACCGATAAGACCCCAGCCATCTTCGCCCTCTACGGCAACCCGGTGGGACACAGCCTCTCCCCGCCGATGCACAACGCCGCCTACAAAAAGATGGGGATCAACGCCTCCTATTGCCCCTGTTGCGTAAAAGATCTGGCAGAAGCGATCACCAGGATCAGGGAACGCCCCCTGCGGGGGGTCAGCGTCACCATCCCCTTTAAAACAGCGGTGATACCCTATCTGGATGAGATGCAGGATGATGCCCGCACCATCGGGGCCGTCAATACCATTTTACACGATGACAAGGGACGGCTCAGGGGGTACAATACCGACTGGATGGGCGTCGTCTTGGGCTTGGAAGAGACCCTGGAGATACACGGCAAGACCTTCGCCATCCTGGGGGCGGGGGGGGCGGCGAGGGCCGCCGCCTACGGCATCCTGCACAGAGGAGGGAGCCCCGTGATCGTCAACCGCACCACTGCCAGAGGCGAGGAGATGGCCCAGGAGTTCGGCTGCCCCTTCTACCACTTCTCGGAAATCGGGGCAATCAGGGCTGACTGCCTGATCAATACCACCCCCGTGGGGATGGCACCGGAGGTAGGAACATCACCGATCGCCAAAGGGGTCCTCGCCAATTTTCAATGGGTCATGGATTGCATCTACAACCCTCTGAAGACACAATTGTTGCAGGACGCCGAAGGGGCGGGGTGCATACCCATCAACGGCGTCGGGATGTTCGTCCACCAGGGGGCCGAGCAGATCAAGATATGGACGGGGAAGGAACCGCCCCGGGAGTTTATGCGGCAGGTCGTCCTCGAGAAGCTGGGAGCGCAGGATGGAGATTAAACCGATCACCCATCTCAAGGCTACAGTAACGGTGCCCGGCTCGAAGAGCTACACCCAGCGGGCCCTGATCATCGCCGCCCTGGCGGAGGGGGAATCTGTGCTGCAAAACGCCCTCATCGCCGAGGATACCCACTATATGATGGAGGCCCTCAAGGCCCTCGGGGCGGAAATCCAAGTCACCGGCCAAGAGGTAATTGTCAAGGGAACCGGCGGCCTGCTCCGAAACCCGAGGGATGAGATATACCTGGGAAACAACGGTACCGCCATGAGGCTCCTCACCGGCGTGGTTGCCCTCGGCAGGGGCCCTGTTACCCTCACCGGCAGCCCGCGACTGTGCCAGAGGCCCATCAAGCCCCTCCTCGATGCCCTGGCCACCATGGGTGTGGACGCCCAAACCCAGAACACAGACGGCTGCCCCCCCCTCACCGTCAATGCCCACGGCCTACAAGGAGGGCAGGTGGCCTTTGCCGATATCGAGAGCAGCCAATATGTCTCTGCGATGCTCGTCTGCGCCCCCTATGCCCAGAACGACACCGTCATCGAGATCCGGGGACACATCCCCTCCCTCCCTTATGTGGCGATGACCGTCGATGTGATGGAGGCCTTTGGGGTGACGGTGGATCACGAGGCCCCCTCGCGGTATGGGGTCACAAGTGGCCGGTACTATCAGGCACGATCCTACTCCATCGAAGGGGACTGCTCCAGTGCCTCATATTTCTTTCTGGCCGCGGCCCTGTGCAAGGGAACGGTCAGGGTCGAGCATATCAATCCCCGCACCCTCCAGGGAGACATCGGGATTCTCCCCCTCATGGAGGGGCTCGGTTGCCGAGTGGCCAAGGGAGAGGATTGGGTGGAGGTGACCGGGGATACCTTGGTAAGCGGAGAATACACCTTTGACATGGGTGGGATGCCCGATATGGTCCCCACCCTCGCCGCCTTGGCCGCCGTACGCCCCGGCAGGACCGTTATTACTAATGTCTTTCATCTCAGAATCAAGGAGAGCGATCGCTTGGCGGCCCTGACCACAGAACTGAAAAAGATGGGGGTGCGGGCGGAAGAGCGAGAGGACGGCCTCATCATCGCGGGAGATAGCCCCCACGGGGCTGAGATAGAGACGTATAATGACCACCGCATCGCCATGAGCTTTGCCTGCCTGGGGCTGGTGGTCCCCGGCATCAGGATCAAGGACGCGGAGTGCGTGGACAAATCTTTCCCCGGCTTTTGGGACGAACTCAAAACACTGTACCCCAGATGAAGATCGTCTTGATCGGATACCGCTGCACGGGCAAGACCGCGGTGGGCAAACAGATTGCGGCGCGATTGGGGCTCCCCTTCTATGACACGGACGAGCTCATCCGGGGGCAGAGCGGCAAGAGCGTCAGGGAGATCGTCGACGAAGGGGGGTGGGATGCCTTCCGCGCCGCGGAGAAGGCGATCATCAAGCAACTCCCCACCTTAGGAGATGGGGTCATCGCAGCAGGTGGCGGTGCAATCATGGATGCCGAAAACAGGGAGGTCTTGCACGACACGGGCTTCTGCATCTGGCTCACCGCCGATGAGAGGACCATCGTGGAGAGGATGCAGAACGATCAAGTGAGCGCTGCACAGAGGCCGCCGCTTTCGGATGACGGCCTGGAACGGGAAACAGCGGAGATCCTTGCGGTCAGGAGGCCGATCTACCAGGAGGTGGCCGACTGCATTATCGATACCGCAGGCAAGGGGATCGATGCCGTTGCCGATGAGGTCTGCGCCGCCCTCGACCGGCAGAATCTGTTGTCCAAGGCGGAGAGGTCTCACAGGACCTCATGATCTCGTCATAGATCCACGGAAAGGAAGGCATATGTCAGGGAACTCAATAGGCGTCCTGTTCAGGGTCACCACCTGGGGGGAATCCCACGGAAAGGCCCTCGGCGCCATCGTGGACGGATGTCCCCCCAATATCGACCTGACGGAAGCGGATATCCAAGGGGATCTTCAAAAAAGGAGACCAGGGCGGCTCGCCTCGGCCTCCCCCAGGCAGGAGGAGGATCTGGT
>CAZMFG010000043.1:7514-13296 GCA_964565525.1 uncultured Thermodesulfobacteriota bacterium
AAAGGAGACCAGGGCGGCTCGCCTCGGCCTCCCCCAGGCAGGAGGAGGATCTGGTCGAAATCCTCTCCGGCACCTTTGAGGGGCGTACCACGGGGACCCCCATTTCCCTCATCATCAGAAACAAAGACCCTGACAGCACCGCCTATGAAGAACTCCGGGATATCTTCAGGCCCGGACACGGTGACTTCACCTACGCCCGGAAATACGGTATCCGGGATCATCGGGGGGGCGGTCGCGCCTCCGGTCGCGAAACCGTGGCACGGGTGGCGGCCGGGGCCATCGCCAAAAAGGTGATTGCCCGCGAAGGGATCGAGGTCATCGCCTACACCCAGGAGCTGGGGGGCGTCGCCGCCCAAGAGGTCTCCCTCGCCGAGATCGGCAAAAACATCCTTCTCTGTCCTGATAAAAAGGCGGCCCAGCGGATGGCGGAGAAGCTTGAGGAGGCGCGCAAACAAGGGGATTCCCTCGGCGGGGTCGTGACGATCCTGGTCAGGGGGTGCCCGCCGGGCCTGGGGGAGCCGGTCTTCGATAAGATCGACGCCGATCTCGCCAAGGCCCTCATGAGTATCGGAACGGTAAAGGGTGTGGAGATCGGCGCCGGCTTCCAGGCGGCCAGGATGACCGGCATCGAGTGCAATGATCCCATTACCCCGGCGGGGTTTGCGACCAATCACGCTGGCGGGATCAACGCGGGGATCACCAACGGCGATGAGATCGTCATCAGGGCCGCCTGCAAACCCATTTCATCCATCGAAAAGGCCCAAGAGACCGTTGATATCAACGGCAAGCCAACGTCCGTATCGATCCGGGGGAGGCACGACGTATCGGTCATACCGCGCGTCGTCCCCGTGTGTGAGGCCATGGTCGGCATCTGCCTGGCAGATCACCTTTTACGGCAACAGGCACTGGGGGCCACGGGAGGAACATAATATGGAGGATCTCCATATTGGGATCATCGGCGGCACCGGGGGGATGGGGCGGATATTCGCCGATCTCTTTCGGGGTGAAGGATATACCGTCCACTGTGCTGGGCGAACCACAGGACTCGACATCCCGGCGATGGCAAAAAAGTGCAAGGTAATCATCGTCAGCGTCCCCATCGGTGTTACTGCGGAGATCATCGATGAGGTCGGACCACTCATGAGGGAAGATGCCCTCTTGATGGACCTTACCTCCCTCAAGGCGGAACCGGTCAAGGCCATGCTACGTGCATCTCCCGCAGAGGTCCTCGGCCTCCATCCCCTCTTCGGCCCTGGGGTGGATTCCGTAGCCGGCCATACCATCTGCATCTGTCCCGCCAGGACCGAACGATGGCTCGACTGGGCGAGGGATATCCTCAAAAAACATGGCGCGATCCTTATGGAGACGACCCCTGAAAGGCACGATGAGATGATGGCCCTGATTCAGGTCTTGAACCATCTGAACTCGATAACCATGGGGATGATCATGAAGGAATGGGGGGCCGATCTGGCGGAGTTGGAGAAGTTCACCACCCCCATCTTTACCACAAAGCTCGCCATCATCAAGGAGCTCTTCACCAACAATCCGAGACTCTATGCCGATATCATCACCCTCAACCCATACACTGATAAAATCCTTGAGCTCTATGAAAAAACCTTGTCCGAGGTGACGGGCGTGATCAAACAGGGGGATGTCGAGGCCTTCACCACGCTGATGGAAGAAAGGAACCTGTGGAAATCATAACGTATTCAGAGCGGCCTGCTTTGCCGGTACGCGAACAAGGTGTTTTTATTGACGATGTGAGGGCACTGTGGTAATCTTAATAAAAATATGTCCTGAATCATTATGGGGGTTACGATGAAAAAAGCATCCGAAAAGAAAGCACCCAAAAAAAAGGCGCCTGAAAAGAAGAAGAGTACCATGAAGTGGGGGGAAAGCAGTCCGTGGTTTATCGGGATAGTAGGCGGCCTTATCGGGGCCTTTTTGGTAGGGGTCGTCCTCTTTTATTTCTTGGGACACCGGGAGCACCAAATCTACCGGGCCATATTTATGACCTCCGTCAATAACGCCGACAGACTCCTGGAAAAGAATATGATTGAAGATGCCTTGGTGATTTACAATGATATCGCAAACAAGGTATCAGCGAGAGGAGATCCGGAACTCTATGCCACCGTGAAAAACGGGCAAGGGGTCTGTTATTATAATGTAGCCCTGGTGAGGGATAAGGAGGAAAACCTCTTGAAGGCCGTTAGCGCATTTCAGAAGGCCCTGGAAATTAGGACTATTGAAAAATACCCTGACGACTATGCCACCACGCAGAACAACCTCGGCAATGCCTATAGGACACTTGCCGAGACCAAGGATAACGAGAAATATCTCAACAAGGCCTTTGAGGCCTTTGCAGAGGCCCTGAAGGTCTACACCCGTGACAAATATCCTGTCGGCTATGCCGCCACCCAGAACAACCTGGGGGCCGCCTACGGCACCCTCTCTGAGTTCAGGGACAAAGAGGAGAATTTGACCAAGGCCGTCCAGGCCTTTGAGGAGGCCTTGAGCATCAGAACCATTGCGAAACACCCCGTGGATTATGCGAGCACCCAGAACAACCTGGGCAATGCCTATCGGGCCCTGGCAGAAGTCAAGCATACACAGGGTAACCTCCTCAAGGCCATTCGGGCCTTCAAAGAGGCATTAAAGGTCTACACCCTGAACGAATATCCCCTGGACTATGCCCTCACCCAGAACAACCTGGGTAACGCCTACACCGCCCTGGCAGCGGTCCAAGACAAGGACGGGAATGCGGCCCGGGCGATCAGGGCCTTTGAAGAGGCCCTGAAGGTCTACACCCTGGGGAAATATCCCGTCCAATTTAGGACCGTAACCGCAACCATGGAGGAGGCCAAGACGAAGCTGAGGTAGACATTATGGGCGCCGGTCTATAGAATTTTAGTATTGACATGCCCTTCAATCTCTGATAAAAGATTCTAAAATCTGCGGAGCAAAACGAGAACATGAGCGAGACAATCACGATGAGTGAGTGCTATTGGTGGTGGGACAAAAGGGAGAGGTGTGCCCACCGCTGACTCTCAGCCATAGAGAAAAGGCCGTGGAGGACCCCTCAAAGTCCCACGGCCTTTTTTGTTGGTATTGATCGACACAAAGGCCGTGATAATGAGACGGCCTTTTTTATTGCACACAGGTGAAGGGCTATATCGATGCACTATCCGACATTCGAGCAGTTTACACGATTAACGCAGGAGGGAAACCTGATCCCCATTTATCGGGAGATCCTGGCGGATACGGAGACCCCGGTCTCCGCCCTCATGAAGCTGCACGCCAAGCCCCATCTCTTCCTCCTGGAGAGCGTGGAAGGAGGGGAAAAGTGGGGACGGTACACTTTCCTGGGATCAGACCCCCATATGATCTTCACGGTCAGGGGGGCGGATGTCATCATCCAGGAAAACGGGGAGATCCGTACCCACAAACACGGGGGAGATCCCTTGGGATTATTAAAGGATTTATTATACAGCTACCGCCCCGTCCCCGTAGAGGGGCTCCCCCGGTTTTATGGGGGGGCCGTGGGATTTCTCGGCTATGATATGGTCCTCTACTGCGAAAGACTCCCCGCGCGGGCCCCGAAAGACCTCCATACCGATGATGCGATCTTCCTCATTACCGATACCCTGATGATCTTCGACAATGTGAGGCACACCATCAAGGTGGTCTCCTGCGCCCTTACCGAGGGGAGGAACGATCTCCGAGCGGTCTACGACGAGGCGACCGGGAAGATCGACCGCATGATCGAAATACTCAAGGCCCCTGCGGCAAGGAGAGACCTTGCCCCACATGCGCCAGTCGATACCCCCCCCCAATCCAACATGCAGCCGGAGGCCTTCAAGGCAATGGTGCGACGGGCCAAGGACTATATCGTCGCCGGCGATGTCATCCAGGTCGTCCTCTCCCAACGATTTCAAAAAGAAGGCCGCACGGACCCCATTGATCTCTACCGCGCCCTCCGGTACATCAATCCATCCCCCTACCTCTTTTTCCTCAAGCTCGCGGACTTCATCCTCGTCGGCTCGTCCCCCGAGGTCACCGTGCGCCTGGAGGAGGGCGTCGCCGAATTGCGCCCTATTGCCGGCACGAGGAGGCGGGGGGAGAGCGAGCAGGAGGACAGACAACTCTCCGATGAACTCCTGCAAGACCCCAAAGAACGGGCGGAACACGTCATGCTCGTCGATCTGGGAAGAAATGACCTGGGCAGGATCGCCCGGATCGGCAGCGTGCAGGTCAACCAATACATGGTGGTGGAGCGTTACTCCCATGTCATGCACCTCGTCTCCCATATCCAGGCGCAACTGGCCGACGGCAAGGATGCCTTCGACGTGCTCAAGGCCACCTTCCCGGCAGGTACCCTCAGTGGTGCACCGAAGATCAGGGCGATGGAGATCATCGATGAGCTGGAGCCAGCCCGGCGTGGCCCCTACGGGGGGGCAGTCGGCTACTTCAGCTACACGGGGAACATGGACTTCTGCATTACCATTCGGACCATGGTGCTTATGGATGGAAAAATCTACATCCAGGCAGGCGCAGGGATTGTGGCCGATTCCGACCCTGAGGCGGAATATCAGGAGACCGTCAATAAGGCGATGGGGATGATGCAGGCCATCGATATGGCCACCTCGGGACTTGAGATAACCAAAAAGGCACATGGGTGAGAAAGGAACACCGCTATGATCTTGATGATCGATAATTACGACTCCTTCACCTACAACCTGGTCCAGTATATCGGTCAGCTCGGGGGAGCGGTGGTGGTCCATCGCAATGATGCCGTCACCATCGATGAGATCCGCCAGCTGAAACCAAATGCCATCGTCCTGTCACCCGGCCCCTGCACCCCAAAAGAGGCGGGGATCTCCGTTGAGGTGATCAGGGAACTGGGCGCGACCATTCCCATCCTGGGGGTCTGCCTGGGACATCAGGCCATCGGTTATGCCTTTGGTGCCGAGGTGATCAGGGCCCAGCGGATCATGCACGGGAAGACCTCACAGGTCATCAACGACGGGCGGACGATCTTTACGGGACTCCCCAATCCCTTGGTGGCAGGCCGGTATCACTCCCTGATTTTGGAGCGGGATTCCCTCCCCGACTGTTTTGAGATCAGCGCCGAGACGGAGGAAGGGGAGATCATGGGCATTCGCCATAAGAAATTGCCGGTGGAGGGGGTCCAGTTCCACCCTGAATCGATCCTCACGCCGAACGGGAAACGGATACTCAAGAATTTTTTGACCATGATCGAGGCCGCCGAAGCCGAAGGTGGCCCCTTGGCCAGTGACCCTTCGGTCAGAGGTGGCTCTTTAGCCAGAACATGATTAGCGACGATCAAGAAGTGAGAAAGGAGGGATCACCATGATCAAAGAGGCCATTGCCAAAGCGGTCAGCCAAGAGGACCTGAACGAAGCAGAGATGATGCAGGCCATGGACGAGGTGATGGGGGGAAAGGCGACACCCGCACAGATCGCTGCCTTCATTACCGCCCTGCGGATGAAGGGCGAGACGGTAGAAGAGGTCACGGGGGCCGCCCGCATCATGCGCAAAAAGGCGACGAGGATCGATGCCCGCTCTTCGATCATCGTGGACACCTGCGGGACCGGCGGGGATGGCATGAACACCTTCAACATCTCCACGACGACGGCCTTTGTGGTGGCGGCAGCGGGCATCATTGTGGCGAAGCACGGCAATCGAGCCGTCTCCAGCGGCTGCGGAAGCGCCGATTGCCTGGAGGCCCTGGGGGTGAACATCGGCGTTGGACCCGAGATCG
>CAZMFG010000043.1:13396-16103 GCA_964565525.1 uncultured Thermodesulfobacteriota bacterium
AGCGCCGATTGCCTGGAGGCCCTGGGGGTGAACATCGGCGTTGGACCCGAGATCGTCGAGGAATGCATCCAGCAGATCGGCATCGGCTTTCTCTTTGCCCCCAAACTCCACGGGGCCATGAAGTACGCCATCGAGCCGCGCCGGGAAATCGGGGTGCGGACGATTTTTAATATGCTGGGACCCCTGACGAACCCCGCCGGGGCCACGGCCCAGCTCCTCGGCGTCTACGACCCGCAGCTGACGGAGATGTTCGCCGGGGTACTGAAGAACCTGGGGACCAAGAGGGCCTTTGTGGTCCACGGCTCAGACGGCCTGGATGAGGCCACGGTGACGGCGGAGACGCGCGTTTCCGAGTTAAAGGACGGCCTTATCACCACCTACAATATTGATCCCGTCGAGATCTTCGGCGAGACCTATCAGGGGGAGAAACTCGTCGGCGGCGACGCCTCGACCAACGCGGCCATTACCAAAGATATCCTGACCGGCAAGGACGGGGCCTGCAGAAAGATCGTCCTGCTCAACGCCGCCTTGGCCCTCATGGCGGGGGAAAAGGCCGGGGATATCCGCGAGGGTGTCGCCCTGGCCGAGGAATACATCGACAACGGGGCCGCTATCAAGAAATTGGAGGCCCTCATCGAAATAAGCAACAGCTGAGGAGTATGGTGATCCTTGACCGCATAGTGGCGGCAAAACGCCAAGAGGTCGCCTCATTAAAGGAGGCGACACCCCTTGCCCACTTGAAAGGGGCGATAGCTGATCTCCCTCCGGTCCGCGATTTCAGGGGGGCCATCAGTAACTCAGATTGCTCCATCATCGCCGAGGTGAAGAGGAGCTCGCCCTCCAAGGGGAGGATCAGGGAGCACTTTGACCCCGTGCAGATTGCCGCCATCTATCAGGCAAACGGGGCCCGAGCAGTCTCTGTCCTCACCGATGAACCGTTCTTCGAGGGGAAGGGGCGCTATCTGTCGGAGATTAAAAAGGTCATCGATCTTCCCCTTTTGAGAAAGGACTTTATCATCGACCCCTATCAGATTTATGAGACCAGGTTCCTCGGGGGGGACGCCCTCCTGCTCATCGCCGCCCTCTTGGAAGAAGGGGCATTGCGGGAGTATATCCAGGTGGCCGAAACACTGGGGCTTGCACCCCTGGTCGAGGTCCATACCAAGGCGGAACTGACGAAGGCCCTGGCGGCAGGGGCCGATATCATCGGCATCAACAACCGGGACCTCAAGACATTTTCTACGGATATACAGACAACGCTGGAACTCATCCCTCTCATTCCCAGCGATAGGACCGTGGTGACGGAGAGCGGTATCGCCACCAGAGGGGATATTGAGCAGTTAATGAAAGCGGGTATTCACTGCTTTTTAATAGGTGAGACCTTGATGCGGGCCGAGGACATCGGGGGGAAGCTCAGGGAACTCTTGGGTGGAGTAGGGCAGTGACACAGATAAAGATCTGCGGGATCACCACTGAGAAGGACGCCGCCTTTGTGGCAGGGTGTGGGGCCGATGCCGTCGGCTTTATCTTCCATCCGAAGAGCCCGCGCTACGTGACACCGGAGGCCGTCAAACAAATCATAAAGAAGCTTCCGACCGATATCACCACGGTCGGCGTCTTCGTGGACCTGAACCCCCTGCAGGTCAAGGACATAGTCGCCTTCTGCGGACTGGACATGGTGCAGCTGCACGGTGCAGAATCCCCCGCATACTGCGGCCGATTCCCGTCATCACAGGTGATCAAGGCCTGTGCCCTCACGGAGGAAGCAGATGTGGAGCACTTAGGAGCCTACCCTGTCCGGGCCATCCTGGTGGATGCGTACGATCCCGTGCGCCACGGCGGAACGGGTGAACGTGCGAATTGGGCCCTGGCCGCCAAGGTCAAAGAGACCCACCCTCTCATCCTCGCCGGGGGGCTGTCGTTGGCCAATATCCAGGAGGCCATCGAGCACTGCTCTCCCCATGCCGTGGACGTCAACAGCAGCGTTGAGCATTCACCAGGGCGAAAGGACCACCATAAGGTCAAGGAGATCATCGACCTCGTGGGCAAGGTAGGGGGTGAAAATGCAGGGATATTCGGCAGGTGAATGCATACCCATATCCGAAAGGTAAACTATGAGCAAGCAATGGCCGGATAAAAAAGGACACTTCGGCATCTACGGCGGGCGCTACGCAGCCGAGACCCTGATGCCCGCCCTCATTGAGCTGGAAGAGGCATATCTTCAGGCCAGGAAGGACAAGGCCTTTCAGGCGGAGCTCAACCGTTATCTGCAGGACTATGCTGGGAGGGAGACCCCCCTCTATTACGCCCGACGCCTTACTGAGGAGCTGGGCGGGGCCCGGATCTATCTCAAACGGGAAGACCTCGGCCACACGGGCTCCCACAAGATCAACAATACCCTGGGGCAGGCCCTCCTCGCCCGGCGGATGGGGAAAAAGCGGGTGATCGCGGAGACTGGTGCCGGCCAGCACGGTGTGGCCACGGCGACGGTCGCCGCCCTCTTCGGCATGGAATGCCGGATCTTTATGGGCGACGAGGATATCAGGAGACAATCGCCGAACGTATTTCGCATGCAGATCCTCGGTGCGGAGGTCATTCCGGTCTCCGCCGGCACGGCGACGCTCAAGGATGCCATGAACGAAGCGATGCGCCAGTGGGTTGCCAGGGTGCGGGATACCTTCTACGTCATCGGCTCTACGGCAGGGCC
>CAZMFG010000044.1:0-12021 GCA_964565525.1 uncultured Thermodesulfobacteriota bacterium
ACCGATTGTATCTTTAAGTGGCGGGAAGGGGTCAAGGACCTCGCCAAGGAGGTCATGCAGTGGGCTGAGAAGAGACCCCATTCCCTGTCCAAGAGGGGGAGATGAAGCTCACAACACTGGTCGAGGAACTTGCGCTGAAGGTCCAGACGGCCCAGAAGGGGCTCGAGAGAGAGGTGCAGGGAGGCTATGCCAGCGACCTGCTCAGCGATGTCATGGCCAACAGCCAGGAGGGGGATGTCTGGGTGACCATCCAGGGTCATCCGAACATCGTGGCGGTGGCGGCACTGCGGGATTTGGCGGGGATCATTTTGGCCAATGGTCGGCAGCCCGACGCGGAGACCCTCCAGCGCGCCGAGGAAGAAGAAATGCCCCTTTTATGTACCTCCTTGCCGACCTTTGAGGTTGTGGGTAGACTCTATCGCTTAGGCATCCATGGCCGTGGGTGATGACGAGGGTCTATGCCTCAGATCTCCATGTCCACACCTGTCTTTCTCCCTGTGCGGACGAGGAGATGTCGCCGAGGAGCATCGTGCGGGCGGCGGCGGAGGCAGCGCTGGATATCATCGCCATTACCGATCACAATTCGGGCAAGAACGTATCCGCGGTGATGGAGGCGGCCGCTGATGATCCGCTTACCGTCATCCCCGGGATGGAGGTTCAATGCAGGGAGGAGGTACACCTCCTCGCCCTTTTTGGAAGCCTGGAGGCCCTCGAGGAGTGGGATGCCTATATCTATGAGTATCTCCCCGATGTGCGCAACGACCCCGCAATCTTCGGCCATCAACCGATCGTTGATACGGAAGGGTATGTCCTGCGTTTTGAGGAGCGCTTGTTGATCAACTCCCTCGACCTCTCTGTGGAGGAGGTCGTGAGGGGTGTCGGAGATCGGGGGGGGATCTGTATCCCCGCCCATGTGGATCGGGAGGCCTTCAGTATTATCGGTCAACTCGGGTATATCCCGCCGGAGCTCCCCATTGCCGCCGTGGAGATTACCGGAAGTCAGGGGGGGGAGGTGCCGGAAGGATATACGGTGGTGACCGCCTCTGACGCCCATTTTTTGCGAGATATTGGGAGAAAAAGGACCCTCTTTCTGCTGGAGGCCCCTACGATAGCGGAGATCCAGCAGGGGCTTCGGGGTGAGGGGGGGCGCCGGGTCAAAAGGCTCTCGTAATTGTGTATGCAGGACCTCTCCTTGCACATACTCGATATCGTGGAGAACGCCATCGCCTCCAAGGCATCGCAGGTGGCGATACGGATTACCGAGGACCCGGAAAAGGACCAAATGACCCTGGAGATTGAGGATGATGGTGCGGGGATCCCCGCCCATCTTGTAGAGAAGGTGCTTGACCCCTTTTTTACCACCCGCACGACCCGTCGAGTCGGCCTCGGGTTGTCCCTGCTGCAGCAGGCGGCCCGGGCGTGCGAGGGGGACCTCCAGGTCAAATCCGAGTACGGTAAAGGGACCCTGGTTCGGGCGGAATTCCGCTACACGCATATCGACCGCAAACCCCTGGGGGACATGGCAAGTACGCTGGTAACCCTCATCCTGGGGAATCCCTCTATGGACTTTCAGTATATGCACCGCAAAGGGGATAAGGCCTTTTGCTTCGATACGGTGGAGCTCAAGGGGGAGCTGGAAGATGTCCCCATAGATCATCCAAAGGTGGTCCCGTTTATCAGGGATGAGATCAAGAAGGGATTAGAGGAACTGGGGTGCATTGTTTAACAGTGGCCCCCAGGTGAATGGTGAGAAGCTATCGCCCCCTTATTTTACCTTGATTTTACCTTGATCTTATCTCAAAAATGAGATAAATTTCACTTTTTTGTAAGTAGTTATAAAGGGAATAAAAAGGGGAGGAGAAAAAGCGACAGCTACATCTACAACTGCATCTTGTTACGTTCAGAGTGAATCCCTCACCATTTCTCCTCTCCGGTTGTCAATTCGAATCATCCTACGTAAGGAGGAAGACAATGGGTTTTCATGAGCCAATAGTCTCGGATAAATTGCTCGAGGAATTTTCCCGGGAGCAGCTCCAGCAGGTAGATGCCGTCATAGAGAACTATAAGGGGAAACCCGGGTCCCTCATCCCCGCCTTGGAGGAGGTCCAGGGTGTTTTGGGGTATCTCCCCCACGAGATCCAGCGCCGCGTTGCCCAGGGGCTCAACCTCCCTCAGAGCCGGGTCTTCGGCGTGGTGACCTTTTATTCATTTTTTACCATGGTCCCCCGCGGGAGGCACACCATTCGCCTCTGCCTGGGGACCGCCTGTTATGTGCGGGGGGGGAAGAAGAATCTCGACCGCTTGACGCAGGAGCTGGGCATCGAGGCAGGGGATACCACGCCGGATCGGAGATTTTCCCTCGAGACCATCCGCTGTCTGGGGGCCTGCGGCCTCGCCCCGGTGATCGTGGTGGACGAGGATACCTATAAGCAGGTGAAAGAGCGTAAGGTGCACGAAATAGTGGAACGATATGACTAGGCCATCGCCTATCAGGCAAGGAGGGAGCAATGGCGAAGATAAAGGTTGAGGATCTTAAAAGGATAAAAGAGGAAGTACAAAAGACCACCTCCCTGCGAGAGGGGGGGAAGCGGGTGAAGGCCACCGTTCACATGGGGACCTGCGGGATCGCCTCCGGGGCCCGGAAGGTCCTCAACGCCCTGGTCAGCGCCATCGAGGAGGAGGGGGTTCAGGACGTCATGGTGACCACCTCGGGGTGCATCGGGATTTGCAGCAAGGAGCCCCTGGTGACCGTGGAGGTACTGGGGGAAGAACCGATCACCTACTCTGAGATGGATGAGAACAAGATGCGGCAGGTCTGTAAGCGGCATATCATCGGTGGTGAGGTGCAGCGACAGTTCGCCCTGGCCAAGGGACTGGAATAGCATAGAGCAGAGGGAGGAAAGGGCTGCATGAAGATATTTCGCTCTCATATTTTGGTGTGCGGCGGCACCGGTTGTCACTCATCGGGAAGCGCGGAGGTGATAAAGGCCTTTGCGTTTGAAGTTGAAAAACGGGGGCTCAAAGGCGAGGTCCAGATCGTGGAGACGGGGTGCAACGGCTTTTGCGCCCTCGGACCCATCGTGGTGATCTACCCCGAGGGGATCATCTACATGCAGGTTGCGCCTGAGGATGCCGCTGAGATCATTGAGGAGCATATCCTCAAGGGGAGGCCGGTGGAGCGCCTCTTGTATCGGGAGCCCATTACCGAAGAGGTCATCCCCTACATGAACGACATCCCCTTCTTCGGCCTTCAAGAGCTGCGGGTGCTGCGCAACCGAGGCCTCATCGATGCCGAGCGGATCGAGGAGTATATTGCCCGCGATGGATACCAGGGGGCTGCCAAGGCCCTCCTGGAGATGACGCCGGAGGGGATCATCGAAGAGGTGAAAAAGTCAGGGCTCAGGGGGAGAGGGGGAGGAGGATTCCCCACGGGCATGAAGTGGCAGTTCGCCTCCCAATCGACGGGAGAGGTGAAGTATGTCCTGTGCAACGCCGATGAAGGGGACCCCGGGGCCTTTATGGATCGCAGCGTGCTGGAGGCGGACCCCCATGCCGTCTTAGAGGGGATGCTCATCGCGGCCAAGGCCATCGGGGCCCATCAGGGATATATCTACTGCCGTGCCGAGTATCCCCTGGCGGTCCATCGGCTCAACATCGCCATCAACCAGGCACGGGAATACGGCCTGCTGGGCGATGACATCCTCGGTTCGGGTTTCTCCTTCGATTTGGAGGTCTATCAGGGGGCAGGGGCCTTTGTCTGCGGCGAGGAGACGGCGCTCATGGCCTCTATTGAGGGCAGACGCGGCATGCCTCGTCCCCGTCCTCCCTTCCCGGCCCAGCAGGGCCTCTGGCGAAGGCCTACGATCCTCAATAACGTGGAGACCTACGCCAATATTTCCCAGATCATTGTGCAGGGGGGGGACTGGTACGCGAGCATCGGGACCGAGGGTAGCAAGGGTACCAAGGTCTTCGCCCTCACCGGAGACGTCAACAACATCGGGCTGGTGGAGGTCCCCATGGGGACCACTATCGGGACCATTATCTTCGATATCGGCGGCGGCATCCCGAAGGGCAAACGGTTCAAGGCCGCCCAGCTCGGCGGGCCATCAGGGGGGTGCATCCCGGTCCAACACCTCAATATCCCCACCGATTACGAGGCCATCACCCAGGTCGGGGCCATCATGGGGTCCGGGGGTCTTATTGTCATGGACGAAGATACCTGCATGGTGGACGTGGCCCGTTTCTTTATGGATTTTTGTCAGGATGAGTCCTGCGGCAAGTGCGTCCCCTGCCGGGTGGGGACGAAGAAGATGTTGGATATTCTTACAGACATTTGTGAAGGGAGGGGCAAGGAGGGGGATATCGAGCTCCTGGAGGAGTTGGCAGTCATAATCAAGGACTCGGCCCTGTGCGGATTGGGGCAGACGGCACCCAATCCGGTCCTCTCTACGATTCGTTATTTTCGGCATGAGTATGAGGCCCACATCAGGGATAAGCGCTGTCCGGCTTCGGTATGCTCGGCACTCTTTACATCCCCCTGTCAGAACACCTGTCCGGTGGGGATGGATGTCCCCGCCTACATCGCCCTCATCAGGGCGAACCGCCTCGACGATGCCTATAAGGTGCTGCTCAAGACCAATCCCTTCCCCAGCATCTGCGGGAGGGTGTGCGACCACCAGTGTCAGACTAAGTGCCGCCGGGGGCAGCTCGATGAGCCGATAGCCATCAAATTCCTCAAGCGCTACATCACCGATAACGCCGTAAGACCCGCGATCGAAGCCGTGCCCGTGACCAGAAGGGAGCGGATCGCGGTGGTGGGGGGTGGCCCAGCGGGCCTCACCGCGGCCAGGGACCTCGCCCGCCGAGGGTACAGCGTGACGGTGTTCGAAGAGCTTCCTCACCTGGGGGGTATGCTGCGCTACGGGATACCCGAATATCGGCTTCCCCGTGCAGTCCTGGAGCGGGAGATCGACGATATCCGCGCCCTGGGGGTCCAGTTCAGGACCAACACCAGGGTGGGCAAAGACATCCCTTTTAAGGATATACGCAAGGAGTATGATGCGCTCTATCTGGCCGTCGGCGCCCACCAGAGCCAACGCCTGAGGATCGCCGGTGAAGACCTCACAGGGGTCTACGGCGGGGTGGAGTTCTTGCGGCAGATCAACCTTGGGGATGGGGTCGAGGTGGGCAGCAGGGTGGCCGTTGTGGGGGGTGGAAACTCCGCCATCGACGCCGCCCGGTCCGCCCTGCGAAAGGGCGCCCAGGAGGTGGTCCTCCTTTATCGGAGGACAAGACAGGACATGCCCGCCCAGGCAGATGAAGTGGCGGCGGCCGAACACGAGGGAGTCACCATACACTTCCTCGTGGCCCCTCTCGAGGTCATCGGCGTCAAGGGGAAGGTCGTCGGCGTGAGGTGTCAGCGGATGAGGCTGGGCGCATTCGATGCCAGCGGGAGACGCCGCCCCGAGCCTATTGAGGGATCGGAGTTCGTGCTCGATGTGGATATGGTCATTGCCGCCATCGGCCAGGTCCCCGATGTATCGTTCCTCCCCAAGGATATCCCCGTCACCAAATGGAGTACTATCGAGGTCAACGGAGGTGGTGAGACGCAGACCCCTGCAGCGGGGGTCTTCGCAGGGGGGGATGCGGTGAGCGGACCGGCTACGGTCATTTGGGCCATCGCCGCCGGCATGAAGGCCGCCGGTGAGATCGATGCCGCTATGCGGGAACGAAACGGAGAGCCCCCCTACCAGGGGGTTGAGGAGGAGCGGATCGATATCCCCCAGGTCATCGACGAGGAGGTCCAGGAGCAGCCCCAGACGAGGATGTCCGAGATGGAGGGGAGCGAGCGGGTAGGCTCCTTTGCCGAGGTGGAGCTGGGTTATACCGAAGAGGAGGCCCTGCGGGAATCGATGCGCTGTCTTCGCTGTGACATGGAACTCTAGCAGGGTCATACAGTTATTGTGAGGGAGGTTGAGATGAGCAATACTGTGACAGTCACCATCGACGGGATGGAGGCTAAGGCCCGCAAGGGTGAGACCATATTAGAACTCGCCACCAGGCAGGGAATCCATATCCCCACCCTCTGCTATCACCCCCGTCTGCCCCTAGCCGGGGCGTGTCGGGTCTGCGTAGTGGAGGTGGAGCGGGCGCGGGCCCTCGTGGCATCGTGCGTCTTTCCCATCGAGCAAGAGGGCATGGTGATCAAGACGAACACTGAGCGGGTTACAGCGGCCAGACGTATGGCCGTGGAGCTGCTCCTCGCCAGCGGCGACCACAACTGCCTGCTGTGCGAGTCCAACGGGCATTGTGAGCTCCAGGATCTGGTCTACGAACTCAAGATCGAGCGCCCCCGATTTCCCGCCGAGTCACCCGGACATTTCATCGATGATTCCAATCCCATGATCTTCCGGGATCTGAACAAGTGCATCCTGTGCGGGCGCTGTGTCAGGGCGTGCAATGAGGTCCAGGTCAACCAGGTGATCGATTTCGGTTATCGGGGTGGGCGGACCAAGATCGTCACCGCAGAGGACCGGAGTTACGGTGATTCCAATTGCGTCTTTTGCGGTGAGTGCGTACAGGTCTGCCCGGTCGGGGCACTCGTGGAGAACAAGGCCCGGTTTGCCGGCAGGCCGTGGGACGTCAAAAAAGTCCCCACCACCTGCACCTACTGCGGGACCGGCTGCACCATCGACCTCAACATCGTCGACGGCAAAGTGGTCAAGATCACGGGCAACGAGGATGGTGTGACGAATCAGGGGAGCCTCTGTGTCAAGGGGAGGTTCGGCTATGAGTTTATTCATCACCCAGATAGACTGACCACGCCCCTGATCAAAGAAAACGGCACGTTCCGGGAGGCCACGTGGGCAGAGGCGCTGGACCTTACGGCTGAGAAACTCGGCCAGATCAAGGCCCAGCATGGTCCGGATGCCATCGGGGGCTTCAGTTCGGCCCGCTGCACCAATGAAGAAAACTACCTGATGCAGAAATTCATGCGAGCGGTGGTCGGTACCAACAACATCGATCACTGCGCCCGTCTCTGACACTCGGTCACGGTGGCAGGTCTTGCCGCCGCATTCGGCAGTGGTGCCATGACCAATTCTCTCGAGGATATCTATAAGAGTGATGTATTGTTTTTGATCGGGACCAATACCACGGAGAACCACCCCGTAGTCGCCACCAAGATGAAGCAGGCGGTGACACAACGCGGGGCAAAGCTGATCGTGGCCGATCCCCGTGAGATTGATATGACCCGGTTTGCCGATATCTGGCTCCGCCAGACCCCGGGGACCGATGTCGCCCTCATCAACGGTCTGATGCACGTGATCATCGAGGAAGAACTCTACGACAAAGAATATGTGAAGACCCGGACCGAGGGTTTTGAAGAGTTGCGGACAGTAGTGGAGCGCTATACCCCGGAGTTTGTGGAGGGGATTACCGGAGTGTTGCAGGAGGATCTGCGCAAGGCCGCCCGCCTCTATGCGGGTGCCAAGCGGGCATCCATCTTTTATGCCATGGGGATCACCCAGCACATCACCGGCACCGACAACGTCAAGTCCCTGGCCAATCTGGCCATGCTCTGCGGTAATGTAGGGATTGAGGGAGGGGGTGTAAACCCCCTCAGGGGGCAGAGCAACGTACAGGGGGCGTGTGACCTCGGGGCCCTCCCCAACGTCTTTACCGGCTATCAGCGGGTGACCGATGAAGCGGCCCGCGAGAAATTCGCGAAGGCCTGGGGTGTTCAGGAACTCCCCGCTAAGGCAGGCCTCACAGCGACGGAGATGATACCGGCCGCTGCGAGGGGCGATCTCAAGGCCCTCTATATCATGGGCGAAAACCCCATGGTGAGCGACCCCGATCTCAAACACGTGGAGGAGAGTCTCGCAAACCTCGATTTCCTCGTGGTCCAGGACATCTTTCTGACCGAGACGGCCCAGATGGCCGATATGATCTTGCCGGCCACCTCCTTCGCTGAGAAGGACGGGACCTTTACCAACACGGAGCGCAGGGTCCAGCGGGTGCGCAAGGGGGTAGAGCCGCCGGGTCAGGCGCGGACGGACTGGGAGATCGTCGCCGATCTCGCCGCACGCATGGGGTATGAGATGCGATACCGCTCGGCCGAGGAGATCTTCGGTGAGATCATTCAGCTTACCCCCAGCTACGCCGGCATCAGCTATAAGCGGTTGGACAAAGAAGGTGGCATCCAGTGGCCGTGCCCCACCCCCAAACACCCCGGCACCCCCTATCTCCACAAAGACAAGTTCGTCAGGGGCAAGGGGCTCTTCCACGCCATCGAGTTCATCCCCCCGGCGGAGCTGCCGGACAAGGAATATCCCTTCATCCTCAGCACCGGGCGGGTCCTCTATCATTTTCATACCGGGAGTATGACGCGCCGGGATAAGGGGCTGAACTTCCGCTATCCAGAGGGTCATGTGGAGGTGCATCCCGTCGATGCCTATGAGTTGGGGGTTGAAGATGGAGAGAAGGTACGGGTCAAATCACGCAGGGGGCACATCGAGATACCGGTGCGGGTGACCCCGCGCTCACCCCAGGGGACGGTCTTTATCCCCTTTCACTTCTACGAGGCGGCGGCCAACCGGCTTACCAATCCGGTATTAGATCCCATCGGCAAGATTCCCGAGTTCAAGGTGTGCGCGGTGAAGGTGGAGAAGTTGTGAGAAGATAGACGGGGGTGCCGATCGCCATTGCGTTGAAATAGTTTCCACTTTTCCCCCTTCCACCGGCGGAAGGGGGGTATCTTTATATCGTCAGTGAGTTAGGATACCGAAAAAAGGTTTTAAAAGGGTTCAAATCATGATTTAATGTCTTGAATCTAGTATAATAAGTGTCTGAAGAATCTGATGTTAATACGTTAGTGCGCCGGTGTTCCAATAAAGGCGCAGAGAGGAGGAAGAAGATGCTGAGAAAGGTTCTTGTGTTTTGTGCCGTGGCCCTGCTTTTGCCCACAGTGGCCTTCGCAGACCTATCGGGCGAGTGGACCTGTGATGACGGGGGGCGGTACTACCTGAGGCAAGTCGGTAACACGCTATATTGGTACGGCGAGCACAGCGTCACCAATCCCACCTGGTCAAATGTCTATCATGGACGCATTCAGGGTGACGGGGTTAGGGGCAGTTGGGCTGATGTACCCAAGGGCCGTACCAACAGCAGGGGTGAGCTTCGTCTTCAGATCAAGGAGCACGACAACGTCCTGGTAGCCACTCTCAAGACAGGCGGTTTCGGCGGCTCGCGTTGGGTCCGCGCCGGCTATACCTCTGCGCCCTCTACCCCCGTTGCGCAGGCGACCCCATCTGTGCAGGCTACCTTGGTTGTGAAAGAGGACTGCATAGGTTTTAATCCGGCCAATACCCAGGTGAAGCGTATCGATGGGCGCTGGAAAGTCGTAGATGGGAGCCACTGGATGTTCGACTTTGGAGATAAGGAGGCCGAAGCCCGCCAGGCGCTGAGGGTCATTAAGCACTATGGGATGAATCAGTCCTGCTTCGTGGGCCGCCCCGATCCTTCCTTTCAGTATCTGCTGGTTTCGGGCAATGCACCTTCCGGCAGCCTCGGGGGAGAGGACTGCATCGGCTTCAATCCTAATAACATCGAGGTGAAGCGTATCAACGGGCGCTGGAAGATTGTGGATGGGAGCCACTGGATGTTCGACTTTGGAGATAAGAAGGCCGAAGCCCGCCAGGCCTTTGCCATTATTAAGAAGTACGGTTTTAACCAATCGTGTTTTGTTGGCAGGCCGGATCCGAGCTTCCAGTACCTGAGGCGCTAGATAAAATCTTAGTTGAGACGTGAAACAGACTGCCCTCCCGTGCCTGGGGAGGGCAGTTTTATCTTAGGCACCTACTGATTACGCAATCACATTGAGCACATAATAGATAAGCTGGCCTCCAAAAAGTATAAGGGTTATTCCGCAGATTACCTGAAAGGCCTTATATAATTTATCTTTCTTCAACAGCTGGCCTGGAATGAGACCCATCAACGTGCCCAAATAGTGGGGGGGGCAACTGCTGTGCCTAAAGCGAACAAAGCCCCGTACAGTATTCCTGTGAGGACAGCATTTTCCGCTATTCATGCAATATAGGTGAGGATTGCCACATAGGGGACGCAGGGGGCAATGCCCATTAAAAAGCCCATTACAAACATACTCTCCGACCCCTTATGCAATATCTTATCTGCGAGGTGTATTTTAAGGCCTTTGCCCACGATGATAAGGACACCCAGTGCTATCACAAAGAGGGCGGCGATTAAATAGAGCAATGTGGACCATTCAACAAAGAGCCCGACTACAGGGTACCTCTTTTGAAGATCCCCGTGGAATTCAGGGTTCTTGTTGACACCCTCCTCTTTTTTGTGGTACCCAAAATCTAGTATATGATCTATTGGAGGCTCGGGCATGGCAGGCACGATATCGTTGGAAGAGGCACAGGCGAAAGCTCGTGATCTGGTGACACGGGGCTATCATTGAGGACCAGGTGTCCTGCAGGTACTGTGGGAGTTATTTGATCTGGGTAATGAGGATATCCTCTGGACGAGCATCAACTTCATGGGAGGTATCAGCGGTCAGCAGGAGGCGCCCTGCGGCGCCCTGAGCGCGGCGGCGGTATGTCTGGGATTGTTGCACCGAACGCCCCTGTCGGACAAGAAGAGCTCGAAACAGGCTCGTCACCAGGCCCGCCTTGATGCCGATGAGCTGGTGAGAGGCTTTAAGGATGAGTTCGGCGCCATCTCGTGCCGCCAGCTCATAGGGATCGATTTTTCCGAACCAGGGGAATACCGCAACTTTCTGGAATCAGGGATTTGGCAGGATAAATGTCTGCGGTATGTCCAGTTTGTTGTTGAGCGGTTTTACGGTTTCGATCAACGACGTGAAATCCCCGCTGAAGAAAAAGAGGTGATTATCTATACGAAACCGGATTGTCGTTTTTGCGAGGAGGCCAAGCGTGACCTTGAAGAGCGCGGCGTCCCCTATAAGGAGATCAGCATCGCAGACAACCCGGAGGCGGAAAAGGAATGGATGCGCCTGGCGGGCGCACATAAGATAGTCCCCGTTCTCGTTACTGACGGCGAGGTCAAGATCGGCTTCGGCGGAGGGTGAACGGTATGATATACGGCAGTGTGCCGTATTCGCTAACACACACCACGATGGTTACCATGGTGTGAGTAGAAAGCTGCAATTTGTTGTTCTATTTATATAGAGAAACACCGTCACCACGCAGAACAAACGATTATCATACGAGGCATAACTCAAGCTAGTCTCGTTTGAAGGAGATAGAGATAGTACGCATGATTAATAATACGAGACGCACCATATGGAGCCTCACTGTGGTACTTTTGACACTCTTGGGACCGACTAGCTGTTCTCAAGCCTGGGGAAAAGCAACGAATGCTAATAAACTCACCGAAATACAAATTAAGCTTTTGGCGAGCAGAATACTAGAAAACACTCCTGAGCACATACATTTCGCGGAAGGAACGACTTTCTCCTGGGTTGTACTTTCGCCAACGATCAAAGAAAACCCACGAGCTCTCCAAGACGAAGTGATCAGGCAGCTGAAGGAGAAATATACCGTATATTCCCGAAAGGAAGAAATTCCCGATCGATTGGTAGTAAAAGATAACAAGGGACATCCAGTAGGATATAGAGACGGCTTCTCATTTTCGTTCAAAGTCGAATTCGAAAAAGAAGGAACAATAAAAGTATACTACACTGATTGGGAGGGAATATTAGCTGCAAGTTCACATTGGAAGAGATACGAATGGACAGGCAATAATTGGAATGCAGCTGAACAAAGCCCCTTAGAAGTAAGCTAGAAAGCTAACAACCCCCTGGAAGCGATTGAGTATTCGGCGGGCGAAATGCTCAATGCCTCATGAGCAACGTTACATGAACTGAAAAGTCGAAAGAAATTACTTGACCTATGCGATCATGAACCGGGATTTATTGTTTTCCTAATTGCCAGAAAGGCCCCTTCTTTGCGAGTTCATTGACCAGCTCGCCTGTAT
>CAZMFG010000044.1:12121-15497 GCA_964565525.1 uncultured Thermodesulfobacteriota bacterium
CCTAATTGCCAGAAAGGCCCCTTCTTTGCGAGTTCATTGACCAGCTCGCCTGTATAATTCCTGTTATTTTTTATCCTGTATCCCCGCCAGATCCTTGGCGATCTGTTTCTTGCTCTGCATGTCGTAGTTGCCGTAGATGGCGATTTCTTCCATGATGGGTGAACCGCCTCCATGCACCCCGCTGATGAGCTTGCTGGCTCCCTGGGCTGAGACGATGTAGTCCATGATGAGACGATATATTCTGTGGTGGTTTTCAGCAGGGATATCAGCCCGGCGCATGATGTACTTGTTCAAGTAGTCTTTGATCTCATCGTTAAAAAAGTCCCGTTCCATGGGGAGGGTGGCGCACAGTCCCCCGGCAACCTCGCAGAGCTTTTCGTATTCCTCATAGATGTGCATACCCGCATGTCTTCGACCCACGTTGCAGTAGACCACGTTGGGTTCCCAGGTGCCTGACGAGGTCTCATGGGCGGTATAGGCCGAGGCCAGGCCAGCGCCGTAGACCAGCTCGGCTACGGCGATGAGGTCCACCAGATTTCTCCTGATGTGCTGGGCCTTTTCAATGCCCAGATATTCGGCGACCAGGGCGGTCATTCCCATGAGCACATCGGTGATGGCCGGTTTACACCCGGTGTAGGAATGACGGTGATAGAGGGCGAAGAGCAAGGCCAGGCGTCCGGCGAACTCGTGTTCGCCGCAGAGGAAGACCCGCTCATTGGGCACGAAGACGTTGTCGAAGATCACCATGGAATCACAGCTTCCGTAGGTAGGGAAGGGCGCATGGAGCTGGTGCCTCGGAATCGGATATTTCCCCAAGGTAGCCAGCTTCACCCCCTCGGTATCGGCCGGAATGGCGAAGGATACGGCCCATCCCTCGTCATCCGGCGTCATAACCCGCGTGGGGACGACGATGATTTCCTCGGCAATAGCGGCCATGGTTATGTGGGCCTTGGCGCCGTTGACGATAATGCCGTCCGGCCGTTGTTCCACGATTCGTACATATAGATCCGGGTCTTCCTGCTGGTGGGGCCTCAACTTTCGATTCCCCTTGACATCGGTCTGGGCGCAGGTGCTGGCGATATCGTTTTCCTGGAAATATGCCAGGTAGTTCAAAAAACGCTGGTGATAGTCGGTCCCTTTCTTTTGATCCACCTCGTGGGTGGCCACGCTGAGGGCATTCACGGCATCGATACCCATGCAGCGCAGGATACAGCTGCCGGTCTTTTGACACAGGAGCCGGGTCATCTCCTGCTTCTTGAGCAGATCATCCACGGATTGATGGCAGTGCGCAAAGCGGCTGATGGTCGCGCCGTTCAGGTGGGATGTGGCGGTGGCCAGATCCCGAATCTTTGCGTCACTGTCGGTCTGGGCGTCATAGGTCAGACAGACCGTATTGATGCCGGGTTGCAGCTTTGGATCGTCCCGGCCCACGACCTGGCCGTCCATGTACACGTTTTTCTTCATCGAAAATATCTTCTCTTTGTATTCCCCTGCTGTCTTCATATCCTCATAATCCCTTCTTTATTTTATATACATCCTGAAAAGAGGGAGTGAAATACATCCATTACTCTACCGCCTCTGCTACCGTTTTCCCTTGCGCGCCCGATATGATTCTTTCCTCTCGCGAACACCATCAGCAGACACGGGTTTTAAAAATCCCTCTATAGAAACCGCAATAGCCGGAAATTTTTCCTGCAGCTCCTGGTCCTCGGTGACGCAGAGGATTCCCATTTCCATGGCCAGCGCAACAAACTGCGCGTCATAGGCGGTGATTCCATAATGAGCGACGAGTTCGATCACCCTGACTGGGGAAGGTTCTGATTCGTTCTCCATCAAGATGGCGGATACCCGCTGCCAAACGCCTAAGGCCTGTTCAGAGGTGATTTGTTCGGCTTTAATCGCCGTGGCCAGGATGTTCTGAAATTCATATCGCCAGAGGAGAGGTGCAATCCATACCGAGTCCTTTTGTTCAAGCTTCTCAGCTTTCGAGGTCAGAACGCTGGTGAGGTTTCGCGCCGCGATGATATTCGAATCCACAACGATCATAAACGGCCTTCGCGCTTGGCTTGATCGATAAATTGAGCAGTCAAAGGCGTCCGGGTCCGCGTCGGAGGAGGAAAGCTCAAGGGTTGAAAACGGCGCATTCTCTCCTCAAAAACACAGATGGCCTGTTGCGTCATGGAACGGCGATTTCTTTCCGCCTCCGCTTTCAACCACTTATGCACCTCAGGGGGTATGTCTTTGATCAATAAGGCAGGCATGGTGTACCTCCGATACCATTTTGCTATAATAATACTACCGCTTTGTTGAGTTGTCAATCCATCTTTCCTGACTATTTACGCTTGAAAGGGTCAGACACGAGAGGATATTATCTTTTGATATATTCCAGGCATTGTTCGGCAATCAGCTCCCCCTGGTGGACGCAGTCGCTAATCCCGATCCCTCGATAGGCGCTGCCCGTCAGGTAGAGGCCGGGCAGTTTCGATAGTCCCTGCTCGATGCGGAAGAGCTTCTCCTCGTGTCCAACGGTGTACTGAGGCATGGCCTTTTCCCAGCGAAATATACGGACGTGCTGGGGCTCACCGGTTATACTCAGGATCTCAGCGATATCCGCTGTGACCGCTGCGGCCAGCTTATCATCTCCCCATGACACCAGTTCTTCGTTCTTCGCGCCCCCCACAAAACAGCGCAGCAGGGCCTTCCCCTGGGGGGCCCTGCCAGGGAACTTGACGGAGCTGAAGGTCGCGGCCATGATCCGGCGTCCCTCCAAGCGTGGCACCACAAAACCGTAGCCGTCCAGGGGATGCCCTATCTGAGAGCGCTCATAGGCCAGGTTGACGGTGGCTGTGGAGACATAGGGGATGGTATTGAGCTGATGGGCGATATCGCCTGCCATACCCCGCAGGAGCCGTGCCGTCACAAAGGCCGGGGTTGCCAGGACGACGGCATCCGCCTCCATCTCTTTTTTCTTTCCTCGTATTCGCAGTCGGTATCGCGGTTTTTTTGAGGACTCCCCATTAATTTTTTCCACCTCTACTACCTCTCCCCCTAAAGAGATGATCCCTCCAGGAAGGGCCTGCTCCAGGGCCGAGACCATCCCCTCCATCCCGTCCCTCAGGGTGATGAACATGGTATAGCGGGCGCGTATGTTAGCGAATTGCCTCTTCCTCTGTCGCATCCCCCAGATGAGGCTGCGGTACTCCCGCTCCAGATCGATAAAGCGGGGGAAGGTGCTTTTAAGGCTCATGGTTTCCGGATTTCCGGCGTGGATCCCCGCCACCAGAGGCTCGGCGATCCGTTCCAGGGCCTCCCTGCCCAGACGGCGACGAACAAAGGCCGCCAGGCTTTCTTCTGCATCGGATTTTTTCCGCGGGAT
>CAZMFG010000045.1:0-13233 GCA_964565525.1 uncultured Thermodesulfobacteriota bacterium
ACCCCTTGCATAGGATCTTAAACGTGGATTTCGCAAAATCAATTGTAGTCCTGGCCCAAAGAAAAGGCTCACTATGAGAGTCCTTTTCCTTATCCAGGGTCATGACCGGCCTTCCAGCCGTTACCGGGTCCTTCAATACCTTCCTTATTTGAAACAAAAGGGGATTAAGGTGACCGTAGCTATTTATCCGCATGGCATAGGAGGCTACAGCAAAATTTATCGAGAGATCGAGGACTATGATGTTGTATTCATACAGAGAAAGAGGCCTCATCCTCTTTTTTTGTATTTTTTGCTACAACGGGCCACGAAGTTGGTCTATGACTTTGACGATGCAGTCATGTACAGAAGCTCACAAGCATCTTCGCCGTACTCAGCAACTCGCGAAAGGCGGTTTGCCCGTACCGTAATGTCAGTGGACCACATCATCGCCGGGAATACCTTTCTTGGGGATCAAGCACGACGATATGCTAATAAGGTGACCGTTATTCCAACAGTCATAGAAATAAAAAAATATACTCCTAAAAATTATCATAAGAAGAATACAAAGGTTACTGTAGGCTGGATCGGCAGCAGCTCAACTCTCCCTTACTTGGCCAACATTAAGGGTGTTTTTGAAGCATTGGGAAAGAGATATAAACATATCGAATTGAAGATCATCTGTGACACCTTCTTTGATTGCATAGATATTACTGTGGTTAAGAAGGTGTGGACCGCAGAGGATGAGGTAGAGGATCTGAAAAGCCTCGACATAGGGGTGATGCCCCTCACCGATAATCCATGGTCACGAGGAAAATGTGGTTTAAAGATCCTTCAATATTATGGAGTAGGTGTGCCGGTGGTTTGCACGCCTGTGGGTGTAAACAGAGATGTAGTGCAGGATGGGGTGAACGGTTTTTGGGCCATGACCGATGACGAATGGATTGCAAAGCTCTCCGCCTTAATTGAGGACCCTACACTTCGGCAAAAGATGGGGCTAAAAGGCAGAGACTTGGTGAGAAGGTCGTATTCCATACAAGGGTGTGCGCCTACGTTGTACGGAGTGTTGCATGAAGTGGCCCAACGAGGTGTCTGATGATCTATCATATAAGCGGGGTGTGAAGGGATTGCGATGGACCATTACTGAAGCCACTGCTCAGTGGTTACCCCCTGCGTTGTTAGATAATCCAGAGCGATTTCTGCTCAATAATCCTCCTCAAAAACAATTAAAAGATTCCCCTGTCCGAACTGTCTCGATTATTTCAGGGCCTCGCGGAAAACTCTTCCTGAAGCGCTATAAGATAAGAGATTTTAAAGAGAGATTGAAATACCTTGCGGTCCTTTCCAAGGCACGGAGGGAGTGGGAGATGGCGCATTTTGCACTGCGCAAAGGGATCGCGACCCCTGTGCCGCTGGCCATGGCCGAGAGACGCACAGGGAGGTTTTTACGGGATGCCTTCCTCATCACCCAGGCGATAGTTCCTTCCAGTCCCTTCATCGAACTGTTTCCAAAGGGGGGCAATGGGGATCTCCTCGTGCGTGCGGCCCGATTGATCAGGGGGGCGCATGAGGTTGGTTTCTTTCACCAAGACTTGCACGCGGGAAATATCTTAGTGGGAAGTGCGAAAAAACAGCTATACTTAATTGACCTCCATCGATCCAGATTCGTGAGGAACCTCTCCAAGCGGAGACGCCTTTGGAACCTGGCGCAGTTCTTTTATTCTCTTAAAGGGTCGCTCTCCCCTGAAGATAAAGCGGCCTTTTTGCAACAATACGACGAGGAGAAGGATACGTTTCAAGAAGGATTTACAGAGGGGTTACAGAAGATCGACAGGCTTGAGGAGCGGCTCTACCGCCGGCACATGCGGAGCAGGACGAAGCGCTGTCTCAAAGACAGCGGGGGATTCTATGTCGCCAAGGAGGATGGCTGGCGGATATGGGCGCGGAGGGGATGGAAGTCCCAGGCATTGCTGAAGCTCATAAAAAAACACCAAAATATCGTAGCCAAGGATACGGATGGCCTGATCAAAAATGATCGCCGTTCAGCTATCTCCCTTTTCAAGTATATGAAGACCAGGATTTGCGTGAAGGAATATCGTTATCAGGGAGGGCTGGGGCGCATAAAGGACTGTTTCAGAAGATCCAAGGCCCGCAGGGGATGGCTGATGGGCAATGGGTTGGTCGTTCGGGGTATAGGGGGGATTGTCCCCCAGGCCCTGTTGGAACGCAGGAGAAGGGGCTTCCCCCATGATGCCTTTCTCATCATGGAGACCCCGCCTGGGTATGTCGAGCTTGACCGCTATATGGTTGAGACTTTCGGGGCATCTCCTTACAAGGGAGCCAAAAAACGCGCCTTTCTCGCAGCCCTGGCGGGTTTTATGGCCGAGCTGTATCTCCTTAAAATCGCCCATGGGGACCTGAAGACCTGCAATATCATGGTGCGGGAGGAGCACGACGGATGGAAGTTCGGTGTGGTCGATATGGATGATATCCGGTTGGACAAAAACATCCGCACCAGGAGATTCGTGAAGGAATTGATTCAATTACATACATCCACCCCCCTCTTTATGGGGATGGACGATCGGATCACATTTCTGAGCCGGTATCTGCGGTTGATCGGGAGGAATGACATAAGGGATATCATGCACAAGGTGATCAACGGCAGCAGGGGGAGACAATTGGTCTACGTTGTCCCTCAGGGGGACGTGATCAGGGATGTCGATTGGAAAAAGGCTTGTGCTTCCGGTTTTGGATCCTCCCTCTCAAAAGAGGACTTGTGAAACCGTCTTGATTCTATCGGTTCCTTTGATCTCCAGGGGAGAAAGGGGGAGGAGGATGAGACGGAGGCGTCCGGCATAGGTGTCGGAGAGTAATCGGATATAGTGGGCCTGCATTTCCTTCCTCTTTCGGTGGAAGGCGCAATCCGCCTTCTCGATGCAATGGTTGACAATCAGGTAGTGAACGGGAAGGCCGTGGGCATCGAAGTCTTGGATGATACGTTCCGTCTGCTTGACTCCCAAAGATTCGGGGATGGTGACCACGATGTATTCCGTGAGGCGCTCATCTCTGATAAAGGCGGCAATGTCATTGGAGAGCGCCTGCCATCCTGTGATGATCTCCAAGAGCGATCGCTTGCCTTTTTGCAGCTTCACCGCTTCCTTTGCCCGTTCAAAATAACTATACAGGTTGAGGTAGAATTTCGTCGCGCCCTCCAGGTGTCGTAGGAAGATCTCGGGAAGGTGGAGCAAGCGCAGGGTGTGTCCTGCCGGAGCGGTGTCCCATACCACGAGATCGTACCGCCCCTCGCGCACCAGCTCCATGATGAAATAGAGCATGTACTCCTCTTCTATCCCCGGTGCGCCTCCCACATAGTCCATGACGAAGTCATAATCGAGGTCGGTGAACGAGGATACTACCTCATAGATCTCACGGCCGAAACGCTCCTTCCACTTTTCCCGGACGATCTCGGAGGAGACCTCCAAGGCGGCAAGATTGGGGACTTTAGGGATGGGGGTTTCTCGAGGACCGACAGTGATCTCGAAGATATCCGAGAGTGACGGCGTTGGGTCGCTGGACAGGATAAGGGTTTTTTTCCCCAATTCGGCCATGTGCACGGCGATGGCCGCCGCACAGGTGGTTTTCCCCACTCCGCCCTTTCCCCCTACCAGGATCAATTGTTTTGATCCCCTCTCCAAATCGGAGAGAGATTCTTTCTTTGTACTCATCACCGTTTTCCTAGAGTATGCCCCCCACCAGGGTCTCGGTGGTTTGGACTCCTTGCAGCCCGCGAATCTGATTGATGACCATTCGTGATAGATCAGGTATGTTTTTGATCTGGACCTGTACTACCACGTCCCAGCGACCGAAGACCAGATCGGTCTCTTCCACCCCCGGCAGGGCGCTGATCTGCGAGATGGTGTCGGCCTCCAGTCCGGGAATGAGGCTAACCAAGATATAGGCCTTCATCCTCTTCTCACCCCCCTTCTGTTATGGCGAACGATCACGGACCCTTGCGCCGTGTTTCCCTCCTGCTCTTCATATCCTCAACTATTGTGTGCGTCAGTTCTCCATCCCCATACCCTTCACCAAGGTCTATTGCGTCTTTGGTGAGACCGTGAAAATCGCTCCCCCCTGTGATGAGAAGCCCGTATTGTTGTGCCACGTCTCGGTAAAGCTTCTTCTGCCCTTCCGAGTGCTCCGGGTAATGTACTTCTATCCCCTCTAATCCCCGTTGTTTTAATTCGCCTATTACAGCATCAAACTCATGTGGCTGGGGTTGGTTGAGGGTGAAGGGGTGTGCCAGCACCGTTACCCCTCCTGCCGTTCTGATCACGTGGATGGCCTCTTCGGCGGAGAGTCTGAACTTCTCCACATAGGCCGGCCCTCCCTTGCGCAGGTAGCGGTCGAAGGCATCCGGGATGTTCTGCACGTAACCCTTTTTTACCATCGCCTGAGCGAAGTGGGGTCGGCCTATCTGCCCATGCTCGGCGACCGTAGCGACCTCGGCGAGGTCTATCTCCATCCCCAGCGCTCGAAGTTTATCGATCATTTTTAGGTTGCGCTCCGCCCGGGCCTGTTGGAGGACCATGAGTTTGTCTGTCAGCTCTGTGCAGGTAATGTCAATATAGTATCCCAAGAGGTGCATAGTTCCGTTGGAATAATCCACGCTCAGCTCCACCCCCGGGATCACCTCTAATCCCCGTTTGCTCCCCTCCTGTAACCCTTCTTCTATTCCCTCTATGGTGTCATGGTCGGTGATGGCTATGGTCCGAAGCCCCTTTCCCTTGGCGTATCTGACTAACTCGGCAGGGCTCATGGTCCCATCGGAGGCGGTGGTGTGCACGTGGAGATCGATCACATTCATATATTCACCCACGATTGCAAGGCTTCCTTGAGCCCCACCGCGAAGGTGGGGAAGGGGATGGGGGTAAAGGCGGTAAAGAAGATGAGAAAGGCAAATCCCCCCATGATTTTTCTGCGCCAATCCAGGGGGGTGTATGGGTCAAGGGGAGGGGGGTGACGGTAGCCGATGAAAAGCAGGAGGATTACCAACAAGAGCCACCCGAGGTTGTAGATGAGACAGATGAGCGTGATCCCCAGGATGGTAAGGCGGAAGATGATCTTGCTGTGAGGACCGAAGAGCGCATAGATGATGTGCCCCCCATCGAGTTGCCCTGTGGGGAGGAGGTTTAACGAGGTGATGAAGAGCCCCACCCACCCGGCATAGGCAATGGGATGAAGGACCACATCGGTTCCCGCCGGCAGACTGCCGAGGACCAACCACTGCAAGAACGACAGCAAGGGGGAATTACCCAGGGACATGCTGTGCAGTGGCAATTGAGATGTGTCCGCGACCTCAGACAAGAGAAATCCCACCACCACCGCCGGGATGGCCAGGACAAGCCCAAACAAGGGTCCCCATGACCCGATGTCGAAGAGGGCCTTGCGGTGGGGTATGGGGCCTTTGGTTCTGATGACCGCCCCCAGGGTGCCGAAGGGGGGAAGGGGAAAGGGGATAAAATAGGGGAGCGAGGAGGGGACCCCGTATCGGCGGCTCGCCAGATAGTGCCCTGTCTCATGGGCCACAAGGATGGCGAGTATGGAGATTGAATAGATGGGACCACCAATGAGAAGGGTGGACCCCACGGTCAGCAGAAAGAGGACCACATTGGGTACAAAAGTTCTCATGGAAGATAGATTGCTATCGTTTCTTCTTGTGGCGGTCTCTGACGAGCTGCTTTTTGTGTTTGTGTTTTCTCATCTTTTTTCGCCTCTTTTTCGTCACACTGCCCATATTCACTCTCCTTTAGCGGTCACTGCTTGTATCCATTGCACATAGTCCTCATCACCCTTCTCTATGGTTAAGGCGGTGATCTCCGGGACCTCATAGCTGTGGAGCTCTCTGATGCGACTCCGTATCCGCTCGAAGAGCTCCGCCCTGCTCTTGATCATGATGAGAGCTTCCCCTTCGTCGCAGATCTTTTCCCTCCACCGGTAGATGGAACGGATCTGGGGTATGATGTTTGCGCAGGCGGCCAGCCCTTCCTCCACCAGGGTTCTGCCGATCGAGCAGGCCTCCTGTTCAGAGGCAGCGGTTACAAAAATTGTTACAAAGCCCTGTGCCATCTTTCCCTCAGACACGATCTCAAACACCACGAAGGTGGTATGAAACTCCGTTCACAGAAAAACCTTCCTTCTTACTATAGCAAGGGGAAGTCTTTGATTACCCATAAACCTCATGTTACCATATACTATTACACGACAAAAAAGAAGTGTAAAAACCTATAATAACCGAGGGGGCTTGTCAAGGGGAACTCGTGTGAGGATAAAAAAAAGCGCTTTATGTGCGATGGAACCTTTATAGGTTTCAAGGGGATAGCGGTTTCTGTATGTACTTCTGCTGATCGACCGCAGCATTCAGAAGAATATGCCCCAGGGGTTAATGCAGGTGATGGAGTTGATGGGTTCGGAGGGCAGCACGTGATTACTCGGAGAGATCGTCCGGGCCCTCCCCCGTTTTTTTCTCTTTCAACCCTTCCCGGATCTCAGCGATAATTGCGCAGGCCTTCCCCTCTAATGCCTCAGGCACCATGACCGCGCCCCATCCCTTTTGGGGGATAAAGATTCCATCATAGGCGGTATCGTGATATGGACGGATCATGCAGGGTATACTCTCTTGTTGTAAGGTCTGCGCGATGAGATCGGCCTCAAACTTATTTTCGGCCACGGTGATCTTTTTGAAGTTTTCTTCCCTCATGGGTTTCCTTTCTTGCGAGGCATGATATCATTGGCTGATCCCATTCGTCAACGCCATACCCTTTCCCTTGATCGCAGCGCCTATTAGCGATATTATACATACAAGGAGAACCGAAGAGAGGATGCACAGGCTTTCTCGAAGGGAGTTTTTAGCGACCTGCGGTAAAGGTCTCTTTTATCTTGCTTTCAGCGCTTCCCCCTTTGCGTTGAGCAGAGAGGCGTATCCTTCTGACCAGACCAGGCTGGAACGTGCATGGGGGTTGGTGGAAACCAAGCTCTCCCCCTATTTTCAGTCCCTGGGGGAAAAGGAAGTCCGGTGTCTCCTCTGTCCACGGGAGTGCGTGATCTCCGCAGGCGAGCGGGGGTACTGTGAGGTGAGGGAGAATAGGGCAGGGAAGCTCTACAGCCTCGTCTATGGGAACCCCTGTGCGGTGCACATAGACCCCATTGAAAAAAAGCCCTTTTTCCACGTCCTGCCGGGGACCCCTTCCTTCTCTATCGCTACCGCGGGGTGCAACTTCGACTGTAAATTCTGTCAGAATTGGGAGATCTCTCAGGAGGTGCCGGAGAAGACCCTCAATTTCCGGTTGCCGCCCGCTCAGGTGGTGGAGCTGGCCCAGAGAAATCGGTGCCTCAGCATCGCCTCGACCTATGTTGAACCGACCATCTTCTTCGAGTATATGTATGACATCTCGGTTGCGGCCAAGGAGAAGGGGATCTTGAGCGTCTATCACTCCAACGGCTATATCAATCCCCGGCCCTTGGCGGACCTCAGCACGTATCTGGGGGCCGCCTGCATCGACCTCAAGGGCTTTACCGACGGTTTCTATCAGGAGATGACGGAAGGAACCCTCCAGCCGGTCCTGCGCACCATCAAGACCTTACGGCAGCAGGGTGTTCACGTGGAGTTGGTCAACCTCATGATCCCTACCAAGAACGATGACCTGCAGGTGGTGAACAAGATGTGTCAGTGGATCAAGGAGGAGGTTGGTCCTGAGGTCCCCCTCCACTTCACCCGCTTTTATCCCCTCTATAAGTTGCGCAATCTTCCCCCCACCCCGGTGAAGACCCTGGAGGGGGCGAGGGAAACGGCACTCGCCGTCGGCCTTGAATATGTCTATATCGGAAATGTACCCGGCCATGCAGGGGAGAATACCTACTGCCCCCACTGCAAGAAAATCCTCATCGCCAGGAGGGGGTATTATATCCTCGCCAACCATGTGATCAAAGGACGATGTAAATACTGCGGCAAGGAGATTCCCGGGATCTGGCAGAAGGGCCTCTAGGACCGTGAGAACTCACCATGTGGCAGGCGCCCGCAAGGGGCCGTGCCACTTAGCGTGGATCTCACGCATCTTACTGCGCCACATGGAGAAGTTGATGATTAAGGCCAGGGGAATATTCTTAACGGGAGCGCGCCAGAGCCGTGAGATCACGGAACGCGGTGCACAGCAGTATTTTTTTGCCCAGAGGTAACCCTCCTGGAGCTCATCGGGGGTCATCAAGGCGGGCCGGAAGAGTACATGTCCTACATCGTATTTGCGCCAATCGGCGCTCTCCGGAAGGAGGCGATCTTCCGTGATGAGGCGTCGACGCAGCGCAGTACCCGGATAGGGGGTAAGGATGGAAAAGACCGGTACCTCCATCCCTGATTCTTGGACATAGTCCGCGGTGCGGCGAAAGATGTCCTTTGAGTCGTCGTCGTGTCCGAAGATAAAGGCACCCTGGACGATGATCCCCGCACGGTGGAACTCATGCACCTGCTGAGTAAACCGCTCTGCTTTGGCCCACGATTTTCCCGCTCTATCGAGATTTGTTTGGTTGAGTGATTCGAAACCGACGAAGAGCTGTGTACAGCCGCTCTTGGCCGCCAGATCGAGGAGTGTCGGGTCCTCCGACATCTTCAGGGACGAAAAGCTCGCCCAGCGGATTTTCAAGGGAATCAGGGCCCGAAACAGCTCCTTGGCATACCGAGGGATAGCGCCGATGTTGTCGTCGACGAAGAAGACATTGAGGCGCGAGTAGGCGTCCGAGACCTCTTTGATCTCGGCCACCACCTCATGTACCGGGCGGGGGCGGTATCGGTACCCGAAGAAGAGGGGCACCGAGCAAAATTCGCACGCGTTGGGGCATCCGCGGGTGGCTTGGGCGGCAAAGAGGTGCCGATGATGATACCGCCGCAAGAGGTCTCTGCGGGCATACGGTCTCCCATAGGCAGGGGGCGGTTGGGGGGTTTGGTAGATTTCCTTCAGCGTCCCCCGAGCGAAGTCCGCCAAGAGTGCCGGCATAACGCCTTCGGCCTCACCCCGAACCACGGCATCGCAATGCTGCAGGGCCTCCTCTGCTTCATTGCTGACGTGCAGACCCCCCATGATCACGGGAATGGAACGTGAGCGAAAGTGATCCGCCAATGCATAGGCATGCACGGCATTCATGGTGAGGGTGGATATTCCCACCAGATCAACCTCTTTAGTAAGGTCCACAGGCTCTTGATCTTCATCCACCACCTCAACCTCCCACTCATCTTCGGGAAAGAGGGCGGCAACCGTGGTGACGCCGAGCACGGGGAAGGGGAACGGGGGGTGTTCCGAGATCACCAGGGACTTATCGATGGCATGGATCAGATAGGCCTTTTTTTGGACATGGGAATGCCGTTTTCGGTTACGATAGTGCATTAGGTATACTATAATAACACAGCTCTGTATATGTAAAGCAGTCTTTCACTGCTTTCCTCATTCATAGTGTACTTTCCTGCGGATCATATACTATAAAAATAGTTGCTTTTTCTCCTGCTATCATCTATTTTTTAATTCTTATTTTGTGAGGAGGTTGATTATGCTGAGATTTATGAGGACCCATGCCACCTCGTGGTTTATTAAGATCATTCTGGGGTTGATCATCGTCGTTTTTGTCCTGTGGGGGATGGGGTCGATCAGGAGTAAAAAGGAAACCGTTATTGCTACGGTAGGGGGCGATTATATTACCCGCATGCAGTTTGACCGCACGTACCACGCCATAATGGAATATTATACGAGGACCTTCGGACGGCAACTTTCCCCGGACCTCCTTAAAGGGTTGAATATCAAGCAACAGGTCCTTGATCAATTGATCGATACGACCGTTGTGCACCAGGAGGCCCAACGGATAGGCCTTCAGGTGAGCGACGCGGAGTTGAGAGAAAGCATTCGGCAGGACCCCAACTTTCAGCGGGGAGGGAGATTTAGCCGCGCTCTCTATGAACAGATGTTAGGGAGCATGGGTCTCGACAATGAAGGGTTTCAGGCCATGACCAAGCGGGATTTGATGAACCAACGCGTGGCACATCTCATCGGGGATATCGCCGCGGTCCTCACGGAGGAGGAAGTGAAGGGGCTCTATTTTCTGGAGAACGAACAGATCAGCCTGGACTTCGTGAACGTTTCCCCCTCCGCTTTCATGCGGCGGGTAACGATCACCCAGAGTGATTTGGAGTATTATTATAGCGAGCACAAGGAAGAATTCCGCACCTCCCCCCGCGTAAAAGTCCTCTATGTGCGGTTTTCCCCCCAAGCATACCGCACGGAGGTAGCTGTTTCTCCCGAGGAGGTCCAAGAGTATTATGATATGCACCTGGAGCACTATCAACAGCCCGAACGGGTACGGGTGCGGCATATCCTCATCGGGGTCGGCCCTGAAGCGGGGCCTGATGCGGTGGAGGAGGCCAAAAAGAAGGCGCAGAAGGTCCTCGCCGAGGCCCGACGAGGCATCAATTTCGCCGCCTTGGCGCGGAAGTACTCCGATGACCGATCCGCCTCCGAGGGGGGAGACCTGGGATATTTTGTCAGCGGTGAGATGGAGCCCACGTTGGAACGGGTGGTCTTTTCCCTCCGCAAGGGCGAGATAGGCCCGGTGGTGAGGACCCGTTACGGCTTCCATATCGTTAAGGTGGAAGATGTGCAGGCGGGAAAGACGAGGGCCTTAGATGAGGTAAAGGATGAGATCATCTCCCAGGTGACGCAGGAAAGGGCCAAAGATCTTGCCGCCATCCATGCGGAAGATGCGGCCTATCAAGCCAAAAAGAAGGGTGATACGGGTGATTTAAAGGCCTATGCCGACGAGAAGGGGCTTCAGATACTGGAGGCGGGTCCCTTCGAGGCCGGGGACTCCTTGAAGGGTTTGGGGCCTCGGGAACGCTTTACCTCTATCGCCTTTACCTTGGGTGCGGGGGAGATTTCCTCGGCATTCCAGGATGGTGAGGACTACTTCGTCCTGCAAGTGGTCGATAAGACATCCCCTCAGATCCCCCCCCTGGAGGCGGTCAAGGGGCGGGTGCAAAAGGCCCTGGCCTCCTCATTGGTCCAAGGGATGGCCCAGGGCGTTGCCCAGGACCTCCTCAACACATGGAAGAAGGATGTGGGGTTTTGGGAGTTGCTCAGGGCCAACAACTTAAGGGTGGAGAAAACAGGGTCCTTCAAGAGGAGTTCGCCCTCGCCCCCCGGCATAGGCCCCCTGGGCGCCTCCGCCGGTGAGATCGCCGCCTTGACCCCCAATGACCCGTGGCCTGAAGACATCATCGAAGTCGACGACGCCTATATGGTGGTCAAATTGGGTGCAGTCAAGGAGGTGGACGAAGAGGCGTATGAACAAGAAAAAGCCGCCTACCACGATCGGCTCTTCGGTCGCAAGGGGAGGGAACTCCTGCAGGGATGGCTGGCGGCGAAGAAAAAAGAGGTCCCCATTAAGCCCAACGAGGAGCTTTTAGGACACTATCGGTAAAATATGCTGAATTTACTTGACAAATCTCTCTTAATTTGTAAACATCGAAGGGTTAATGGGGGATAACGCCGAGGGGAACAAGGGATGAGGCTCGTGGGTCGATTTCATACCGTATGTATGGTTCTTGTATCTGCCTTTTGTTTCACGGCTCACCCTGTTGGAGCACAGGGGAAGACCGCGCAACAAGAGGGCCCAGCGGGCTACGAGGGTCTGATCAACGTGAAAGAGTGTATAGGGGTGGAGGTGACCCAGTGCGAATTGGCCAAGAACCTTATCCTTACCTTGAAGATGGGAGAGGATTTGACCTGTGAGGCGTGTTTTATTCAGTTGAAGGCCTTGGGCATCGCCCCTGGAGAGGATTGGAGCTATGATGATCCCCATACGGTGGTCACCATGGAGGAGATGAAAGAGGTGGTTTTGGAAGTACACGGGGCCTACAACGCAGGGACCGTCCGCCTCGACGGCTTTGAGGCGGCGGCTGATATCAATCGTTTCTGCCGGGATATAAAGGGGCCCGCCGCTACCCCCGCTCCCAGCGAGCAAGAAGAGAAAAAGACAGATAAGCCATCGACTGATCCGTCGATGAAACCAGACGAACCAGGGCCTGCTCCCTCTGCCCCCTCTGAAGGGACCGATCAGCCGAAGACCCCACCGCCTGCCGATACCCAGGAATCCGATACACCAAAGGTAGCGGGCAGGTAACAACCCACCCTACTAATCCTCAATCTATTTCAGCTCAAGGGCGTAGTATTCCTGTATTCTTGCAAGGGCTAACCTATTTTTTTTAATGCGCGAGATAACGAGGGGTGAGAGGGATTTTTTGAGAGGCCTCTCACAGATACCGCTGAAACCACTCGAGGCTCATCCTGACGGCCCTGCGGCGGTCGTGGGGATCGGTAAATCGGTGATCCCCGCCGGGGAATACCTCCAGGTGCTTGGGGGAGCGGGCCGCTCGATACAAGGTTTCGGCGTGGGCGAGGGGGACGATCTCATCCTCCTCGCCGTGCAAGAGCAGGCAGGTGCTTACGGTGGTAATGGCCTTTCCGGCATCGTATTTTACCGCATCGTGATAAAAGGCATCCTGTAACTGGACCTCACCCTTCCCCTCCATAGTCTTTGGTTTTCCCTCGAGCAGGGCAGGGCAGGCCCAGAGGGCCAGGGCCCGCACCCTGAAATCAGCCGCCCCCTTGAATACGGAGATAAAACCCCCCATGCTGCTGCCGAGCAGACCGAGGCGATCGCCGAGCAGGGGGTGGTTGGCAGTCAGTTCGAATACCGCTTCCAGGTCTTTAATCCGTGCGGAGACCGTCGTCGCGCTGAGGTCCCCCTCACTGTCGCCGCACCCCTGGTGATCGTATCTGAGCAGGGCGATCCCCCGGGCGGAGAACACTTCCCCGATCTCCACGAACTTTTCACTGTCCTTGCTGCTGAACAGTCCGTGGGAGGCGATCACGCAGGGAGGCGAAGGGTTTCGGGGGAGGTGCAGTATCCCATAGATTTTGTTCCCCTCGCTGATCGTCCTGATGAACTCAATGGCCACGATGGAATAAACTTCTTCCCCTCATGCCTTTCGCCGGCCCCGTTTGACCTTTCCCAACCTCCTCCACCAAAACCAGAGAGGGGGTTTTTCCCTGATCATCTGCATCACCATATCCTCCAGCCCGGAAGGGGAGACCTCTTGCAGGGGGGGAAGAAATCGCACGATGATATCTCTGCCCTCTTGCAGGGTATAGAAGGGGATAACCG
>CAZMFG010000045.1:13333-15057 GCA_964565525.1 uncultured Thermodesulfobacteriota bacterium
AGAAATCGCACGATGATATCTCTGCCCTCTTGCAGGGTATAGAAGGGGATAACCGGGGCGCCGGTCAGCTGCGCTACGCGGGGAACGATTGTTTTTAAGGAATGATCCGGTCCGTAAAAAAAGGGAAGGATATACTGATCGACGACAAAGACCACGAGCTCCCCCTGCTTGAGCCGCCCTTTTATTTTCAATGCCCCTCCCTTGCTGTAGATGGTTTTGATCCCCACCTTATTTCTCATCTTCGCACTGAAGGCCTCCCACCGGGGGTCGTTTTCTCCCCGCACGACTAAATTGGTAGGGTAGGTCCCGGCGAGGTTGGAGATGGCCCAAAAGAAATTCCCCAGATGGAGGGAGACCAGGATGACCCCCCCCTTATCCTTCAGGGCCTCGTGGAGATGGTCTTCCCCTTCTCGCTTGACCCTGTCGGCCACGCGGTTGCGGGGCCGGTGGTGGTAGCGGAGAAAGAGCATGTGGTGGAACACCTCGACGAGAAACCGGACGTGTTGTGTGGTCAGATCCTCTATATCGGGATCCTCTGCCCACGGGAATCGCCTCATGCCCCGCTCTACCCGCTCTCTCAGAGAGGTTGTGAGGGCCACCTTCGTAAGCAGGGCGCACAGGAGCGATACACACCACGCGGGGAGATAGGCGACCACGCGACCGTATATGCCGAGGAAGAAAAAGGCGACCATGACCTACTGTACCGCCTCTCTCTCGGGGGGAGGGGCGTACAGCTCCACCCCCCCTTCGCTTTGTTTTTTGAGAAGATCCTTGATCGTCGTTTTAAAGACCGGATGGCGCAGGTCGGGTGCCAGCTCCGCCAGGGGGACGAGGACAAAACGCCGCTCATGCAGAGAGGGGTGGGGGATGATCAGCCCCCCTTCGTCGACGACTTCGTTTCCATAGAAGAGGATATCCAGGTCGATGATGCGCGGTCCCATTTTAACGGTCTTCTTTCTCCCCATTAGTCTCTCGATGCCGTGTAAAAATTCTTGCAGCGGATGGGGGGGGAGAGTGGTGGACACCTCTGCGACACAATTGATGAACCAATCTTGATTGCGGTACCCTATGGGTTCCGTCTTGTACAGCGACGAAACGGCCCTGATGTGGGTATGGGTAGATGCGGATATTTCCTTGAGGGCGCGCAGGCACTGTGCTGTCTTATCACCGAGATTTGACCCTAATCCCAGATAGACCGCCTCCTGTCTCACCGGCACCTATTTCTTCTTTGGTTTTTCCCCCTCGTCTTCTTCCTTCGGCGTTACGTCGATTTCCGGGGGTTCCTTGATCGATTTCTTGAAGTTCCTGATGGCCTTTCCAACGCCTGATCCGATCTCCGGAAGTCGGGTTGCCCCAAATACCAGGATGGCGATGATAAGGATGACGATGAGCTCAGGCATGCCGATGCCAAACATAACGGTCTCCTTTCCCGGTGAAAAGCACATGGCGGAAGTGCACGGGAATCGAACCCGCCGCGGATGCACTACACCCGCCACTGGATTTGAAGTCCAGGAGGCCCACCAGAGACCTATCCACTTCCATCGCTATTGTGCCTAAACCGCAGGGGGAAGTCAACTATGGAATTTTCGATCCCAGGGCTTTATTGACAAGAGGGCGCCGCAATTTTACAATGGGTGCTGTTCAATACTCTTACCATATGAGGGGGACGCGATGGCCTCGCCAGAGGCGCAGGAACGGGCAGCACGGCTCAGGGGGGAGATCGA
>CAZMFG010000046.1:0-11373 GCA_964565525.1 uncultured Thermodesulfobacteriota bacterium
CCCCATTTAATCATCACCTCGTTGGAGGGAGGGCCTTGATAACCCCAATGGTTGACGCCGACTACCTTGTACATATAGATGACCCCCTCTTTCAAATCCCTGTCCACCCAGGTGACGGTGTTTTTTTCTAAAAGATAGCCTTCGGGGGAACGGAGATCGAGCTCGGCCCGCACCTGAAACTCCCCGGGGCACTCAGGGCATCCCCTCGTCTCATCCCGCCTGAGCACCAGGAAGCGCACTAGGTCGACCGGCTTGGAGCCATCCCTGTTTGCCTTTGGCATGCTCCAGGTCAGTTCAAATGTCTCCTCCTTGACGGTGCCGCGCAGGTCCGTGGCGCCCTTGGGCACCAGCACATCAGGGGGAATGGGGGGGGCCTTGACGCCGCATCCCCCGGCGAGGATGACGAAGGCAAGTGCGATGAGAAGCGTCTTGTGCAGTGTCATGATAACTCCTCCTGGGCCTTTTTTATCTGTTCTGCCACCCGCTGGCGGGCCGTGCCCCCCAGGCTTTGGCGATGATCCACCGAGTCTTCCGTTCGGATATAGGCAAAGACGTCCTCTTCAAAGGTTGGTGAAAAAGTTCGGAGGTCGTCGAGCGAAAGGGCAACCAAGGGTACCCCCTTTTCTTCGGCGTAGAGCACCGCCTTGCCGGTGATCTGGTGGGCCTCCCGAAAGGGGATCCCCTTGGAGACCAGATAATCGGCCAGATCGGTGGCGTTGGTGTATCCCTCGGCAGCGGCCGCCTTCATCCGCCCCTGGTCTATCTCGATGTTGTCGATAAGGCCGACCATGACCTGCAAGGAGCTCTTCACGGTATCGCAGGTGTCAAAGAGGGGTTCTTTGTCCTCCTGGAGGTCCCTGTTGTACGACAAGGGGAGGCCCTTGAGCACGGTGAGTATCGTGATCAGGGCGCCGTAGACCCTCCCCGTCTTCCCCCTGATCAGCTCCAGCACGTCGGGGTTCGCCTTTTGCGGCATGATGCTGCTGCCGGTACAGAACTCCGGGGGCAGATGCAGGAACCCGAACTCCGGGGCGGACCAGATGATGAATTCTTCGCACAGGCGGCTGAGGTGCATCATCGCCAGGGCGCAGCAAAAGAGGAACTCCGCCACGAAGTCCCGGTCACTCACGGCGTCGATGCTGTTGCGGCTGACGGCGGCGAAGCCCAGCTGTTTGGCCAGGTACTCCCGGTCAAGAGGGTAGGGGGTGCCGGCCAGGGCGCCGCTGCCCAGGGGGATGCAATCGATCCGCTTCAGGGCATCGACCAGCCGCTCTTTGTCGCGCTTGAACATCTCATAGTAGGCCATCATGTGATGGGAGAAGAGGACGGGTTGGGCCTTACGCAGGTGGGTATACCCGGGCATGATCACGGCTATATGCTTATCCGCCACTCCCACCAGGCTGCTCTGAAGCCCCTTGAGGAGATCGACGATCGCGGTCGCTTCTTCCTTCAGATAGAGGCGCAGGTCGAGGGCGACCTGATCGTTGCGGCTCCTGCCGGTGTGGAGCTTCCCCCCCGTCTCGCCGATTTTCTCGATAAGACGCTGTTCGATGTGCATGTGGATGTCTTCCCCGTGGGCGGTAAAAGGGAAATCCCCTCCCGCTATCTCCCCCTCGATTTCTTTCAGGGCACGGAGGATCTCACCTTTTTCATTCTGGGAGATGATCTTCGCCTTGGCCAGCGCCTCGCAGTAGGCCATGCTCCCCTTGATATCGTAGCGATAGAGCCTCTTGTCAAAGGAGATGGAGGCGGTAAACTCCTCCGTCAGCTTGTCGGTCTCCCGGGGAAAGCGTCCTCCCCATGGTTTTTTCGCCATTATTATTCGCTCCTCTCACCAAAGATGGCCCTGCCCACCCTGACTATGGTGGCCCCCTCTTCAATGGCCACCTCAAAATCGGTCGTCATCCCCATGGAGAGCTCGGAGAGGGGGATGCCCTCCCGTGCCATTACTTCCTTGAGCTGCCGCAGGGCGATGAAATACGGCCTGGACGACTCTGGATCATCGAAATAGGGGGGCATGGTCATGAGTCCTTTCAAGGAGATATTTTTCAGCTTTGTCATCTCTTGAGCAAGCGTCAGGGTATGCTCACTGGTTATGCCGAACTTGGACTCTTCCTGGGAGATGTTCGCCTCTATCAGGCAGTCCATGACCTTGCCTTCTGCTGCGGCCCGGGTGTCCAATGCCCGAGCCACCTTGATACTGTCCACCGAATGGATGAGGTCAAAGAGCTTCACCGCATACTTGGCCTTGTTGGTTTGGAGGTGTCCGATGAAGTGCCATTGAATGCCGGTCCGCCCTATCTCTTCTATCTTGTGCCTCGCCTCCTGGACGTAGTTTTCACCAAAGATCATGGCGCCTGCGGCGATCGCCTCCTTGATTCTCTCGATTGGCACTGTCTTGCTGACCGCTATGAGCCTGATCTCTCCGGGGTCCCTTCCGGTCCTGGCAGCGGCGCGTTCCATCCTTTCTCTGACCTGGCTGAGGTTTTTCTCTATTTCGTCCATGGTATTGTCTGTCATATGATCGGGCCCGGCAAGCGAACAAAGCGTGCTTCCCTAAAAGATATCGCCAATGCCCGCATCTTTACAGAGCCCGATGACCTGAGAGAGGGGGAGCCCCACCACGTTGGTATATGATCCCTCTATCCATTCTACCATAAAGGCGCCTTTTCCTTGTATGGCATACGCTCCGGCCTTGTCAAGGGGCTCTCCGGTATTGATATACCACGCTATCTCTCGTTCCCCCAAGGGGGCTATCTTGACCCGCGTTTCCGCAACCCCCCTCATCGTTTTTCCTTCCGCTACGTTTACGAGGACGTAGCCGGTGAGCACGATGTGCTCCCGGTTTGCCAGCCGCTGCAACATCCTCGCGGCATCTTTCCTGTCGCGCGGTTTCCCCAACATCTCGCCTTCGACGACGACTACCGTATCGGCCCCGATAACCCAGGCATGGGGGTGTTTTTTCCCCACAACCAAGGCCTTTTTCTCTGCCACCCTGACGGCGAAATCTTTGGCGGATTCATGAGGGATGGGGATTTCCTGTAACTCAGCAGGGATGACCTGAAATTGGAGCCCTAAGGAGGAGAGGAGGTCTCTTCTCCGCGGCGAAGAAGAGGCCAGAATCAATTGTTGGGACACGATCTTTGCGGATGTGCTCAGGGAAAATAATACTCTCTATTTCTCCATCCCCCGTACCAACAGGAGGACGGAATCCCCGTTCCCGATGTTCTCCCACTGCTGGGGGAGACTCCCTTTGAAGAGTAGGCTGTCCCCCTCTTCGATGGTATATTTCTCCTTCTTGATCTCGAATAGGAATTTCCCCTGCAGACAGAAGGCCAGCTCGTCTCCGAGGTGGCTCACCCCTTTGCTCCCGCTTTTGGTGCCTTTGGTCGCGGTAAGCATATAGGCCTCCAGACCTTGCTGTATAAGGCCGGTGCCGAGGCTCTCAAAGGTGACCCCCTTGTCCTTGGTTTCCACCTGTTTGCGCTCGCCTTTTTTTGCGAAGATCGCCTCTTCTATCCTCTCCTCATCGAAGAAGTAATTGATCTTCACCCCCAAGGCCCTGCTGATGGCATAGAGGGTATTTACCGTCGGAGAGGTGATGTTCCGCTCGATCAGGCTCAGGGTGTTCACCGAAAGGCCGCTCAATTTGGCCAAGGTACGCAACGAGATCCTCTTTTCTCCTCTGATGGCCTTGAGTTTACTGCCGATGTCTAACGCTTGGGTTTCTACCATAAAACGTACCCTCCTCCTTAAGATTGACTGCCTCTTTGCCTGAACATAAATCTTTGAAGGAAAGAGACAATAAATCTAACCAATTCACCCTTTTTTGTCAAGAAGAATTTAGGTGAAAGTTAGATAAAATTGGTCTTACTAAAATGTGTGCAAATAGTCCTAAGCTCCGAGGACTTAACGGAGATCTGGGGGTAGGGTTGGGCCTGAGTTTCTGGTATCCGATTTTTTTTCGTGGCGTGCCGGAACGATGTTCCTACAGGGCCTTGTCTATCCGCCCCCTGCCATGGAGATAAAGAAGCCGGCGGCCACCACCGTGCCGATGACCCCTGCGATATTGGGACCCATGGCATGCATGAGGAGGAAATTCTTGGGATCGGCCTGGGCCCCTAGTTTTTGACTCACCCTGGCCGCCATGGGGACCGCAGAGACCCCTGCCGAGCCGATGAGGGGATTTATCTTATCTTTGAGAAAGAGATTCATCAGTTTTGCCAAGAGCAAGCCGCCCGCGGTGCTGAAGATAAAGGCCACAAGCCCCAGGGCGAATACCAGGAGGGCATCAAGCCGTAAGAATTTATCCGCGGACATGGTGGCCCCCACCGATATCCCCAGGAAGATGGTGACGATGTTCATCAGCTCGTTCTGAGCGGCATTGCTTAACCTCTTCACGACCCCCGATTCCCTGAAGAGATTGCCGATCATGAACATGGCCATCAAGGGGGCTGCCGGGGGTACGATGAGGCAGATGATCAACGTGGCAGTCACGGGAAAAAGAATCTTCTCTATTTGTGAGACGGGCCGCAACTGGCGCATGTGGATCTTGCGCTCATGCTCGGTGGTGAGCAACTTCATGATAGGGGGCTGGATGATGGGGACCAGGGACATGTAGGAGTAGGCCGCCACGGCCGTGGCCCCTAACAGCTGCGGGGCAAGCTTTACGGTCGTATAGATGGTAGTAGGTCCGTCGGCCCCTCCGATGATGCCGATTGAGCAGGCCTCAGGGATACCGAAGCCGATTGTGGGGAATAGAAAGCCGATCACCAGTGCCCCGAAGAACGCCACGTAGACGCCGAACTGGGCGGCCGCCCCTAACAGGAGGGTCTTGGGGTTGGCAATGAGGGGGCCGAAATCGGTCATCGCGCCCAAACCCAGAAAGATGAGGGGAGGGATTATCTCCCACTCCAGACCATAGTGGTAAAAGATCTGCAACAGTCCGCCCTCCTCCATGAGTGCGGTGAGGGGGAGATTGACGATGAAGACGGCAAACCCAATGGGCAGCAAGAGGAGGGGTTCATAATCCTTTTTGACGGCCAGAAAGATAAATAAAAACCCTATGAGCCACATGATCAGGTGTTTTACTTCCAGGCTCATAAAGCCCGTCTTCCATATCATCGTGCCGATAAATTCAGCCATGCGTGCGGTCTCCTTTGTGATACGTTGAAAGGCTACTTAAAGATTTTGACGACCGAGCCGAGGATGCTGATCGTAATGACGAGGATAGCGAGCGCGACAAAAACGCCAAGAAACCCGAACACGAAGATCTTTATAGCCTGTTCCCACAACATCTCGTGACCTCCTTGTCCGCAACAAATCGAACGTTCTTAGTAGCATATAATGTCCTGCTTGGCAAGAAGATTTAGCGCGTGGATCCGACGGGAGGCAAAATTATTGACAGTTTATGGCAGTAGGACTATCATTATATCCAAGTGGCAGTTCCAGGAGGGGAGTAATGGTTGTCATGAAGAAGGGTAAAAGCTTTCTCGACGAGCGTACCAAGAAGCGGGAGCGGTTTCAGCTCCAGGACGTGGATGAGCCGAACTTATTTCGGGACGTCTTTCCCTACGAGGAGGTATGTCGCATTGAATTCGACCACCACGTTGAGCTGATCGATCCACCTGAAGAGATATGTATCACCGACACTACCTTTCGGGACGGGCAGCAGGCCAGACCTCCGTATACGGCCCAGCAGATCGTGGACCTCTATGATATGCTCCATAGGCTGGGGGGTCCCAACGGCGTCATCCGGCAAGCCGAGTTTTTTCTCTACAGCGAAAAGGATAAGGAGGCCGTCCGCCGGTGTCTGGAAAAGGGATACCGCTACCCGGAGGTGACGGGTTGGATCAGGGCGAATAAAGATGATTTCAAGCTGGTCAGCGAGATGGGCCTCAAGGAGACGGGTATCTTGACCTCCGTATCGGACTATCACATCTTTTTGAAGCTAGGCAAAAACAGACGGACCACCATGATAGACTATCTCCGGGTCGTGGAGGCGGCCCTGGCGGAGGGGGTGAAGCCTCGGTGTCACTTTGAGGATGTTACGAGGGCGGACATCTACGGGTTTGTGGTCCCCTTGGCCCAAGAGCTCATGCGCTTGGCCGAGGAGGGGGGAGCAACGGTAAAGATCAGGTTATGCGATACGCTTGGTTTGGGGGTCCCCTATCCGGGTACCGCCCTGCCACGGAGTGTCCCCAAGCTCGTTCGCGCCCTGATAGACGACGCTGGGGTCCCCTCGGAGGAGCTCGAATGGCACGGTCACAATGATTTTCATAAGGTCCTCATTAATTCCACGACTGCGTGGCTCTATGGCTGCTCAGGGGTCAACGGGAGTTTACTGGGGTTTGGCGAGAGGACCGGCAACGCCCCCATCGAAGGGATGATCATCGAATATATCAGCCTTACCGGCGACGAGAATGGGATCGACCCCACGGTCATCACCGAGATCAAGAATTACTATGAACGGGTTATCGGCGAATCCATACCCAAAAATTATCCCTTTGTGGGAGCGGAGTTTAACACCACGAGGGCGGGTATCCATGCCGATGGTATTCTCAAAAACGAGGAGATCTACAATATCTTCAACACCGCCAAGATCCTGCACAGACCCTTGACCGTGACCATCAACGATAAATCCGGCACGGCGGGTATCGCCCAGTGGATCAATGCATACTTTGCCTTGACCGACAAAGAGCGGCTCGACAAGAGGCACCCGGGGGTGGGGAAGATATATAAGTGGGTAAAGGACGAATATACCCAAGGGAGGACCACCGATATCTCCTCTGAGGAAATGGAGAAGAAGGCGCGCAAGCACCTCCCCGAGCTCTTTATCTCCGACTTCGATCTGATAAAACGGCGTGCATATGAAATGGCGGCCCACCTTATCGAAGAGGTGGTGGACGGTCCGGCTCTCAAGTCTATGGATCCTGCGCGTCAGGAGACCCTCCTGGAAAAGATAGAACAGGAGAACCCCTTTATCCAATTCCTCTATGTCACCGATGACAAGGGGTATAAGATCACCAGAAATATCACCCGTCCCGAAGATCGGGCGAAGTACGAGCAGATCGGCTCGGACGTCGATTATTCCAACCGAGAGTGGTTTATCGAGCCCTTTAAAACGGGAAAGGTGCATGTGACCAACTTTTATACCTCGGTGATCACCGGCGCCCTCTGCATCACCGTCTCCGCCCCCATCCGTAATGACGATGAGGAGATCGTGGGGGTGCTGGGGATGGACCTGCGGTTTGAAGAGTTGATTAAGGCCGAGGATCTTTCCTGAGCGATGGGAGGGATAATAGAGCTCCAGAACGGTAAGACCAGCGAGGTACCTGATACCCCCTCCATCGCTTTTATCCGAGGGGATGGGGTAGGGCCCGATATCTGGCGTGCGACCGTCGGCGTCATGGATGCGGCGGTGGAGACCGCCTATGGGGGGAAGCGAAAGATCGCCTGGCAGGAGGTGTGGGCCGGCGAGGCGGCCATAAGGCAGTACGACGATCCTCTCCCCCCTGAAACCCTGGAGGCCATTAGGCACTACAAGGTGGCCATTAAGGGACCGTTGACCACACCGATAGGGGGCGGCATCCGCAGCCTCAATGTGGCCATGCGGCAGCACTTTGATCTCTATGCCTGCGTCAGGCCCATCCGGTATATCCAGGGTACGCCGTCCCCCCTCAAGAACCCCCACAAGGTGGACTTCGTCATCTTTCGTGAGAACACGGAGGATGTCTATGCAGGGATAGAGTGGAGGGGGGAGAGTGCAGAAGGTCAGCAGGTGGCGCGCTTTCTGCACGATGAGATGAATGTTGAGATCAGGGACGGTTCCGGCATCGGGATAAAGCCCATCAGCCCCTTTGCCACCAAGCGGTTGGTGCGAAGGGCAATCGAGTATGCCCTGGACAATGGGCGGCGCAGCGTGACCCTGGTCCATAAGGGAAACATCATGAAATACACGGAGGGGGCCTTTCGGGATTGGGGGTATGAGGTTGCCGGGGGTGAATTTGCGGGGAGGGTGATCAAAGAGGAGGACCTGCCGGAGGGTGGAGCCCTGCCCGATGGCCGGATCGTGGTCAACGATCGCCTCGCGGACGCCATGTTTCAACAGGTCCTCTTACGGCCGGAGGACTACGATGTCCTGGTTACCCCCAACCTCAACGGCGACTATTTGTCCGATGCCTGTGCCGCGCAGGTAGGTGGGTTGGGGATGGCCCCCGGGGCCAACATAGGGGATGAGGTGGCCATCTTCGAGGCGACCCATGGGAGCGCCCCCAAATACGCCAATCAGGATAAGGTGAACCCCAGTTCCATGATCCTCTCCGGGGCCATGATGTTGCAGTACATAGGATGGCGAGAGGCCGCTCAGCTCATCGAGGAGGCCCTCCAGAGGACCATTCAGGCCAAGACCGTTACCTACGACCTCCATCGGCAGATGAAGGGTGCCACCTTGCTCCGTTGTTCCCAGTTTGGGGAGGCGGTGGCTGGGAATATACGAATTCAAGGGGATACATAACTGACGTCGATTTTTGGGGTTTTCTTTTTAAAAAATTTATGTTAACGTTAACAAAATGGCGAATGCAGCCACAATCAAGGATATAGCCAGATTGGCCCACGTGTCACACATGACGGTTTCCAGGGTCATCAATGGGAAACCAGGGGTAAAGGCCGCCACAAAGAAGAGGATTTTGAGGCTGGTCAAGGAGTTGGACTACCAGCCCAATTTGGTGGCCCGCAGTTTGGTGGTGAAGAGGAGCAAGAACCTGGGGATGATTATCACCACCATCAGAAATCCCTTTTATATCGAGTTGGCCCAAGGGATCGAGGATACGGCCAGGTCCTGCGGCTATAACGTCATCTTGTGTTGCACCAATTATGAGCTCTCCCTGGAAGGAGAACATATCAGGGAGTTAAAGAGGAGGGGAGTGGATGGGATCATTCTCACCTCGGCCCAGATGAGAGACGGGCATGTGGCCGCCCTCGCCGACGAGGGTTTCCCCCTGGTCTTGGTCAATAGACGCGTGGTAGATCCTGACCTCTCCGAAAAGGTGGATTATATCGGGATCGATAATGTCAAAGGGGGGGAGCTGGCCCTGGAACACCTGTTGCGAATGGGGCACAGGAGGATCGGGATCGTCAGGGGGAGCCTGGAGTCCTCCGTTACCATGGAGCGGATGGAAGGGGCCTGCAAGGCCCTCACACGATATAGTCTTTCTCTGGAGGAGGATTTTGTCTTCGGGGGGGATTACCTGAAGGGGACGGGATATGAGGCGGCCAAACGGTTTTTATCCCTCCCCCATCCCCCGACCGCCATCTTCTCATTGAATGACTATATGGCCCTGGGTGTGTATGATGCCCTCACGGAGCAGGGAGTGAGAGTCCCGGACGAGATGGCCCTTGTGGGGTTTAACGACATCGAGTTCGCTTCCCACAAGATGGTGAGTTTGAGTACCATATCCCAGAAGAAGTATACCCTGGGTTCTATGGCGGTGCGACGCTTGATAGAGCGGATCGAGGGCGCCACGGCAGGCAGGGAATGGATCCTGGAGCCCGAACTCATCATCAGGAGGTCGTGCGGCTATCTGATCAGGGGCTACAGCGACCAAGCGAGACAAACAAGAAAGGCAGAATTATGAAATTAAGCAAAGAAGAACTGTTGGCCAAGGCGCAAAAACCAGCAGAGGACGCCATGAGGCTCCACCCCTTTTACCGGGGCAAGGTGGAGGTGACCCCCAAATGCGCCATCCGCGATGTCAATGATTTTGCGATCTGGTATACACCGGGGGTGGCGGAGCCGTGCAGAGATATCCATAAAAACCCCGACCAGGTCTTTATCCATACCAACAAGGGCAATATGGTGGCCGTGGTATCCGACGGCACCAGGGTCCTGGGTTTGGGGGATATCGGTCCGGAGGCGGCTCTGCCCGTCATGGAGGGGAAGGCCATTCTCTTTAAGTATCTCGGAGGAGTCGATGCCTTTCCGATTTGCTTGGACACCAAAGATCCCGACGAACTCATCAGGACCGTCTTGCTCCTGCAGCCGAGCTTTGGCGGTGTGAATCTGGAAGATATCTCCCAGCCGAAGTGCTTTTATATCCTCGATACCCTGCGGAAGAAGGCGCGGATTCCGGTCTGGCACGATGATCAACAGGGCACGGCAGCGGTCACCTTGGCCGGCCTGATCAATGCCCTCAAGATCGTCGGTAAGGCCATGGACCAGGTGCGCGTGACGATGGTCGGGGCGGGGGGAGCCAACATCGCCATCACCAGGATACTCATCGCGGCAGGGATAACGGCGGGGAATGTGATCATGGTGGACAGTAAAGGGACGCTGCACCCCGGCCGCACCGAGCTCAAGGATGCCTTTAAAGAGAAGTGGCATTTCTGCCAGGTTACCAATAAAGACGCCGTTGTCGGCGGCATTCCGGAGGCGATGAAGGGGGCCGATGTCTGCATCTCCCTCTCCAAGCCGGGACCGGATACCATCAAAAAAGAATGGGTAGCGGGCATGGCCAAGGACGCCGTCCTCTTTGCCTGCGCCAATCCCATCCCCGAGATCTGGCCCTGGGAGGCCAAAGAAGCGGGGGCGAGGATCGTGGCCACCGGCCGCTCCGATTTTCCCAACCAGGTGAATAACTCCTTGGGTTTTCCGGGGATCTTCCGCGGGACCCTCGATTGCATGGCCACCACTATCACCGATGAGATGTGCATCGCGGCGGCCGAAGAACTGGCCCGCTGTGCCGAGGATATCGGCATGGGCGAGGAGTATCTCATCCCGACCATGGACGAGTGGGAGGTCTTCCCCCGTGAGGCCGCCGCGGTCGGCAGCAAGGCCATCGAACAGGGGGTGGCCAGGGTGAAGCTCACCCATGACGAGCTCTATGAGCGGGCCACCCGGATCATCAAGCGATCGAGGGAGGAGACCATGCTGCTTATGAAAGAGGGTTTGATCCCCTTACCCCCCGGGGCATGAACGGCGGAAAGGAGTTCACCGAGATGCGAGAGGTATCAGCAGCAGCGATCACCAAGGCCGTGAAGGAGTTATTCATCGATGCCAACATCAACCTGGGGGAGGATGTATTGGCGGCCTTTCACCGGGCCTTGGAGCAAGAGGAATCTCCCCAGGGCAAGGAAATCCTCAATGAGTTGATCGAAAATGCCCGTATCGCCGCAGAGGAGGGAATCCCTATTTGTCAGGATACCGGATTGGCGGTGGTCTTTGTGGAGATGGGGCAGGATGTTCATGTAGTGGACGGGGATTTCACCGAGGCGATCAACGAAGGGGTACGGCAGGGCTACCAGGAGGGGTACCTGCGCAAATCCGCATGCCATCCCTTCACCCGGGCAAACACCGGCGACAATACCCCCGCCATC
>CAZMFG010000046.1:11473-14839 GCA_964565525.1 uncultured Thermodesulfobacteriota bacterium
AAGAAGGCCCTCTTGCGTCCGCTCGGGAGCACAAACCCCGATCCGGAGCTCGCCGCAATGGAGGCGGACCTGCTGACACGCATCAATAATCTGGGGATCGGTCCCCAGGGGTATGGGGGGAGGACTACCGCTTTGGCGGTACACGTCAACATGATCCCCTGCCACATCGCCAGCCTGTCGCTGGCGGTGAACATTCAATGCCATGCCCAGCGGCACAAAGAAACGGTGATTTAGGACGGGGAGAACTACCATGACTGATATCAAGAAGATAACCACGCCCCTGACCGATGAGGTGGTTGCGGATTTGCACATCGGGGATAAACTCCTCATAACAGGGGTCATCTACACCGGCAGGGATGCGGCCCATAAACGACTCGTCGAGCTGGTGGAGAAGGGAGAAGCATTTCCCTTTGATATGCAGGGCCAGATCATCTATTTCGTCGGGCCGGCGCCGGCCAAGCCGGGCCACCCCATCGGCTCGGCAGGCCCTACCACGAGCTACCGCATGGATGCCTATTCTCCCCGGCTCATCGAGCGGGGCCTCAAGGGGATGATAGGAAAAGGGATGCGGTCGCAAGCGGTCAAGGCAGCCATGGTGAAACACAAGGCGGTCTACCTCGGCGCCACCGGCGGGGCAGGGGCCTTGATCTCCAAGAGCATTACAAAGGCGGAGATCATCGCCTATGAGGACCTGGGGCCGGAGGCCATCAGGCGCCTGGAGGTGGAGGACTTCCCCGCCGTGGTGATCAACGACATCTACGGGAAAGACCTGTACGATGAGGGTGTCAAGCGATATGCGCGGGGGTAATGACCGCACCGGTCTGTCGATACAAAATCATAACAACGGGAGAAGTATATGGAAATGTTAGTTCATGACATCATTATCCTGGGGGGCGGCATAGCGGGGTTGCGGGCCGCTCTTGCCGCCGCCGAGGTCACTGACACCATCGATGTGGCCCTCATTTCCAAGGTCCAGCCCATCCGCTCCCATTCCGTGTGCGCCCAGGGCGGCACGGCTGCCGTACTCAGAGAGGGGGATTCATATGATCTCCATGCGTGGGACACGGTGAAGGGATCGGACTTTTTGGCGGACCAGGATATTGTGGAATTTTTCGTCCGGCAGTCTCCTCAGGAGATCATCCAGTTGGAGCATTGGGGGCTTCCGTGGAGCAGGACCGACGACGGACGGATAAACCAACGCCCTTTTGGGGGGCATAGCTTTCCCCGGGCCTCCTTCGCTGCCGATATGACCGGCTTTCACGAAATGCACACCCTGTACGGGAAGGCCTCCGCACAGCAGAATATCACATTCTACGATGAGTGGTTTGTCACCTCCCTCATCGTCGAAGACAATAGTGTACGAGGGTTGACGGCCATCGCCTTGAAGACCGGTGCAATGCACACCGTGCGCGCGAAGGCCGTCGTTTTGGCGACCGGCGGCCACGAGCGCATATACGCGTTTACCACCTTTTCACACTCGGCCACCGGTGACGGCATGTCCATGGCCTACCGAGCCGGTGCCCCCCTCGAGGATATGGAGTTCGTACAATTTCACCCCACGGGCCTGCTGCCGCCGGGGGTGCTGATAACCGAGGGGGCGCGGGGGGAGGGAGGCTATCTCCTCAACGCTGAGGGCGAGCGCTTCATGGAGCGCTACGCCGCTGAAAAAATGGAGCTGGCCCCGCGGGACATCATCGCCAGGGCGGAGACCACGGAGATCGAAGAGGGGCGCGGCTTAATGGGCCCCTATGGCCCCTACATAGCGCTCGACCTTACCCATTTGGGTGAGGAGAAGATACAAGAACGGCTGCCCCTGATACGCGATGTGGCCATAAAACTGGGGGGGGTGGACCCTGTCAAGGAGCCTATCCCCATCAAGCCGGCTGCCCACTACTCCATGGGGGGAATTTACACCACAAAGACGGCAACGCCGGTTTCAGGGCTCTTTGCCGCCGGCGAATGCGCCTGTCTGAGCCTGCACGGCGCAAACAGGCTGGGTACGAACTCCACGGCGGATTGCCTGGTCTTCGGCGCCGTTGCCGGCCATGAGGCCGCCCACTATGCCCTTGCAAGTGAACTGGGAGAGTTTCCGAGTGGAAAGGCCGAGGCGGAGGAGAAGAGGGTCTTTGAGGAGATCTTCGGCAGCGAGGGTGCCGAACAAGTTTCGGTGATCAGAGATGAAATGAGACGCGTCATGCACGAGAAGGTGTGGATATTCAGAAAGGCGGACGAGTTGGAGAGCGCCTTGGAAACACTCAGAGCGCTCAAGGAGAGGTTCAAGCATATCAGGGTAGAAGACAGGGGACGGTCCTTTAACACCGACCTTATTAATGCCTTGCAATTGGACTTCATGCTGGACTTGGCCGAGGTCACGGTGGCCAGCGCCCTTCCCAGGCAGGAGTCGCGGGGGGCCCATTCCAGGATTGATTATCCCCAGCGGGACGATGAGAAGTGGCTGAAACACACGCTCGCCTACTATACGCCGGAAGGGCCCAGACTCGAATACAAACCCGTTACGATCACTCAGTGGCCTCCGGTGGCGAGGACCTATTAGGGGGTTTATGATGGCAGCTGAATCGGAGAAGACGATCGAATTTAAGGTGCAGCGTTTCGACCCTGAAGGCAAGAAGAGTTACCTGTCTACCTATCAGGTGCCTGTTGCTCGGGGTATGACGATCCTCGAAGCCTTGAACTACATCAAAGACAATCTCGATGCGACTCTGAGCTTCAGGCAGTCTTGCCGGATGGGGATATGCGGGAGCTGCGGGATCAATATCGACGGGAAACCCCGGTTGGCGTGTTATACGCAGATACTTGATTTGGGGGCTGATTCCCTCCTGTTAGAGCCCCTCTCGAACATGCCGGTGATAAAAGACTTGGTTGTCGATATAGAGCCCTTCTTCGACAACTATAAGAAAGTCACCCTCTCTTTGATCAAGGCCGCAGCGGAGCTCGAATCGGAGGGTGAATTTATGCAGTCGCCGGCAGACCTCAAGAAATTTTGGGACCTCACCCTGTGTACGAAATGCGGCATATGCTACTCTGCGTGCCCTGCGGTACTCGACGACAGATTTCTGGGACCCGCGACGTTGTCCGCCAATTATCGGTTTATCGTCGACTCGCGCGACGAGGCCTTGGATGAACGATTGGAGGCGATATCCGACATTCTGTGGCTCTGCACATCGTGCAATTCGTGTACCCTGCATTGTCCGAAGGATGTCGACAGTTCGACGTCGGTAATCGGAGAGCGCGGCCTCTTGGTGGAGACGAGCGGACAAATCCCCAAGACCGTGCAGGAGGTGCTGATAAGCGCCGATAAATATCATAATCCCATGCGTATGCTTCCCAGCAAGAGGACGGAATGGG
>CAZMFG010000047.1:0-14795 GCA_964565525.1 uncultured Thermodesulfobacteriota bacterium
CTATTCGTATTTTTTGATGATAATCGCCGAATTTCTTGAACCAAAACCTAAAGAATTGGATAGGCAGACTCGTACGTCGGCTTTTATTCCTTTGTTCGGGACATAATTGAGGTCGCACTCGGGATCAGGCGTTTCATAATTTATGGTGGGGTGGATAAATTGATGTTCTAGTGTGAGAGCTGTGACTACAGCCTCGACGCCGCCTGTACTGCCTAACGTATGTCCGGTCATTGATTTGGTAGCGCTGATGGGTATGGTATAGGCGCGCGGGCCAAAGATCTTCTTATAGGCGAGCGTTTCCGTTTTGTCGTTCAAAATCGTAGCAGTACCGTGGGCGTTTATATAGTCTATATCTTCCGGTTGTATTCCGGCATCGTGTAAGGCAATCAGTATTGTCTCAATAGTTCCTTCCGCGTTCTCAAGGGGTTGTGTCATATGGTAGGCTTCTGAATTGGCGCCAAATCCGATGAGTTCCCCATAGATATGGGCGTCTCTTTTTAGCGCATGCTCGAGTTCCTCCAATACAATTATTCCAGCGCCCTCGCTCATTACAAAACCATCACGATTTTTGTCGAAGGGACGGGACGCCTTCGCAGGGTCACCATTTCTCTCAGTCATTGCATGTATTCTACAAAATGAACCAAAGGTCAACGGGGCTAAAGGTGCTTCGGTGCCACCAGTTATGATTACATCTGCCGTATTATTTCGGATGAGCGATAAAGCGTATCCCATAGCATCTGTTGCGGAAACGCACCCTGTAGAAAAAGTGTAACAAGGACCTTTGATCCCCAACTCAATGGACGTATAGGCAGAAGCCTCGCCAGCGTAGAGTCTTAGCGCTAACAAAGGATCTGTTCTATTTAAGCCTTTTTCTAGGAAAATGGCGTGTTGAGATTCGGCATGGGATAAGGCCCCTAATGAGCTGCCGATGGAAATGCCTATTTTATTATTATTGTTATGGATATCTAATGCAGCATCCTCTAGTGCCATACGGGTGGCAGCCACAGCAAATTGGGCGAATCTGTCTATCCGCCGGGAGCTTTTGGGGCTCATAAAGTCTGTCGGATCGAAATCATGGACTTCGCCGGCGATCTGCGTAGAATACGTGGAGACATCAAATCTGGTGATTTTTACGATACCGGATTTTCCTTTTTTTAAAGCATTCCAGAAGGCTTCCTTGCCGATTCCAATGGGGGTTATTATGCCGAGGCCGGTGATTACTGCCCTTCTGTGATTTTTTCCTTTTGGCTTAGACATGTATGTTTTGTGTATATGCGTTTTTTGCGAAGATTCGTTCTAGAAGCAAAAAGCCATCAATGAATGCTCTCTAGTTAAAAGGCAAAACGCTAAAAATCCTTGGCCTCATAGGCTAAATTATAGCAGAAAGTAAAACAATAATGTATGAATATATCCTTTTTTGACTTTTTTGTCACGTATTTTATGCTATAGTTAATTAATGCCTAAAAAAGGTCGACTATTAAACATTTCTTTCACTTTTCTTTTGAGTAACGCTTGTCTATATTGTCAGGGGTTGAGTTTCAATCGTGGTCTATGTATCAGATAAGTATAACTGATTAGGATTTTGATGATGGCTGAGAACAAAGACGGGCTGCGATGTCCGCAGTGCGGCACGGTGGTTAAAGAGTATCGTAATCCCTTCCCCACAGTGGATATTATTATCGAGTATGAAAAGGGGATTGTCCTGATCCTGCGCCGGAACGAACCCCGGCGATGGGCCATCCCTGGTGGGTTTTGCGACTACGGGGAGAGCCTGGAGGAGGCCGCCATCAGGGAGGCCAGGGAGGAGACGGGGGTGGAGGCGGAACTTATCGAGCAGTTCCATACCTATTCAGATCCCCGGCGGGACCCTAGACAGCACAATATCACCACCGTCTACATCGCCCGGGCGATCGGTGGGACTCTTCGAGCCCAGGATGACGCGCAAGATATCGGGGTCTTCACCGAGGATGATCTTCCCCCTCAGCTCGCCTTTGATCACGATCAGATTTTAAAGGACTATTTCCGCTACAAGAAGACGGGTGTACGCAGGCGGCTTTAGTCCAATTTGGCCAGGGCCTCCCTGATCCTCTTTACCCCCTCTTGGATAACCTCTGGGGCGATGGGGTAGGAGAGGCGCAGATACCCCTCTGCCCCAAACTCGACACCGGGGACCACTGCTACCCGTGCCTCTTCCAGGAGATAATCGGTCAGGCGGGTGCTGTCTTTGATCCGTTCTCCCTTACAAGCCTTGCCGAGATAGGCCTTGAGGTTGGGGAAGCAATAGAAGGCCCCCTGCGGTTTGTGGCAGGAGACCCCTTCGATGGCGGTGAGCGCCTCCCAAATGAGGTCCCTGCGCCGCTGATATTCCGCCACCATGGTTGAGACCTCGGCCTGGCTCCCCTGCAAGGCCTCCACGGCCCCCTTCTGGGCGAAGGAGGTGGGGTTGGAGGTGCTCTGGCTCTGGATGCGGTTCATGGCCGCGATGATCTCTTGTGGTCCCGCCGTATATCCGATCCGCCACCCAGTCATGGCGTAGGTCTTGGAGACACCGTTGACGATAATGGTGATGGCCTTGACCTCCTCCCCCAGGGAGGCGATGCTCACGTGTTGGTAGCCGTCGTAGACGATCCGCTCGTAGATCTCATCGGAGATGATGAAAATCTGATGCCGCACGGCCACCTCGGCCAATCCCTGCAACTCCGCACGAGTATAGGCCGCGCCGGTGGGGTTTGAGGGGGAATTGATTACCACCGCCTTAGTCCGGGGGGTGATGGCCTTCTCCAGGGTATCGGGGCGCAGCTTGAACCCTTCTTCTTCGGACGTGGCGACGATTACGGGTTTCCCTCCTGCCAAGGCGACCATGGGGGGATAGGAAACCCAAAAGGGGGCGGGGATGATGACCTCGTCTCCGTCATCTATGAAGGCCTGGGCCAGGTTGTAAAAAGAGTGTTTTCCGCCACAGGAGACAAGGATGTGTTCTTTTTTATAGTGTACCTTATTTTCCCGTTGGAGCTTCGCGCAGATGGCCTCCTTGAGCTCGTCGGTTCCTCCAGCGGGGGTATATTTGGTAAACCCCTCCTGGAGGGCGGCTATGGCTGCTTCCTTGATGTGCTGGGGGGTGTCGTAGTCCGGCTCGCCGGCGCCGAAGCTGATGACGTCGATCCCCTGGGCGCGCAAGGCATTGGCCTTGGCCGTAATGGCCAGGGTAGGGGAGGGCTTGACCATTTGTGCCCGTGTGGATAGCTTCATTGCTCTCTCCTGTTTATGTCTTAGTACCATACTTGTTTTGTGGGTGCAAGGAGGCAAATGCACCTCAGCCTTGCGTATTGGAGGTAAAAGACCTATAATGATCAGCCTGATTTTTGAGGAGGGACGATGGACATCACGTATATCCTCTGTGACCTCGACAACACGCTCTATCCACGGTCATGTGGACTCTTTCACCTCATCGAGGAGAGGATCAAGGAGTACCTAGGTATCAGATTGGGTCTGACCCCAGAGGAGGCCGCGACCTTGCGGCGCGGTTATCTTCGTACATACGGCTTCACCCTAGTGGGGCTTATGAAACACAACAGCATAGATCCCGAGGACTATGTGGACTTTGTCCACGAGGTGGACGTCGAAGGGACCATCAGCGAGGATAAGGAACTTGCCCGCATGATGTCTCTGATCCCCTTTGGGAAAGTTATCGTCACCAACGGCACCCAGCGGCATGCCCGGCGCGTCCTGCGCTCCCTGGGGGTGGAACCCTTTTTTGCGCATATCTTTGACATCGCCTTTATGGGGTATTGCCCCAAGCCCCACCGCGGCGCGTTTCAGAAGGTGCTTGATCACCTGGGGGTGACGGCAGAGGAGTGCCTGATGCTGGATGACCACCCGCCGACCGTGGCTGCGGCCAGGGCATTGGGGATGACCACCATCTACGTGGGAGAGGGGGAGCAGGTAGAGGCAGATTATCATATCGGGGAGATCAAAGGTTTGGAAGGAGTCCTCAGGGACCTGCAGCTCCTTGATGAGAGGGGGGCGAAGGGGGTGGTGCAATGATCACCACGGAGATACAGGTCAAGACCAAGCAAAGGAATGAGCTGGTCGATATTACCCCGCAGGTGGAAAAGACCGTGGAGAAATCGGGGATCGATGAGGGTATCTGTGTCCTCGCGGTACCGCACACCACGGCGGCCGTAACCGTCAATGAGAACGCCGATCCGAGCGTCAAGGCCGATATCATCGCCAAGCTGAACGCGCTGGTGCCGGCCGGGGATCAATACCACCACCGGGAGGGGAATGCCGACGCCCACATCAAGGCGACCATGGTTGGGCCGTCAGAGGTCCTCCTGGTAAAGGATGGACGGCTATCGTTGGGGACCTGGCAGGGGGTGTTTTTTTGTGAGTTCGACGGTCCCCGGACGAGAAGAGTTGTAATCAAAGTATTTTAGTCGTTCTTTCTATCTCGTTATTGGAGTAAGAATGCGGCCATTGTATCTCGTAACCGGCGGGGCGGGTTTTATCGGCTCCCACATTGTGGGGGAGTTGGTCACGAAAGGGGATCAGGTCAGGGTGATCGACAACCTCTCAACAGGGAAGCGGAAAAACCTTGAGCATCTCATGGATGAGATAGAGTTTATCGAAGGAGACCTTCGGAAACCGGAGACAGCCGCCGAGGTGGTAAAAGGGGTCGACTATGTCATCCATCAGGCGGCTCTCCCCTCCGTCCCTCTCTCTATTGAAGACCCCAAAGGGAGTACGGAGAACAACCTCAACGGCACCCTGCACCTCCTCATGGCCGCCCGCGACGCCGGTGTGAAGCGGGTGGTCTATGCCTCCTCGTGCGCCGTTTACGGCGACTCCCCAACCCTTCCCAAAAAAGAGGATTTTCTCCCCGCACCCCTGTCACCCTATGCCGCCTCCAAGCTGGCCGGTGAATATTACTGCCAGGTATTCCACCAGATCTATGGCCTGGAAACGGTCTGCCTTCGTTACTTTAACATTTTTGGACCACGACAAGACCCCCTTTCCGAGTATGCCGCCGTGATCCCAAAATTTATCACCATGGCCTTAGGCAAGAAACCCCTCGTGGTCTACGGGGATGGCGAGCAGAGCAGGGATTTTTTATTTGTGGCCAATGTAGCGGAGGCTAATCTTCAGGCGTGTGAGGCCGAGGGGGTCGCCGGTGAGCAGTTCAATGTGGGGTGTGGAGAACGCATATCCCTCAATGACTTGATACAGGAGCTGCAGGGGATTGTCCCGGATGATCTGAAGGTCGAATATGCCGCCCCCCGCCCCGGAGATATAAAACACTCACAGGCCAGCATAAAAAAGGCATCCACCCTTATGGGATATGAGGCGAAAGTTTCTTTCGGGGAGGGGTTGCGCAGGACGGTGGAATGGTTCAAGGCAACGGCGTAAAAAACATACTCACCATTGATGTGGAGGAGGCCTTTCACAGAAACGACCTTCACCTCTCCTCCCGGCAACGGGCATTGTTGGGCGGCAGGGTGGTCGAGCAGACGGAGCGGCTCATCTCCCTGCTCAGGGCCGCTGGTCAGAAAGGGACTTTTTTCGTCCTCGGGGAGGTCGCCGAACACTACCCGAACTTGGTAAAGAAATTGACACATGAGGGGTTCGAATTAGGTCTGCACGGCTATGGTCATCGTCTCGTCTACGAACAAAAAAAAGATGATTTTCTTTCTGAGACCCGCGCAGCGAAGGCCCTGGTGGAGGAGATAGGGGGGAAGGAGGTCATCGGGTTTCGGGCGCCCTCATGGTCCATCACCGAGCGTTCTCTCTGGGCGCTGAGGATACTAGCCGATATGGGATTCCAATACGATTCCAGCATCCTCCCGGCCAAGGCCTATGTGGGAGGATTATCCCGCTCCAATCCTTTCATACACCGCAGGGCAGAAGCCGACATTATCGAGGTGCCGCCCTCCATATTTCGCATAGGCCGTTTTCGTCTCCCCTTCTCCGGGGGATTGTATCTGCGGACGTTGCCCTATCGCTTTATCCGGTACTGTATCAAGAGGCTCAACAAGAGGGGTTTGCCCGCCGTCATCTATCTCCATCCATGGGAGCTGGACACAACGCTCCCGCGCTTGGCAGTGGGATGCAAAGGGAGATATGCCCTCTATTACCATCTGAATACGGTACAAACCAAGGTGGAACAGTTGCTGGCGGAGTTTTCCTTTGTCCCTGTTTGTGAGGTGTTGCGGGATGTGGGTTCCGTTGGTTGATTTTTCAGCATCGGTCTGACGTGATCGTAGGCCTCCCCATACATCCTGAATTGGGCCGGCACCGGGGTGGAGGCAGTGGCGCAGGAAATCAAGAGGTTTTTGCTGTAATGGTGCAGGATCTTTCATTTATTTTGGTGAACTGGAACACCAGGGGACTTATCCTGGGGGCCCTGAGCTCCATCGTAGACACGGTTCATGGGTACGCCTATGAGATCTTCGTGGTGGACAATGGTTCACGGGATGGGAGCCCGGAGGCCGTCGCAGAGGCCTTTCCCCAGATCCACCTCATTCGCAATGGTACAAACCAGGGCTTTGCCCGGGCCGTCAACCAGGCCCTGGCCCAGGCACGGGGGCGCTATATCGTGCTCTTGAATAGTGATGCCCGGCTCTTGGAAGGGACGGCCCAGACCCTCACGGCCTTTATGGAGCAAAACCCCGATGTGGGTATCGCAAGTGGTCAACTGATCAACGCGGACGGGTCGCGGCAGAACTCCATTGCCCCTTTCCCCTCGCTGGCCACGGAGCTGTTCAACAAACGCCTGTTGCGGATCCTCTTCCCCCATCGGTACCCGGGTAAGGAGCGGGATTATCCTCGCCCCATAGACGTCGATTCCTTGGTGGGCGCCTGCATCATCGTTCGCCGCAGGGCTATTGACGAAGTGGGGTACTTGGATGAAGGGTATTTTTTCTTTATGGAAGAGACCGATTGGTGCATGAGAATGAAAGAGCAGGCGTGGCGGGTCAGTTTTGTTCCTAACGCCCACATCCTTCACCTGCAGGGGTCCAGTGTCGCCAGGGCCAAGCCCGAGGCCCGGATTGAATACTATCGTTCTCGATATCGTTTATTCACCAGATGGCGGGGAAGGGTGGAGACCATCCTGTTAACGGGGGGGTTGGTCCTGCGCCTGGTTGGAGAGGTCGTGGGCAATTCTCTCTTGCTTTGGAAGAAACGGTATCGGGAGCGCTGGCGCAGCTACTGTCGGCTCTTGCTGTGGCACCTGAGGGGCTGTCCATCAAATGAGGGTTTGAGAGAGGTGAGCTATGTTACGACAGATCAGCGGTAGAATCGACATCGACAAACTCGTGCAGAGGTTCAAAAAGACCACCCTCCTGGTGGTGGGTGACATCATGATCGATGAGTTTATCTGGGGTACGGTCTCCCGGATCTCACCTGAGGCGCCGGTGCCGGTGGTCGCCGTTACCCATGAAGACCTCATGCTGGGGGGCGCCGCCAATGTAGTACACAACGTCCATAGCCTGGGGGGACGGGTCTTGCTGACCGGTGTGATCGGTGACGATCGCATGGGTGAGAAGATCAAGGAACTCATGGCGGAACAAAAGATCGATGGGCGAGGGCTCGTGGCTGAATCAGGGAGGTCGACGACGGTCAAGACGAGGATTATCGCCCACAGCCAACAGGTGGTCCGCTTTGACCGAGAGAGCCGGGAGCCTATCAGCACAAAGAGTCAAGAGCGTCTTCTGCGGTACATCGAAAAGAATTGGGTCAATGTTGATGGGATCATTATCTCCGACTACGGCAAGGGTCTGATCATCCCGGATCTGATGGACTTTATCATGAGTAAAAAGAGGGATGATGGAAAATTGGTGGCTGTCGACCCCAAGATGAACAACTTTGCGTTCTATACAGGGGCTACCATTTTGACCCCCAACCGTTATGAGGCTGAGGTGGCCGCCGGCAAAGAAATACGGGATGATGATTCCCTCATGGAGGTGGGCAACCAATTGTTGGAGCGGTTCGCCAGCCAGGCGGTCCTTATCACCAGAGGTGAGGAAGGGATGGTCCTCTTTGAGCGAGAAGGGGAGGTTGTCAATGTCCCCACCGTTGCCAAAGAGGTGTACGACGTCACGGGTGCAGGGGATACGGTGATCAGCGCCCTGACTTTGGCCCTGGCCGCCGGGAGCACGTTTGCCGAGGCGGCGGTTGTGGCCAACTATGCCGCGGGAATCGTGGTTGGAAAGGTGGGTACCGCCACGGTTAAGCCCGAGGAGTTGCGGAAGGCCCTTTCCGGCCGCGCCCACTCCTAAACAACTTCCAGAAGGATTGTATTTCTTGGTTCTTAAGAAGATAAGAACAGAGGAAGAAAAGGATCATTGCGGCAAGGATCCCTCCACTTAACAGGGGTATCTTTACCCCGTAACCTCCGCTTTCCTCCCACCCATACCCCCTCTCGACTGCCAGAGCCACTAGGGCCACAGGTATGACGGCGAGGGTTATCTTGTACAGGGAGGAGGTCAATTCCCGCCAACGCATTCCAGCTGTTTTGCGGTGGAAGAAGTAGATCAGCAAAGATACATTGACGGTGGCGGAGATCGAACTAGCGAGAGCCAGACCTGCATGTTGCAGGGGATGCATGAGGATGATGCCGGCTAGGCAGTTGGTTGCCAGGGCGATGACGGCAATCTTGACGGGAGTCTTGGCGTCCTCAAAGGCATAAAAGGCTCGCGTGAGGACGTTAATCCCGCCAAAGGCCCAAATGCTGAGGGAATAGCACAGCAGGGCCTGGGCCGTCATGAGGGTGCTGTGGTAGGTAAAGACCCCTTGCTGAAAGATGAGGTTGATAATGGGGACGCGGAGGATTATGAGACCCACCATGGCGGGCACGGTGATGAGGAGAATAATCCGCAGGGCGAAATTTACGCCATCCTTGAATTCCTCCATTTTCCCCTGGGTCACGAGGCGCGAGAAACTGGGCAGGACTGCTACCCCCAGGGCGATGGGGAAGAGTCCCAGCGGGAATTCGAAGATCCTATCGGCATAGTAGAGATAGGAGACGCTTCCCTTCGGAAGAAAAGAGGCTAAGAGGCGGTTCACTACTTGGTTGAGCTGAAAGACGGCGATCCCCATAACCATCGGTGCCATCATTCGGGCGATGCGCCGCAGGGCCGGGTGGCGCAGGTCGAAGTCAATCTTAAAGGTTATACCCTTGGTGCGCAGAAACGGGAGCTGAAGGAGGAGTTGGGTGAGTCCCCCGAGTAATACCCCCAGTGCCGCGGTCACTATGGGAGGATAAACCGTGGGACTCAAAAAGAGGACACACGCAATGATGGAGATGTTGAGCAGACAGGGCGCTACGGCAGGGGCAAGGAAGTGGCGATGTGAGTTGAGGATCCCCATGGCCAAGGCCACCAAGCCGATGAAGAAAAGGTAGGGGAAGCATATACGGGTCATCAGGGCAGTGAGTTTAATCAGGGTAGGGTCCTTCCAACCCGGCACCTGGATCATCACGATCCAAGGGGCCAGAGCGATTCCCAGAGCGGTCAACACAAACAAGAGGGAGGCGGCAACGGTAGCCGTCGTATGGATGACCCGGGGGGCCTCGTGGGGGCGGTGGGTTAGATATTCCGTATAGACGGGGACGAAAGAGACCGTGAGGGACCCTTCACCGAGGAGCCTCCTGAGCAAGTTGGGGATGGTAAAGGCGATAAAAAAGGCATCGGTTGTCATGCCGGCACCAAAGAAGCTGGCGATGACCATATCGCGGATCAGGCCGAGGATCCTACTCATGAAGGTGGCAACGCTCACCACACCGGTAGCCCTGATGATCTCTCGTTTCTCTTGCATCTCTTTTTTTCTCGAATCTAAAACAATCTGTGACACCTATTGACTAACATATTTTGAATTCCCTCGGCAACTGATTCTTTGTACTTTAGTCTGAGCTGTTATTGCCTCGTCTTCTGAGTGATCGTGTATTTCCTTGAGTTGAAAAATTTTGTCCCTTATGTTAAGCTTTTGTGACAGGTGAACGATTGCTCTGTGAACGAATTATTGCCTATTTATCATACGTTATTGAGTTTTTTCGGGGAGCAGGGGTGGTGGCCGGCTGAAACACCCTTTGAGGTAATGGTGGGGGCCGTCTTGACACAAAATACGGCCTGGAGGAATGTGGAGCGCGCCATAGAGAATCTTAAGGAAGCAGATGTGCTGACACCTCATGGTTTGATAGGGCTCGATGAAGCGAGATTGGCAAGGCTTATCAGGCCGGCGGGATACTATAACGTCAAGGCCCGGCGGCTGAAGCACCTGATGAATTTCCTCGACGAGGAATATGGAGGGAATCTTGAACGGATGTTCACCGAGCCCCTTTCGTCCTTGCGGGGGGAACTCCTTGCGGTAAAGGGAATCGGCCCTGAGACGGCCGACAGTATTCTCCTCTACGCAGGGGAAAAGCCGACCTTTGTGGTCGATGCCTATACGCGCAGGGTGCTGTTCCGACACGGTATGATCACCGATGGGGCATCATATGGGGATATCCAAGACCTTTTCATGCAGAGCCTTCCCCAGGATGTGGCATTGTACAAGGAATATCACGCCCTCTTCGTCCGATTAGCCAAGACCTTTTGTAAGACCAAACCCCTCTGTGCGGGATGCCCTGTGGAGGATGGATGGCCTACCTCGAACGAGAAGTAAGGCGACTGGTGGGGAAGGCGATCCACCACTATCATTTGATCGAGGATGGAGACCGGATACTGGTGGCCCTTTCCGGTGGGAAGGACAGCATGGTGATGTTGAATATCCTGCATGGACGCAGGGCCCGGGTGCCCATCGACTATGAGTTGAAGGTACTCACGGTCGATCTCGGCTATGAAGGCGGCAATTTTGAGCCTTTACAGGGGTACACGAGGGATCTCGGATATGACTTTGTCCTCAAAAAGACCCAGATCGGGCCCTTGGCACAGGGCGATGCAAACCGAGAAAGTCCCTGTTTCCTCTGTGCGCGGTTGAGACGAAAGGTCTTCTTCGAGACCGCTCAGGAGCTGGGGTGTAATAAAGTGGCCTTGGGACACACAAAGGATGATATTATAGAAACCTTTTTGCTCAATACCTTGTATAGCGGTGAGATAAGCACCATGATTCCCCATCAGGACCTATTTGGCGGCGCGTTCTCCATCATCAGGCCCCTCGCCTTGGTCGAGGAGGCAAAGGTGCGGGCCTATGCCGACCTTCATGCATTGCCCGAGGTCCAGGATGGTTGTCCCACGCGCGGTACGACCCGCAGGGGGCAGATAAAATACCTGTTAGGAGAGCTTGACAAGGTGGATAGGAGGATAAAGAAGAATATCTTTGCCGCCCTCGGCAACGTTAAGAGTGAATACCTGTTAAATGGCCATGGATCCCATCATTAAGCTCAGCTTTAGCGTAATAGCATCCCTTTTTTTGCTCACCTGCGCCGCCCAGAAAAGTGAAAAGGATTTTTATCAAGCCGCCCGTCAACAGATGGTGAAGGAGGACATCGAGGGGCGGGGGATCAACGATGAGCGGATCGTGCAGGCCATGCTGAAAGTGAAGCGACACCTCTTTGTGCCGGAAGACTATCGCCACTTGGCCTATGCGGACCGCCCCCTGCCTATCGGAGAGGGGCAGACTATATCCCAGCCCTATATTGTGGCCTTGATGACTTATCATCTGCACCTGCAACCCGAAGAGAAGGTCTTAGAGATAGGCACCGGTTCAGGATACCAGGCCGCTGTCTTGGCGGAGTTGGTCAAGGAGGTGTATTCAATCGAGATCATTGAGGAGTTGGCCACCACAGCCCAAGAACGCCTTCAGGAGTTGGGGTACCATAATGTGTGGGTGAAGTGCGGCGATGGTTTTTACGGCTGGGAGGAGTACGCCCCCTATGACGCCATTATCGTAACCTGTGCCGCACCGAGCATCCCTGAGCGCTTGGTAGAGCAATTGAGGGAAGGAGGCAGGGTGATCCTGCCCTTAGGCGGTGAACCATTTTATCAATCCCTCACCGTGCTCACCAAGCGGGGGGGGAACCTCGAGGAGCAACGGATTACAGGGGTCGTCTTCGTCCCCATGACAGGGGCAATAGGGGAGGATTGAGGTACAGGGAGGACGCAGTGCCCAAGAAGCGAATATCCCCTCACGGGGCCGGACAGGAACTGGAGAGATATACGATCGAGTTGAAACGGATGGGGGAAAAGTGCAAGAAGCTGGAGATCCTCACTAAGCTCAGCGGTCTCCTTAATTCCTCTCTGGATTTTGAATACGTGAAAATGAGGGCTATTGCGGCTGTAACGGAACTCCTCGACTGTGAAACCAGTTCTCTCCTCTTGAAGGACGAGGAGGGGAAACTCTTTTTTGAGGTGGCTTTGGGAGAAAAGGGGGAGATCGTAAAACGGTTTCAACTCAAGATGGGGGAAGGGATCGCAGGGTGGGTGGCCCTGCATGGAAAGCCGCTTATCGTTCCCAATGCCCACGATGACGCCCGTTTTTTCAAAGAAGTGGATCAGGCCACCGGTTTCGTCACCCATACGATTATCTGTGTTCCCCTGCGGTGCAAGGGGGCAATCATCGGGGTCATCCAGGGCATCAACAAGGAAGGGGGTACGTTTACGCAGGACGATCTCGAGCTCTTTCAGGCCCTCGCAGATCAGATCGCCGTGGCCCTGGACAATGCGCAGTTGTATACGGAATTGAACGAGATGGCCCGGAAGCTTGTGATGGGTCTCTCAGAGCTCATTGAAAAGAGGGACAGTTACTCCGGAGGGCACCCTCAGCGGGTCTTGAAGGTCTGCATGGCGATGTCCACATATCTGTCCATGACGCCCGAAGAAAAAAGGCACCTTACCCTTGCGGCCATACTCCATGACATAGGAAAGGTGGGAATTGCCGATCACATTCTGGGCAAGAATGGGGGATTGACCGTGGAAGAGATGGAGATCATCAGGGACCATCCCCGTGCCGGCGCAGAGATAGTGGGGCATATCAAACAATTGCAGCCGATCATCCCGGGGATCAAATACCACCATGAACATTATGACGGTTCAGGATATCCCGAGGGGCTGGTGGGCGAGGAAATCCCTCTTATCGCTCGGATCATCGCGGTGGCCGACACCTACGATGCCATCATCCATGACCGATCATATCAAAAAGGAATGAGCAAAAGCGAGGCGGTTGCAGAGATTGTAGAGAATGTCGGGACCCAGTTTGATCCGCGCATCGTAGAAGCCTTTGCCCAAGCCCTGGATAACGGTGATTTGTGATGGTGACGGTTCTCTCACCATCACAATAGTCGGTAGTCCGTGGGCATTACATCACCATACCGTGAGGAGAGACGATGACAGTACGGCCTGCCAACCCCATCATCTTCGCCTTGGACGTAGGGAGCTGGGAAGAGGCCCAGCGATTCGTGGAAGAGCTCAGGGATGTGGTATGGGGCTTCAAGATAGGGAAAGAGCTCTTTACCTGGATGGGGCCACGGGTAGTGGAGATGATCCAGGAGGGAGGCAGTAGGGTCTTTTTGGATTTAAAGTATCACGACATCCCGGCGACGGTGGCCAAGGCTGCGGCCGTGGCCACACGGCTGAGGGTATCCATATTTAACCTCCATGCCCTGGGGGGTAGGGAGATGATGCGTGCAGCCGTCGAAGCCTCCCATGAGATAGCCCACAAAGAAAGTTTACCCGTTCCCATGATACTGGGCGTCACCGTTTTGACGAGTCTGCAGGAACGCGATCTCAGGAGCGTGGGTATTACCCTCACCCTCGAGGCAGAGGTGGTTCAGTTGGCCACCCTGGCTCAAGAGGCAGGCCTCAGCGGGGTAGTTGCCTCCCCGCTGGAGATCGGACCGTTGCGCAGGGCCTGCGGCGAGGATATGATCATTGTCACCCCCGGGGTGAGGCCGCGCAAAGGCCCGCGACACGATCAAGCCAGGGTGATGACCCCTGCCGAGGCGATCAGGGCAGGGGCCGATTATCTGGTTATCGGGCGTCCCATCAGGGATGCCGCTGATCCCCTTAAGGCCGCCCAGGATATCCTGCAAGAGATTAGAGCAGCGACCTAAACCGCTCTATGTCCTGGGGCGTATCGATACCGATAGAGGGTGTGGAACAGATCACGGTTTTGATCTTATACCCGTTTTCCAATATCCGCAGTTGTTCCAACTTCTCCCGTCTTTCGAGCGGGCTCGGTGGGAGGGCTGTCAGCTTGAGGAGAAACTCCCTGCGGAAGGCGTAGAGGCCGATGTGTTGCCAATAGCCCGTTAACCCATATTTATCTGAGCTTTCGATGACCTCGTTGCCGGTGTGTGCTTCATCATCTCTCTTCTCCAGCAGGTTTGTGGGATAGGGTATCACTGCCCGAGAGAAGTAAAGGGCAAACCCTTGATGATCAACGACGACCTTGACCACGTGGGGGTTGCCGAGGTCGGTTACGTCTTGCAGCGGGGTTATTAAGGTCGTCACCATGATCGCAGGGTCCTTTGCGAAAGGCATGACGGCCTCGTCAATGGCCTTCGGTTCGATCAGCGGCTCATCTCCCTGACAGTTCACCACGATTGTCGCATCAATGACCGCCGCCACTTCGGCCACCCGCTCAGTACCCGACCGATGTCGGGGAGAGGTCATCATGGCCTCACCGCCGAATCCCCTGACGGCCGAGGCTATACGTTCATCGTCAGTGGCGACGATAACCTGCTGGACGGATGATGACCGAACCCGTTCATACACGTACTGTATGAGGGGTTTCCCCTTGATCTGTATCAACGGTTTACCGGGCAGGCGGGTGGAGCCGTATCTCGCGGGTATGACAGCGGT
>CAZMFG010000048.1:0-14672 GCA_964565525.1 uncultured Thermodesulfobacteriota bacterium
CGGGAGCGGGCGTGGCGGCGCGGCATCCGCCTGGCCAGCGACATGGTCCCCAATCACATGGGCATCGACTCCCGATGGGTCATCGAACACCCTGATTGGTTCATCTCCCTCGACTACAGCCCGTTCCCTGCCTACACCTTTAACGGACCGAACCTCTCCGGTGACGAGCGGGTGGGTATTGTTCTGGAAGATCACTATTACGACCGCACCGATGCGGCGGTGGTCTTCAAGCGGTCGGATTCCTGGACAGGGGACGAGAAGTTTGTCTATCACGGCAACGACGGCACCAGCATGCCGTGGAACGACACCGCGCAGCTCAACTTCCTGAATCCCGAGGTGCGCGAGGCCGTGATCCAGACCATCCTCCGTGTGGCCCGGCAGGTCCCCATCATCCGCTTCGACGCAGCGATGACCCTGACCAAACGGCACTATCAGCGCCTCTGGTTCCCCGAGCCCGGCACCGGAGGCGCCATTCCCTCGCGAGCGGAACACGGCCTGACTCGCCGGCAGTTCGACCATGCCATGCCGAATGAGTTCTGGCGCGAGGTCGTGGACCGCGTGGCCCAGGAGGCGCCGGACACCCTCTTGCTGGCCGAGGCCTTTTGGCTGATGGAGGGTTATTTCGTGCGCACCCTGGGCATGCACCGTGTCTACAACAGCGCGTTCATGAACATGCTGCGCGACGAGGACAACGCCAAATATCGGGTGGTCATGAAAAACACCCTTGAGTTCGACCCCGAGATCCTCAAGCGCTTCGTCAATTTTATGAACAACCCCGATGAGCGCACGGCGGTAGACCAGTTCGGCACGGGAGATAAGTATTTCGGCATCTGCACGATGATGGTCACCCTGCCGGGATTGCCCATGTTCGGCCACGGGCAGATCGAGGGGTTTACCGAAAAATACGGCATGGAGTATCGTCGGGCGTATTGGGACGAGTACCCTGACCAGGATTTGGTGAGACGGCACGAGCGGGAGATCTTCCCCTTGCTCCATCGGCGACACCTCTTCGCCGAAGTGGAGCACTTCGTACTCTACGACTTCTGGACCCCGGAAGGATACGTCAACGAAGACGTATTCGCATACTCGAACCGCTCGGGAGGCGAACGCACCCTCATCGTCTATCACAACAAATTCGCCGACGTGCGCGGATGGGTCCGCACCTCGGTGGGGGCCGCAGTCAAAGATCCGGACGGTCCCCAGCGGATCGTGCAGCGGTCCTTAGGGGAGGCCCTTGTCCTGCATCACGACGAGCACTCCTTCACGATCTTTCGCGACCAACGGTCGGGGCTGGAATACATCCGCAGCAGTAATGAACTGTGCGAGCGGGGGCTGTACGTTGAGTTGGCGGCGTATACGTGCCACGTCTTCATGGACTTCCGCGAGGTCCCCGACAACGAGTGGCGTCATTACGAGCATATTGCAACCTATCTAAAGGGACGCGGCGTGCCGAGCGTGGAGGCGGCATTGCAGGAAATCCTCTTGCAACCCGTCCATCAGCCGTTCATCGAGCTGGTCAACGCCGACCTCTTTTCCCGGTTGATGAAAAAACGCGTGACCAAACCCCGTGCCACAGCTCCCAAGGCGCTTCTCGACGAAGTGGAGAGGAAGGCACAGGCCCTGCTGCACGCGATCACGGCATTCACCGATGGGAAAGGTGAGGAGGCCGCGGTCGCGAGAGAGATACGCGACCAACTGAAGGCGGCCTTGCGTTTGCCCGTGCTTTTGGACGGTGAGGTCGGCGCATACCTGCGATCAGGGCTTGACGATGGCCCGGCAACATGGGGTACGCTCTTCGGATGGATCTTTGTGCACGCCCTGGGCAGGGCGACAACTGAGACCGGCGTCGAGGAGGTGAGCCGAAGCTGGCTCGACGAATGGCAGCTGGGGCGCATATTATCGGGTGCACTCGTAGCCCTTGGGCCGGATCAGGGGGCCGCAGATTACGCGGTGACCATGGTCAAGGTCCTCACCGCGCACCAGCGGTGGCTTGAGAGCGGCGGCATGGATCGGCTGTATGAGATGCTTACCTCCCTCTTGCAGGACCCCGATGTGCAGCGTGCCCTCCTGATCAACCGTCACCAAGGGATTTTGTGGTTCAACAAAGAGGCCTTTGAACAACTCCTCTGGTGGATGTTCGTCACCACGATACTAGCCCGCCGTGCAACCTCGACCAAGCGAGCATCGGCAGAGATCCTCAGCTGGTGGGAGACGATAAAGGCGTTGCAAGAGGTATCGGAGGCGTCGAAATACCACGTGGAGAAACTGCTCGAAGGTGCCAAGGCGCTGCAAGAGAGGATATCTCGTTGAACCATCCTCTTCGTGTAACGAAGCGCTTCTGCCGGCGAGATGGATATGGACAAAAACGGATAGGGGGCAGAACCGGTCACCCAAGAAATTCAGCCCCCGCCTCTGGCATTATTGACAAGAGGACATAGAGTGGGCATCCTAAAGAAGGGTGAATGGAAAATGTCATCAAAGATCAAGGTCGACTGCTATGCCGGGTACAAGGCCGACCAACGCCCCTATGCCTTCTCCCTGGGAAGGAAGAAGATAACGGTCGCAGAGTTACTAGACCAATGGTATGGGCCGAATCACGCCTATTTTAAGGTCCTGGCCGAAGATGCGAATATCTATATCTTACGGTACAACGAGGCCCATGACCTGTGGGACATGGTGTTCTTCAAAGAGGGAGGGTACCGTGGGGAGACTTCTCCGGGCATGGAAAAGGACGCCTCGGCATAAAGGGCCATTCCGGGGGGCGAGGGGTATGCCCTCCGGCTGTGAACCCAGGGACGGCCTCGCTGCGATAGAGAGCGGCCTTGCTTTTTCGTATATATAAAGGATACCAACCATGAGAAGCACGGACGTCAAGGTCTTAGCCATGGTGCTTGCAGGGGGAAAGGGGGAACGCCTCTATCCCTTGACCGAGAACCGCACCAAGCCCGCCGTACCCTTCGGCGGGGGGTATCGCCTCATCGACTTCGTCCTCAGCAACCTGGTGAACTCCGGCATCCACCAGATCTACGTCCTGACCCAATACAAGGCCCAATCCCTGCTCAGACACCTGCAACAGGGGTGGGTGGGGACCTTTCCCATGAACGGCCTCTTCATCCTCCCGGTCCCTGCGCAGATGCGCGTGGGGGAGGGTTGGTATCTGGGGACGGCCGATTCGATATTTCAAAATATCTACCTCATCCACCAAGTCAAACCGGATCTGGTCCTGGTGTTCGGGGCCGATCACGTATACTTCATGGATGTGAGCCAGATGATCCGGTATCACCTTCAGAAGGGGGCGGATGTCACCATCGCCACGGTCCCTTACCCCATAAGCGAATGCAGTCAGTTTGGAGTCGTGGTGGTGGATGAACAATGGCGGGTCATAGACTTCCAAGAAAAGGTCCCCAATCCTACCCCCATCCCGGGCCAGCCGGAAAGGGCCCTGGTCTCCATGGGGAATTACATCTTTAACGCCGACACGGTGATTGAAGAAGTGGTGCGCGACACCGCCGATACCAAGAGCAGTCACGACTTCGGCCGGGATATCCTCCCCCAGATCTACGAAACCAAAAACATCTATGCCTATAACTTCTCCCGCAACAAAATCCCCGGGGTGCCGGGTTCCAATGACTATTGGCGGGATGTGGGGACCATCAAGAGCTTTTACGAGGCCAATATGGATCTGAAGAACCCCTTACCCAGCCTGAATCTGTATAACCCCGCCTGGCCGGTACGCTCAGTCAAACATCACGATCCCCCAGCCAAGGTGATAGTGGACACCCGGGGCAAGGCAGGATTTGTGGAAAATTCCCTGGTGGTCGGAGGTTCCATCATCGCCGGCGGCTATGTCCGCGATTCCATCATCGGGAGAAATGTGCGCATCGCCTCCGGGGCCCAGGTGGAGGATTCGGTGATCCTTGGACATACGGTGATAAAAGAAGGGGCAAAGATTCGCCGGGCCATCATTGACCACGGCAATATCATCGAAAAGGGGGAAGAAGTCGGATACGATGCGGAGAGAGACAGAAATCGCTATCACATCGATGAATCGGGGATCGTGGTATCCCACAGCCTCGACTATGATCAGGCCCAATAGACCAGAGCACGTGCCTTCGAGACGTGCGCCAGCACAAATCCCTTATACTATTCTACCCCCTATCATAGTGGCAACGATCACATAACCTTTTTGAGAAACTCCTTTACCCTTTCGGCCATCTCAGGACGCTTGAGGGCGAAGGCGATGTTGGCCTGGATATAGCCGATCTTATCACCGGCGTCGTAGCGATCTCCCATAAATTCATATCCGTACACGGGCACCTGGCGGGCCAGCTCCTGCAGGGCATCGGTCAGCTGGATCTCCCCCCCCTTGCCGGGGGGGGTCTTTTCCAGGATGGGGAATATCTCCGGCGGCAGGACATACCTCCCGATCACGGCCAGGTTCGAGGGGGCCTGATCGGGCTGGGGCTTCTCAACCATTTCTTCGATCCGATAGATCCGCTCATCCACCTGCTCTCCGCGGATGATCCCATAGAGGTGCGTCTCGGTCTCGGGGACACGCAACAAGGCGATGACCCCCCCCTTTTTTTGACGGAAGACCTCCGCCATCTGGGCAAGGCAGGGAGGATCGGCGTCCACCATATCATCACCCAAGAGGACGGCAAAGGGTTCATCCCCCACCGCCTCGCGTGCACACAGGACGGCATGGCCGAGGCCCTTGGGCTCCTTTTGACGGATTGCCGTCACCCGCACCATCTCGGAGATCTCTCTCATCATGCGCCATAGTTCTTCCTTGCCCTGCTCTCTGAGCGCATGTTCCAATTCCGGAGCGACGTCGAAGTAATCCTCAATGGCCCCCTTGCCCCGCGCGGTGACGAGAATCAGCTCCTCGATCCCCGAGGCCACCGCCTCCTCCACGATATAGTGGATGGTGGGCTTATCCACAATGGGCAAGAGCTCCTTGGGAACCGTCTTGGTCGCCGGCAGGAATCTCGTCCCCAGCCCGGCTGCGGGAATGACCCCTTTACGGATCTTGGTGTGCATCGGCTCCGCTCCTTTCCACACAGTCCCCGATTATAGCTACCCCCGGGGTTGTATCTCTTCTTGATCGGTCAACCAATTCCCAGTATTACAGGAGAGTATAATAACAAAGGTATCTCAAAACCACAAAAAATTTCATTGATCTCAGAGGGGGTTATGGTATCATGCTTCGATTATGGAAGGAAATACCCATTTTTTCACCGTCTTTGCCAAGATACCCGAGAGATTAAAACCCCTCGAGGAACTGGCTTACAACCTCTGGTTTTCGTGGAATACGGAGGTGGTAGAGCTCTTCCAGCGTCTCGACCCCACCCTCTGGGATGAGACCCGGCACAATCCCGTCCTGCTGCTCTCCCAACTGAACACCGCCCGCCTGGAAGAGGTGGAAGGCGACGGGGCATTCCTGGCCTCCATGGACCGGGTCTACGGGCTTTTTAGGGAGTATCTCGAAAAACCGCGTTTCAGCAACCAGCGGCAGCTCAGCCCAAACTCCCTCATCGCCTATTTCTCGGCTGAATACGGATTGACCGATTGCCTCCCCTTCTTCAACGGGGGCCTGGGGGTGTTGGCGGCCGATCACCTGAAATCAGCCAGCGATCTCAACCTCCCCATGGTGGGCGTCGGCCTGCTCTATCAATACGGGGCCTTTCGTCAAGTGCTTACCTCAGAGGGGGAACAGCGGGAGGTCCTCCCCGAACTCGACTTCTACCATATGCCGGTGCGTCTGGTGAAGAATCCCGACGGCAGCCCCCTTACCATTGAGGTTGAGTACAACGATGAAACGGCCGTGGCCCAAATATGGCGGGTCAATGTAGGACGGGTCCCCCTCTATCTGCTCGATACCAATATCCCCCCCAACCCCCCCCATATCCGGCAGATCACCATCAGCCTCTATGCCGATGAACGGGATATGCGGCTCAAGCAGGAGATCCTGTTGGGGATCGGCGGCGTGCGGGCCCTGCGGGCCCTCGGCCTCAACCCCACCATCTATCACTTGAATGAAGGGCATTCCGCCTTTGCCGGGTTGGAGCACATCAGGCTGCTGCAGAAAGAGGAGGGGGTGCCGTTCGAGGTCGCCCTTTTCACGGTCATGGCCGGTCATTGCTTTACCACCCACACCTCGGTGCCGGCGGGGATCGAGGTCTTTGATCCCCGCCTTATTAAGGGCTATTTCGCCCGGTACATTCAGGACCTCGATATCCCCATCAATACCCTCCTCGACCTCGGTCGCCGAGAGTCGGGGAACGCCTCAGAGCCCTTCTGTATGAATATCCTGGCCATGAAGCTCGCAGGACATATCAACGCGGTCAGCCGCCTCCATCGAGGGGTCTCTCAAAGGCTCTGGCATCAGCTCTGGCCCGCCATCCCCGATGACGACGTCCCCATAAAGTACATCACCAACGGCATCCACGTCCCCTCGTGGATCTCCCCCGATGCCGCAACGCTCTACAGTCAGTATCTCGGACCTCACTGGTCGGAAGACCCGGACAACGTCAAGGTGTGGAAGAGGGCGGCGAAGATCCCCGACGAGGGGCTGTGGGGGGTCAAGGAGAGAAGGCGTGTCAGTCTCGTCTCCTTCTGCCGCCGGCGCCTGCGCGAGCAAGCAATCCGGAGGGGGGCTTCGAGTGTGGAGATCGCCCAGGCCGAAGAGGTCCTCAACCCCGATGTTCTGACCATCGTCTGGGCTCGGCGGATGGCGGGCTATAAGAGGCCCACTTTGTTATTCAAAGACCCGGACAGGCTCGCCCGGATCTTGAACCACTCCACCCACCCCGCCCAGGTCATTATCGCCGGGAAGGCGCACCAGGCGGATGATGAGGCAAAGGGACTGATCAAGGAGATCATCGCCCTTACCCGGGAAGAACGATTCCGCAGACACGTGGTCTTTATCGAGGATTACAACCTGGAGATGGCGCGCTATCTCGTGGAGGGGGCCGATGTCTGGCTCAACACGCCGAGACGCCCCAATGAGGCCTGCGGCACCAGCGGCATGAAGGCCATCGCCAATGGGGCCCTCCATGTGAGCACCTTGGACGGGTGGTGGGCGGAGGCCTATCAATCCGAGGTAGGGTGGCTCATCGGGAGCGATGAGGTCTACAATGATATCGGATACCAGGATGAGATGGAGAACAAGGCCCTCTACAGCCTCCTGGAACATGAGGTGATCCCCCTCTTCTACGACCGCGGCCTCAACGGATTGCCCAGAAATTGGATCAAAAAGATGAAGGCCTCCATCATAACCCTCTGCCCTCACTTCAACACCCACCGAATGCTGGAGGAATATGAAGAATGGTTTTACCGGCCGGCGCAGACCTATACGGAGCGACTCCGCGCAGACCATATGACCGAGGCCAAATCCTTGGCCGAATGGTACCGCAAGATCGAGGCAAACTGGACGCAGGTATCGATCGCAGAGGTGAAACAAGAAGGCCCTGATGAATTGGCCATAGGAGAGCAATTAACGATAACCGCTCGGGTTCACCTGGGGGAATTGACGCCCGAAGACGTCAAGGTAGAGGTCTACTACGGGCACCTCGACCCGAGGGGGGGGCTTACCGATCGAAAGCTCCTCCTCATGGAGCCCGAACGGTCCGCCAAGGGCGTCTATCTCTTTCGTGCGGCGCTGTTGTGCAGAAAGACGGGAAAGTTCGGATACCGCATCCGCGTCTCACCCCACCACCCCCACCTGATGCCCTCCCATTACTCTCAGGGATCGCTGGTCACCTGGGGGTGAAAGGTCCGTGAGAAACCCCTTTTAGCTCTCAAAGATGACCTTCCCGGTATCCTTGAGATCGTAGCCGGGCAGGGTACGGGCAAGCCTCTGAATCTGCACCGGGTCTATGTAGGAGAGAAAGCCCTGCATCACCTGTGTGGACCGCAGCTCCTTGGGAATGACCACGTCGAACCGCTCCTCTCGGAGGGGGATAAATGCAAGGGGAAAGAGGTGCGTTACATACTCGATCCCCATACCCACATCCGCCTCCCCGAAAAAGACCTTCAGGGCCGTCTCCACATGCGTATCCACCTCATCGGCATAGCCGGTAATCGCTTTCCCCTCTAACCCCTCCTCCCTGAGGAGATATTCAAACAAGAGCCGTGTGCCGGACCCTTCGTTTCGATTGATAAATCGGGCCCCCTTTGCAACGACGTCTTTGAGGCGCTTGATCCCCAAGGGGTTGCCCTCTTTCACGATGAACCCTTGTTTTCGATAACACAGATTAACGACGACGTAATGCTGTGATCCAAGGTGCCTGCGCAGGAAGGGGAGATTATACTCCCCGCTCTCCACATCCAAGAGATGGGTGCAACAGGCCTGCCCCTTCTTTTGGGCGAGGGCCTGGATACCCCTCAAGCTCCCAACCGAGGAATAAAAGGTAAGGGATCCCGGAAAGTGCTCCCGGGAATAGAGGGCCAACAGCCTCGCCAGGAGGATGTCGTCACTCCCCACCATGTGGACGTCCCTCTCCCGCTGCACGCGCTCATCGATCCAGCGCATGACGTGTCCTTTGGGGAAGAGCCACTTGCCCGCTATCCTTACGTGGGGGACCCCCCCCTCCTTGATGAGCTGATACACCTTTTTTTCATTGAGGCGCAGGAAATCGGCCAGTTCTTTGGTGGTAAGGAGTTCTTCCATAATCGATTACCTAACACACGGGTTTAGCCATGTCAATAATAACATAAAACTGATCATAAGTAACAAAAAATTACTTATAATTTCTTATATTGACTTTTAATGACAAATATAGTAATAGGCGTGCAGGTCAGGGGTAAATGACTGTCCCCAAGATCCCTGGGCATTCATCACCAGATTGGCCTATATCTTCTGATGAAGGCACTGTAGATGAATGAAACGATATCGCTCAAAGGGGAATGTCCCTTTCCTGTGATATCATGGCATCGTCCACTTACACGGTCATCAATAAGTCATTAATATCAAAAAAGGAGAATGACAATGAAGAAAAAGAGATGGATTTCACTTATCACGGTCGTTGCGGCGCTCTTGTTACTAGGAAGTCTATTGACCTGCTGTGCGGGACGAGAGAAACTGGTGCTCTCGACAGGCAGTCCCTACGAATTAGGTCTCATAGATGCCCTCGCAAAACCTTTTGAGGCACAATACAAATGTAAGTTAGAGGTCATAATGGCGGGCAGCGGCAAGGCCATAAAACTGCTGCGGGAAGGCGAGGTCGATGTGATTATGGTCCACGCCAAACAAGCGGAAGAACAATGTATCGAAGAGGGTTTCGGCGTCAACAGAAGGTTGGTAGCCCATAACGACTTCGTCATCGTCGGGCCCCAAGAAGATCCGGCAGGGATAAAGGGCGCGAAGGATGTCGCCGACGCCTACCGGCGGATTGCACGTTCACAATCGCTCTTTTTTTCTCGGGGGGATAACTCCGGTACCCACAAAAAGGAGATGGCTATCTGGGAAAAGGCCGGCGTGAACCCGCAAGGGGAATGGTATAAGACCACCGGGAAATTTATGGGGGCTACCTTACAAGAGGCCGCTGATAAACAGGGGTATTTCATGACCGACCGCAGCACATACATCTATCTGAGCAAAGAGATAACCCTGGATATCCTTTTTGAAGGGGATCCTATCCTCGTCAACCACTATCATGCCATTGCCGTCAACCCTGCCAAATATCCGAAGAGCAATTATGAGCTGGCCGTCAATTTCATCGGTTTTATCACCTCTCCATCGGGACAGAAGATCATCAGGGATTACGGACAAGATGAATTCGGCAAGCCTCTCTATTTTGCCGATGCCATCCCATAAATTCCCTGATTATTCAGATTAACCGAGTGCACATGCCGGTTTCTCATGCAGGCCAGACAATGACATATGACATGCAATAACAAATAGTAAGGAGGGAAAAATGAATAAGAAAAAATATGTAATTGTAATGGTGCTTGCACTGTGTATACTATCTTTTGCCTCGTTCGTTTCTGCAAGAGAGAGGCTGAAACTCTCTACCACTACGAGCACCGAGAACTCAGGACTCCTCTATGAACTGCTCCCCCCATTTGAAAAGCAGTTCAAGGTTAAGGTGGATGTCATCTCGGTCGGTACGGGCAAGGCCTTGAAGCTCGGGGAAAACGGCGATGCCGATGTCGTATTGGTGCATGCCAGAGAACTCGAGGATAAATTTGTCGCTGATGGGTTTGGCGTCAATCGTCGTGATGTGATGCATAATGACTTCGTCATTATCGGGCCTACCACGGACCCTGCCGGGATAGGCAAGACCAAAACGGCGGCCGAAGCCCTCAAACGGATCGCGAAACAAAAATCTCCCTTTGTCTCCCGGGGAGATAAATCGGGGACCCACAACAAGGAGCTCTCCCTGTGGAAGGAGGCACAGGTAACACCATTGGGGAGCTGGTACATCGAATCAGGCAGGGGTATGGGAGAGGTGCTCATCATGGCCCACGAAAAGAGGGCTTACACCCTCACTGACCGGGGAACCTATCTCGCCTTCCAGAAAGAGGGGAAGATCACCCTTCCCGTCCTCTTCGAAGGTGACCCGACCCTCTTTAACCCCTACGGGATCATCGCGGTGAACCCAGACCGCCAACCCTCTGTGAACTACGTCATGGCCATGGCCCTGATCGGGTGGGTGACCTCACCAGGGGGACAAAAGATCATCGCAGAGTATGGAAAGGGGAAATACGGTGCCCCCCTCTTCTATCCCGACGCCATCAAAAGTCCGAAGTAGAGAATAACCGTATGGAATACCTGTGGGGAGGCATACAAGGGGCCGCCGTCCTGATCATCGGCTTGGACAGTGAGGTCTTTCGCACCGTCCTGCTCTCTCTCAGGATATCACTCACAGCAACCCTGATCGCCTCCCTCGTCGGTATTCCCTTGGGGTTTCTGATCAGCACCCATGAATTTCCCCTCAAGAGGCCCACCATTACCTTTTTCAATACGCTCCTTTCACTCCCCACAGTAGTGGTGGGTCTCTTTTTATACTCTCTCCTGTCCAGACGTGGACCTCTCGGTCCCCTCAGCCTCCTCTTTACGCCCACGGCCATGGTGATCGGCCAGTTTATCCTCGCCACCCCCATTATCGTGGCCCTCACCATCGCGGCCATCCAAGCGATGGATCCCCGTGCTAAAATCACCGCTATGACATTGGGGGCCGGTCCTTTCCGGACGGCCTTGACCGTCTTGTCGGAGGCAAGGTTCGCCCTCACAGCCGCGGTGATCGCTGGTTTCGGCAGAGTCATCGCAGAGGTGGGGACGGCCATGATGGTGGGGGGCAATATCAGGGGTTACACGAGGATCATGACTACTGCCATTGCCCTGGAGACCGCCAAGGGGGAATTTGCCTTCGCTCTATCCCTTGGGTTTATCCTCCTTTTTGTGGCCTTTTCCATAAACATCCTGTTTCACTACTTGCAGGCGAAAAGGGGATAGGAGATGACGCCCCTTATTGAGCTGCGCGACATCACCAAATCGTATCATGGCAGCACAGTCCTCCACATCCCCCGTCTCGTTATCAAGCAGGGGGGTATTTACGGGATCATGGGGCCTAACGGGGCCGGCAAGACCACCCTGCTCTCTATCGCGGCCTTTCTCCTCACCCCCACATCCGGCACGATATACTGGGAAGGGGCGGATGTCGATACCATGGATAAACATCAGTTCAGAAAAAAGGTGACCCTCATCATCCAAAATCCCTATCTCTTCCACACCACGGTGGAAAAGAACGTCGCGTACGGACTGAAAACGCGGAGAATCCCGCCACAAGAGAGAAAGGAGAAAGTCGAAGAGTCCCTCCGGCTGGTAGGGCTATCGGGGTTCGACAAGAGGATGGCGCACGAGTTATCAGGGGGGGAGGCCCAGCGGGTGGCCATCGCCAGGGCCCTCGCCCTGGAACCACAGGTCTTGCTCCTCGACGAACCGACCGCCAATGTCGATCGACAAGGGATCGAACAATTGGAAACAATCTTGAGGCAGCTGAATGAAAAATTTAAGATCACTATTATAGTCGCCACTCACGATATAAACCAGGCCCACCGTCTCTCCGACGAAGTGATCTATCTCTTCGACGGTAAGATAGCGAAATCACCCATGGAAAATCTGTTTAAGGGACGCATCGTGAAAAAAGACAAAGACCTCTTCCTGTTCGATACCGGCAGAATACACGTTGCCCTCCCCCCTCAAAGAGATATCGTCAGACACATTGCCATCCCTCCTGAAGACATCATCGTCTCCCATGAGCCGCATGCAACAAGCGCCCGCAACTCCTTCGCGGGAACCATCTCTCACGTCGCCGACGAGGGAAAGTTCGTCAGTTTGACGGTTGATATAGGTGAAAAGCTCAGGGTAAAGATCACCAAGAGATCGTTTCAGGAGATGCAGTTAACCCTCGGGGCACCTGTTTATGTGACCTTCAAGAGCTCCAGCGTTGAGACCTTCTGAGAAAAGCCTGAAGCGGTAGGCGAGCATCAAAAAATAAAGTGTCACCTCATTGACAAGGCGAGTGTGATTCATCTATGCTATAATAAAATATTGTTATCCTGAACAAGATCATGCCGCAAAAACCAGCGATCTTATCCAAAGATACTCGGAAAAGACTCCGGGAGATCAAAGAGGCCGATATTCTCGTCGGCATACCCAGCTATAATAATGCCCGAACCATCGGTCACGTGGTGAAGGCTGTTGAGGCCGGGCTTTTAAAATATTTCCCGAATTACAACGCCATACTGGTAAACTCCGACGGCGGTTCAACTGACGGCACGATGGATATCGTTAAAAAGACAACTGTCGATCATGACTCCATACTCGTTGATCACCAGGTCGAACGATTTCATAAGATCGCCATACCCTATCGGGGCATACCGGGCAAGGGAAGCGCCTTCAGGACCGTCTTTGAGATAGCCAAGGACTTCAAGGTTCGGGCCTGTGCCGTGGTAGACTCCGACTTAAGGAGCATAACCCCTGAGTGGATTGAACTGCTCATCAAACCAATCCTTGAGGAGGGATACGATTACGTCGCACCCTACTACCACCGGCATAAGTATGATGGCACCATTACCAATTCGATCGTCTACCCCCTCACCAGGGCCCTCTACGGCAAGAAAATCCGCCAGCCCATCGGGGGTGATTTCGGCTTTTCGGGCAGTCTTGCCGCCTTTTATCTCACCAAAGACGTGTGGGAGTCGGATGTGGCCCGTTTCGGGATTGACATCTGGATGACCACCACCGCCGTGGCCAATGCGTTCAAGGTATGCCAGGCCTTTCTCGGGGCAAAAATCCACGACGCCAAAGACCCCGGGGCCGACCTCAGTGCCATGCTCTATCAGGTGGTGAGCTCCGTATTCCGCCTCATGGAAGAATATGCCCCGGTGTGGACAAAGGATGGAGCATCAGGATCGGTCCCTACCTTTGGCTTTATGTACGCCGTCGGCCTGGAACCGATCCATGTCAATCTGGACGGGATGATCAAGCAGTTCAGGCTCGGCGTCAAGGAACTCTCTGCGCTGTATGAGTCCCTTATGCCGGGAGATCTGTTACGTTCACTGGGGACCGCCGCCGAAGAACCACAAGAACGCTTCTCTCTATCTGATGACGCCTGGGTAAAGATTATATACCACTTCGCCCTCGCCTGCCACCACAAGGTGATGAGCCAGGAACACATACTCAAATCCCTGACCCCCCTCTATCTCGGCAAGGTGGCTTCCTTCGTCATCGAGACCTGGGAGAACACGGCAGAGGAGGTGGAACAACGCTTGGAGAATCTCTGTCTGGCCTTTGAGCGAGGCAAACCATACCTTATTGAAAGGTGGGAAGAAAAACGATATAGTTAACCATGAGATAAGGAGGTCGCCATGGGGATTATAGTGGCTATAACCATATGCGATAGCATCGTCACAGGACCGTTGAAGGATTTCTTTCAGAGGCTTATTGCGTTCCTGCCCAATCTTATCAGTGCACTGATCATATTCTTCCTCGGCCTGGTACTGGGGTGGATCTTTAAAAAAATAGTAGTGAAAATCGCGACCCTGCTCAACACAGACCGCTTCTGTTCTACCATTGGTATAACCGAGGCCTGCGCAAAGATCGGCATCAAAGAGCAGCCGTCTCACTTCCTCGGCCGTATATTCTATTGGCTCGTGGTGGTCATCGTCACTATTATCGCCTTGTATGCACTGAAGGTCCCGGCCATCGAAAACCTCCTGGAGCGGTTCCTCATCTACCTCCCCAATATATTTATCGCAGTCTTGCTCATCATCGTCGGATACCTGCTCGGCAACTTTTTGGGCAGGGCGACCCTCATCGCCTCCGTTAATGCGGGGATACAATTCGCCGGCTTCTTGGCGCGGGGAGTCAAGGCCCTCGTCTTCGTGTTTGCCTTTGCCATGGCCTTGGAACAACTGGGCATAGGCCGCAATATGGTCCTCGTCGCCTTCACCATCCTCTTTAGCGGGATCGTCCTCGCCCTCGCCCTGGCCTTTGGTCTGGGGGGAAAAAATATTGCCAAAGATTATCTTGAGAAAAAATTGAAGAAAGAAGAAGAGGAAAAGAAAGACGATATACAGCACCTGTAAACACGCGCTGATTGGGTGGCTGCGTGAGGCCACCGCAGATACACACGCAGAGAAGTCAAATTCGATGAATACATTTC
>CAZMFG010000049.1:0-14557 GCA_964565525.1 uncultured Thermodesulfobacteriota bacterium
GACATCCCCAAGGGGACATCTGCCCTTAGCATCTGCTTGTAGCACCCCGCCATCGGTGGGACTACTTTAGGTATAATGTTGCTGCGATCGATCCTGTTTTGTTGTATTATAAAGGCCGCTCAGGTAGCGAAGAAGCGGAGAGGTAATGACGGGGACGGTATTTATCACGGGCAACAAACGTTCAGGGACATCCCAACTCGTAAGGATACTGAATTTGCACCCCCGCGTCTTTATATCGCATGAATCGGATGTGATCTGGATACTCTACCAATTTTATCAGAACAAGCCTTTTGCGTCACACCGATGGGATTCCCCCCGCGGTATGGATATCACCGTACGCCAATGCGGCTCTGTGTTAACCACAGAAAAGAGTCCGCAAGAAAACTTTTTTGCACTGCAGCACTGCATGATGAAGAAGGGCAACCCCTGGTTGCCACCCCTGTCAAAAAAAGACCTGCTCTGGATAGGAGATAAAAAGCCGTTTCAACATACCGACCCGCAGTTACTCGCCTTTATCCTCGAGCTGTTCCCCGAGGCACGGTTCATCCATATGGTTCGGCATCCTTTTGCCGTTGCGGAGAGCTCGGAACGGTTCAATAAAACTATTGACGGAGACTTCTGGATCGGCTTGACCTTGGAAGAAAAGGTAGAGCGATGGACCTCTCATGAGCGGAGTGTGTCCGAGTTAAAGCTGTCGCACAAGGCACAGGTCATCGATGTCCGGTATGAGGATCTCTGCAAAGAGCCGGCGAAAGAAGTAACCAGAATATTCACCTTCTTGGATTTAGCTATTGATAACAATATCATAAAAAAGGCGCAGCGGAACACGCAGGTCTTCGTCAAGAACGTTCCCACCATACCCTGTAGTGAGGAAACGGTTTCGATGATGGCGCAATACGGCTATAAACCGGAGGGGATCAAAAAGAACAGGCTCGAGTTGTCGGCAATGAATACCTGTTGGAAGATTCGAAGGTTTATCGGGTATTAACAAACAGTTATAGCGTGCCCTCGAGCGATGGCTCTTCATGGGCGGATTTGCTCGAACCCACGAGGGCTGCGGGTGAAGGGGTGAAGCATGCATACGAAGATCTACCACGCGTTTGAAAGAATATGCTCGGAAAGAACCGTACGGGGATCTGTTCTGGAAGTTGGGGCGGTGCCGCATGATCAGAGTCTTCTCACTATGAGATCGCTCAAAAATGCTACGGAGAAAATAGGGATCAATCTTGACGGACCTCATCGATATAATGATTTTTCAATAGTCCAGGGCAATGCCAATAACATGACCTGTTTTGAAAACGGACGGTTTGACGCAGTATTATGCAATTCAGTGCTGGAGCATGATAAGTTTTTTTGGAAAACCGTCGCGGAAATAAGGAGGGTCACAAAACCGGGCGGCCTTATGGTCATAGGGACTCCGGGGTATGCGGCGCTTCCCATTGAACAATACCTTCATTTTTTTATTGGACAGCTCGCCCGCGTAGTTCCCTCTGTGGAGAGATGGTTTTTTAATAACGCGACGGTTACGTTCAGGGTCCATAACTTTCCCGGCGACTACTATAGGTTTAGTTCCCAGGCATTCACGGAGGTCTTGTTTGAGGGAATGCATGATGTACGTATCACCTCTGTCATGGTTCCACCGAGAATAATCGGTTCCGGCATAAAACCGTAGATGAGTATCGTATGAGACCGTCAGCCTTTTGAGATTGAGAGGAGAGAGCGCAGGGCATGCAGGTATTATACGTCGTCGCCAGCTTAGACCCGAGCGATGGAGGGGCAGTCAAGGTTGTTACCGAATTGACGCAGGTCTTGGCGAAAAAGGGCGTCGAGATAACTATATGTGCGCCCTCGAGAAAGGATACCACAGTACGCATCGGTAAGCACGAAGGGGTCACCATAGCCCTGTTCCCCGTGGGTTTTTTTGCAAAATACTGGGCCGGATATTCCAAGCCGTTAGCCGAAGCCATACAGAAGGAGGCTCCGAGGTTCGATCTCATCCATACACACGGGATATGGTACTATCCCCAATTTGCCGTCTATCAGGCAACCAAGGGCACGCAAAAACCGATCGTCGCATCCATTCATGGTGAACTCTCGCAGGGGAATTTGAGGCGTGCGGCCTTTAAGAAAAAGATCTTCTCTGCCTTGATGCAAAGAAAGATCTTTACGGCGGCCTCGGCAATCCATGCAGTCTCGCCGAAGGAGGCTGAAGATATTGTACGCTTTGTGGGTGACGTCAATATCGAGATCATTCCCAACGGCGTAAACCCCGTCGAGTTCGCAGGGCCGCCCAGCAGCGCGTGGATCACAAAAAGATATCCTCACATACAAGGGAACAAGGTAATTCTCTTTCTCGGGCGTATTAGTTCCGGCAAGGGACTCGACACCCTTGCACGGGCATTCGGGCGCGTTGTCAGAGAGCTGGAAGCTGTGTGCCTGCTTATTGTCGGTCCGGACCATTGGGGATATAAAGGCACCATTGACAAGATCCTCGTATGGGAAGGTATTTCGGATAAGGTTATTTTCACGGGGATGTTAACGGGCAATGAAAAGAAAGCTGCGTTCGACTGCGCCGATGTATTTGTGCTCCCCTCGCTCTCCGAGGGTTTTAGCATGGCCCTGTTAGAGGCCATGCTCTGCGGTCTTCCTGTTATTATCAGCCCTCAGTGTAACTTTCCTGAAGTTGAAATGGCGCAAGCCGGCAAGGTTGTCGATGTAGATGTTAACCCCTTGGCGAAGGCCCTCCTCGAGCTCCTAAAAAATTCGGAAGCTTGTAAAGAGATGGGGAGGCGAGGGGCGAAGCTGGTGAGAGCAGAATACACCTGGGATATTGTCGCAGATAAGATGCTTGCCCTGTATGAGGGGCTCGTTAGGTGACATCGATCGGTATACGGAATCAGTGTACCGTGGGAAGAAGATGATAGGTCGATTGCGCTCTGCCTGTACAAGGATTATACACAAGGCCTACTTCTGCGTCGTCGAACGCAGATTGCCGCTGCGATTTATCCAGGGTAAACGCCAGGTCAAGCGCAGCTGGTATAAAACATTAGAGCTGAGCCGTAAAACAACGCGGAAAATAACCGTCGGATTTGGGCCTATCATCAGCGGCGAACATGATTTGCACATCCGCAAATGGAGGATAGACCCTATTGTAAACTGTATCAATGAGATAAGCGACAAGTACTGTGCCGGGGTTTTTTTCAACGCCGAGGAAATGCAAAGGTTCGACCTCGTCGTGATTGTCAGAGAGGTCGATGGTATGCCGGCCGCCGCGCTCCACGGCAGGATAGTCATTTACGATATCGTCGACAGACCGTACTACACAGGGGATATACAGACTATTCGCAAGACCTTCGAGATGATCCAAGAGGCGGATGGTCTCATCGCGTCGAGTCCGCTTCACATCGAAGATCTATCCGGGTCAGGGAAAAAGATGGTCCTGATAGAGCACCCTATCATAAACATCAGACACAAGGATTATACGAAGAGGAACGACGATACACTAACGATACTGTGGCAGGGATTTCCTGAACATCTTCCCCGCATGGATATATTACAACCGATAGTAAGGCGATTGGCAAAAGAGTTGAAGAAGAAAATTATACTTATGTATCACACCAGAATGCTGCCCAAGAGCAGAGGATCTGTCCGTTATAGGCCTTGGACTGCCCACAATTGGGAAAGGGTGCTCGTTAAGAGCGATATCGGGGTTGAAATCAAGTCATTAGACGACGCCCATCTCCAAAGGAAGCCCTCGACCAAGATACTGACTTATATGGCAGCCGGCTTGCCCGTTGTTTGTACTCCATCGGCAGCAGATCGGTTGGTAATCGAGCACGGTAAAACCGGGTATTTTGCCTGTACCGATGAAGAGTGGTATACTTATTTAAAAGCATTAGCTGAAAATCCTGGCTTCAGACAGCAGATGGGGCAAGCGGGCAGGGAACATGTCTCTCGGCATTTTAACATACCAAAAATAGCGCAGAAGTATCTCGATTTTTTTGATGCCTTGATAAAAGAGGCAAATGAACATACAAAACGGAAAAAGCAAACAGTCTCGAAAAGGAATCAATAATAGGAAAACGTGACAGAGAAATAATGCGCGCACATTTTAAAACATTATTACGATGGCCGAGAGGAGCGTATGGTTATGGTCGCAAGAACTTTGTCTTAGATGAATTGATATTTGCCGTTACTTACCAATGCAATTTTCGCTGCAGGACTTGTTTCTATGCACACACTATGGATAAGAGTACGGTGCATGATGTGCAAGAGCTGTCCTTGGATGAAATTAAACAGGTCTCTTACTCGCTCGGCACACTCAAAAACTTGCTCATCTCAGGTGGAGAGCCTTTTTTGAGGGACGATCTGCCCGAAATATGCGAGATCTTCTATCGACACAACAAGATCTGCCATATTCATCTGCCCACCAATGGATTTAATACCGATAGGATCGTAAAGATGACGCACGCCATACTGCAGAAATGTCAGCACAGTAATATTACCATCGGTTTGTCGCTCGACGGCCTACGGACGACTCACGATGCAATCAAAGGGGTTGAAGGAAGTTTCGATCGGGTTATAGAAACTACCAAGGGCCTGGCTGAGCTCAAGAAGAACCGGCATAACCTGGAACTCTATATTATTACGGTTGTTACTCAGAGCACTGTAGATGAGATTGTCACCTTGTCCGAATTTGTTAAGAATAGTTTACCGGTTGACGGACATGGTCCCTCGCCGGTGCGCGGTGTTCCGTATGACACAAGGGTTGTTCCTCCCGGCTATAAGGAGTGGAATGATCTGGCCTCTACGTTAATATCGTATCACCGTTATTGGAATCAAAAGACGAAGAGCAAGAAATTAAAGTCTTTTCTGGCTACCAATAGAACTCGGTATCTTTACAAGGTATATACTCGAGTCCTCCAAGGCAGAGGATTGCCTTTTCGGTGCCAAGCCGGGAATAGTATCGGCGTTTTGGAACCGAATGGGGATATTAAATTATGCGAATTAACCGATGTGATCGGGAATGTTCGCTCCGCCAATTATGATTTCAAAAAGATTTGGCTCTCCGAGAAGGCCGATAATGAAAGAAAAAAAGCCAGGCGGTGTTCCTGTACTCATGCCTGTTTTTTAAGCCCCAGCATAGCCCTGAGCTTACCAGCGACGATTAAATCTTCCTTTTGCTTTACCATGGCAAAGCCATCATAAAAAAATGAAGAGAATTATAGTATTTAGATTCCATGCGCATCCAACCATATGCGAAAATAGGGTGCGATGTCTTAAGCAATTTAACCCCGCTGTTAAGATCTACGGGCTTTTCGGTGGACCGGAAAAGGATTACAGAAAATTCCATAAAAAATTGATGCCTTGGCTGGAGCATTGCTATTGTATCAAAGATAAAACAGAACGCTGGAAGTGGCAAAACGGAGACTTGGCACTCCGGATGTGGTATACGGAATTCGGCAGCACGTTATCCTTTGATATGCTTCATCTTATTGAGTGGGACCTCCTTATGTTAGACTCATTGGATAGTATCTACAAGGACATACCCATCAATGCTATCGGTTTGACCTCGATAGTACCTCTACAGGAGGTTGCAGGCCGATGGATTTGGGCCGCAGAAGAACCCTATAAAAGCGAATTAGATAGTCTTCTCGCATGGGCACACGAGCAGTTCGGTTACAGCATGAAACCGTATGGCGCGCAAGGTCCAGGGATTTGCCTGCCGAGACAGTTTTTAGAAGCATACAGCAGCATCGAAATCCCCGAACTGTGCAACGACGAAGTGAGGATCTCGCTATTCGGACAAATACTCGGCTTCACAATGTATGATACACACTTTTGCAATCATTGGTTCCCCCAAGGCGCTCGACAGACTTTTCACTGCCAAACCCAAACATATCCCGCAATAAGCCCCTCTACTATTAAGGAGGAACTTGCCAGGCCTGCAGGGAAGAGGGTTTTTCATCCTTTCCGAACAATAGTAATGTTAAATCGGATGGATTACGCGAGACGTTTTTTCATTACTGTACAGCATATTGTCAGATCAATGGCAAAGCGCGTTCTTGATCCACTCTTCGGTCGATTCGTGCATCAGAGAAGACATTCAAGCTATGTGAAGGGAACGAGCTAAAAGGTTGGGTTTATCGCGTTAACGTGCAGTTCTCCTCTTTTCTCACCCGTTGCACCGTATTTGTTTTTCTCGATGACCTCAGTTTTTACTCATGATTTTCTCAATTACTTGAATTGCTTCATCAACACTTATCAAATTCATGCACTGGTCGGGACGCCCAGCCCTCTGACATTTTCTCTGTCTGCACGGAGAACACGCCACCGCCTTTTTTATTCCTATTTGATTATCATGGAGCCACAGGTTCATTTCATCCGACCCGAACAACACGATCGTTGGCGTTGATGTTATCGCAGCGAGGTGTGCAGGAGCGGAACTGATACATACGAAAATATCCATTAAATCTATTAAGGCAACCGTCTGTCTCAGGGTAAGATCATTCACGGCAAGTATTGGCTTGTTATCCATCAGGTGATCGATGCGCTGAGCAATTGTATAATCTTTTTCGTTTTTGCCGAGAACGACTATTTTGGCGCCATATTTTGAAATCAAGTAATCACCCAATCTTGCAAATTTTTCCGCCGGCCAATCTTTAAACCTCCATGATGAGCTGGGATGAAAACCGACAATGAATGCACCTTTTCCTATCCCCTTTTTCGTCAAAAATTTATGAATATAGGAAGAATCTGATTCATCTATCTTGAAAACCATGTTACGATTCTGTATTTCAAGGCCAAGGGCTCGTAGGAGGTCAAGGCCCGAATCTATTTCGTGTTTCTTTTGATAGGTCACAGTCTTGTGTAGCAAAAAGTCACCCCCCGAAGTGTTGCCGAAGCTTACTCGATACCTCGTTTTGCTCAGATAGAGAATCACCATATTGCGTATATCGCCTCTCGGGTCAAGGCCGAGATCAAACTGTTCTTTTTGTAATTGGAATCCCAACCGTATTATTCTTAGCGGATTAAATGTACCACGCCGCCACACTAAGCCCGTCGTAATAATTTTATTTATATCAGGATTGTCTTTTAAACATTCTTGCGCTAAAGGAGGGATCACTATCGTTATATGTGCGTCCGGGTAAGCCTCTCTCAGGGCACGTAATAGCGGAGTTACTAACAGAACGTCGCCAAGACTGCCGGTTCTTATAACCAAAATTTTTTTTATATCGTTTGGTATTGGCAGCTGTCTATTGTTTGAACATGCGAAAAACAATCTGCCTAAAATATTTATAACATTCAAAATAATGATATTATGAATTCTGAAATTAAACTTTGCGGTATAACGGCTCAATATCATTTGGGAAACGTTCTCGGCCAGATAAGAAGATATTAGCATAGATAGGCCCAGGAGTAAATCCGCTTTTAACATTCCAGTACAGGTGGGACAGTTTGCCTTATGAGTGCCTTGGTCAACCCTCACAAGGGGTGACCAAGGCAGGAAGCCGCCATGGGAAATTGGGTATCAATATGATACCATGATCCATTATGACCGTGCTGCGGTTAAACCTTTCGAGAGCACCGGTGTCTAAGGGATAGTGCCAACCATGGGAGGCGAGGACCACGCATTAGTGGAGCGGGCCCTGGACGGTGACGCGGGGGCCTTTGAAGAGCTGGTCAGGGCATATCAAGCGCCGATCTACTATCTCGCCCTCCGGTACGTGAGGGACGAGGGGGCGGCGGCCGACCTGGCCCAAACAACCTTTCTCAAGGCCTTTCAAGGCCTGCGGGGATTTCGGCATGGATCGAGTGTTAAGACGTGGCTCTATCGCATTGTCATCAACCTGTGCAAGAATTACCTCCGTGATCGGGGGAGGAAAAGAGAGGACAGCCTGGGGGAGATGGACCCCCCTTCTACAGCCAACCCCTTGCAGGAGCTTATCGCGCATGAGGACCAGCGGCTCCTGGTGCAGGCCTGGGGCAGGCTCCCGGAACGGCAGCGGCTCACGGTGATGCTGAAGGTCAACGAGGGTATGAAGTACCGGGAGATCGCGGAGGTATTGGGTTGTTCCGTGGGGACGGTCAAGGCAAATTTTCACCATGCCTGCACACGATTAAAAACGATGTTTCAGGAGGAAAAGAGATGAGATGCCGGAGGGTGCAGCGGTTATTGCCGGACTACCTCGGCGATGAGCTTTCCCCGAGGAAGCGAGAACGGGTCGAAGGACACCTCGAGGCATGCCCGGCGTGCCGGGCGGAACTGGCCGCCCTGCAGGGCGCCTGGACAGGTCTTGCCCAGCAGCCCCTGCCCCAAAAAGCAGGGGAATTCTGGGAAGGGTTCACCGCGGGCGTGATGCGGGAGATACGCAAGAGGCGCCCCGTTCCCGAGGAGAAGAGGTTTCCTCTCCTCTTGCCGTGGAAGGTCCTACTCCCTGCCGGGGGTGCGATTGCGGCCGTCATCGTGGGGGTGATCGCCCTCAAGGTGGTCCTCGGGCCTGGACAAGGGGAGTGGGTCGCCCAGGATGAGGCCGTTGCTGAGATAGCCCGCTCCTACTCCGTGGCCCCCCTTATTGCAGAGGAGACAGACCCCCTGGGAGGGCTGAACGGCCTCTCCGATACGACAGAAAAACCGACGATTGCCCTCAAAGCGACGGAAGCGGCGGACCTCACCGAGGCGCTGACGCAGCTCTTTGGTGAAGAAGATATCTCGGTAGTGTTAGAGGATTTCGAAGAAGGGGAGATGGAGGAGTTTAATCGGCTCCTCTCCTCGACTTACCCCTATAGTTAAAAAAAGGAGGAAGTACTATGAAGAAACAATGGTATGTTATGGCTCTGGCCCTGATCGTGGCCCTGGTTCTCAGCGGGGGACAGGTCCTGGCGCGACCCGCAGGACCCCCTGCACCGGGGGACAACAGGCCGATGGATGAGGAGCGCAGGGAGGAGCTGAGAGAGCGGATAGAGCTCATCTGGATGTGGAAGCTGACCGAAGAATTGGATTTGACACAGGAGGAAGGGGCCACAATCTTTCCCATCCTGCGCCAGTATGAGGAAAAGCAAAGGACCTTGCGGCACGAAAACAGGGAGCTGGTGCGGGAGCTGGATCAATTGATCAAGGCGAATGCCTCGGAGGGAGAACTGAAAAAGGTCATACGGGCCTTGGCGGAGAACGACAAAAAATTCTACGAGGTGCAGCAGGAGGGATTCCAGAAGCTCGAAAAGATCCTCCCCGTAGAAAAGCAGGCGCGATACATCGTGTTTCAAGCGGAGTTTAGACACGAGATACACGGCCTGCTCCGCGAGGCGCGAGGCAAGGGGAGGGGGCCGGGAAGGCCCTAAAGGCGGGCCAAGGACCCCCTGGGGGCTCTTCTTTACAACCCCCCGGTGAGGTGCTACTCTCATGAGGTATGCCGGGAGCAAAGCACGAGACCGGGGGGTTGTATGCAGAGGTCGCCATTTCCCTCCCCGTCGAGAAGACCTTTCACTATGCCGTACCCCCACAGCTCAGACCCCTGTGTGACGTAGGGACGCGGGTCCTGGTCCCCTTGGGGAGGCGCCAGGTCACCGGCTACGTCCTGGCGCAGACCACCCATCTCCCCCCCGATATCTCGGACAAAGACATCAAGGCGATCATCGATTGCCTGGACGAGGCGCCCCTCTTCGATGAGGGGATGCTCAGGTTTTTCCGGTGGGTCGCCGATTACTATCTCGCCCCCCTGGGGCAGGTGATCAAGACGGCCCTGCCGCCGGGGATCAACTGGGAGAGCTCCTATCACTGTTCCCTGACCCCGGAGGGTACCAAGGCGATTGCCGGGGATTCCCCGCATGTCGAGGTATTACAGGCCATCAATCCCCATGAGGGGAGCCCCTTAAAGAGGCTTTTGAAGGATTGCCCCTCTCGCTCATCTTTTTTCGCCCTGCAGCGCAGGGGCTTGATCCGCCTGGAGGCGCGGGTGAGGCCGGGGAGGACCAAGGCCAAAAAAGCGGCCTTCGCCGAGATCCTCCGCCCTCCTTGTTCGGACGATGCCCTCACACCCCAAGCGCAGCAGATCGTCGCTTGGCTGGGTGAGAACGGCAGGATCCCCCTTGCCCAGCTCCGCAAACAATTTAAAAAGGCAACCGCGATCCTCAAGGGATTGCAGCAGCAGGGGATCGTGGCGGTGGGGGAGGAGGAGGTCTGGCGGGAGCCGAACCTGGAGACCCTGACGAGGGAGGAAGGCCCGTTTCACCCGACCCCGGAACAGGAGGCGGCCTTAGAGGAGATCACAAAGGCCCTGAAGGCCAATGCCTTTTGTCCCTTCCTCCTGCACGGGGTGACGGGGAGCGGGAAGACGGAGATCTATCTCAGGGCGGTGGAGGAGGCCCTGGCCCTGGGAAAGCGGGCGGTGGTCCTCGTCCCCGAGATCGGGCTCACCCCGCAGTTGGTCGGGCGCTTTCAGAGGAGGTTGCCCAATGAGATCGCCCTGCTGCACAGCGGTCTTTCCGCAGGGGAGCGCTACGATCAATGGCGGCGGGTCAACAGGGGGGATGCCCGGGTGGTCATCGGCGCCCGCTCCGCCGTCTTCGCCCCCTGTAGGGACCTCGGTCTGATCATCGTGGATGAAGAACACGACACCTCTTATAAGCAAGAGGACGGGGTGCGGTACAATGCCCGCGATCTGGCCGTGGTGCGGGCCAAGCAGGAAGGGGCGGTCGTCGTTCTCGGCTCCGCCACCCCCTCCCTCGAATCCTTTTACAATGCCCGGCAGGGGAAATACCGCCCCCTGCACCTCCCCTTCCGGGTGGGAGGGGGGATCCTGCCGCAGGTAGAGGTGGTCGATCTCAAAGGTCACACAGGGGGCACACAGAGCGTTCTCTCCCCGCCGCTCCAGGAGGCCTTGGCGCGCACTCTGGCGGATGGCGGCCAAGCCCTCCTCTTTTTAAACCGCCGGGGCTTTTCCCGCTCGGCCATCTGCGCCGATTGCGGCGCCCCCTTTACCTGCCGTCAGTGCAGCGTGTCTCTCACCTATCACGCCCGCCGAAAGGTCCTCCTCTGCCACTACTGCGGCTATGAGGTCCCCGCTTTCCAACTGTGTCCCCGCTGCGGCGGCGGGGAGATCCGCTTAGTGGGCTACGGCACGGAACAGGTGGAAGAGGCGGTGCAGGGGCTATTCCCCCAGGCCAGGGTGGCCCGCATGGACAGCGACGTCACGACACGACGGGGTGCCCACGGCAGGGTGTTGGGGGCCCTGGAGCGGGGGGAGATCGACATCCTGGTGGGGACCCAGATGATCGTCAAGGGGCATGACTTCCCCCGGATCACCTTGGTGGGGATCATCGCGGCCGATGTGGGCCTCAACCTCCCTGAACTCCGGGCGGCGGAACGGAGTTTTCAGCTCATCAGCCAGGCAGCGGGGAGGGCGGGGAGGGGGAGGGAACCGGGGAGGGTGATCATCCAGACCTTCTTCCCCGAGCACTACGCCATTCAACGGGCCAAGGACCATGACTGTGCCGGCTTCTACGAGGAGGAGATGGCCTTCCGCCAGGCCCTGCGCTATCCCCCCCTGACTCACATGGTCACCATACGGGTCTCGTCCAGAAACCCCCGCCATGCGGAAGAGGGGATCCAGCGGCTGGCACGAAAGGGCGAGGCGGTGCTGAGGGGCCTTCGAGGTGAGACGGAGATGCTGGGACCGAGCCCCGCCCCCCTGTATCAGATCAAGGGGAGATACCGCTGGCACCTCCTCTTCAAGGGAGAGAGGATAGGGTCCCTCCAGCGCCTTGGGCGCTCCTTGATGGAGGAGGGGAGGGGGTTCTCGGGGGTGACGACGGAGGTGGATGTGGACCCCCTCTCTATGCTGTAGCGGAGGACGTGCTGTCCTGGATGACCGTAAGGGGACGCGACGCGCTTGACTTTCCACCCCCCATCCTTTAGATTTTCTCTAGTGCAGTGCTACGGCACAGGCTTTTTCTTCTTTCTTACTTAACTCGCCAACCAGCTGAGGGGAGCGCACATCTCGTATCATCATGAATGAAGAAACAGAAACTGGGGAAAAAAAAGACGCGGCGCGGATCGCCGATGCCCTCACCTTTCTCTGCTCGCAGCAGAGGACCGGGAAACTGATCATACGTAAGGAGGGGAGAGAAGGGGAGGTGTTTCTCGATGAGGGAAAGATCACCCACGCCCAGTTAGACCAGAGCGTCGGCCTCCCGGCCCTCCTCTTTATGCTCTCGTGGGAGCGAGGAACACATCACTTCACCCCGAAGGAGACTACCGACCACACGACCATTGAGATGGAGACCGATCGAGTCTTATCCCTCCTGGCGAAACGGATGCGAGAGTGGAATCGGCTCAGCGCGGAGAACCCTTTCGACCTCAATGCCGTCCTCTGTTTGTATCCTCAGGCCAGTGGTACCATACGGCTGAAAAAGGAGGAATGGGATATCTTGGCCAGAATAGACGGCAGGAGATCGCTAAAGGATATTTCTGACGAGATGTACGTGGCCCCCCTCGATTTGTTCAAGGCGATTCAGCGGTTTCGAGATGCAGGTCTTGTCGGAAAGAGCAGTCGTTATCCCGAGATCGCCGACGCTGCCTTCGGCGAGGAGTACCTCTCGGCCCTGGAAGGGGAACTGAATCTGATCGTGGGGCCCATAGCCCCCATAATCTTAGAGGAGGCGTTACTCGATTTAGAGGAGTCGATAGAACCCCGCACCGAAGACAATGTGGAAATCCTGCTGAAAAGATTAACCGCTGCCATAACCGATGAGGAAAAGAGATCGCACTTCCTGCAGAGAGCTCGAATCTTGGCCGATGAATTATCCCCCGGTGCAGGGCCTTCCGACCACGATGAGGGACAAGAAGAAACAGAGGAGTAAATGGAATCCCGGAGACATGACGATTGGTTGTATCACTGCCCATCGGCCACGGGGCGTTATGGGAGGAAAGGCTGGGTGAAACAATGCATGGCCATGGCGGTGCTTTTTTGTCTCCTCGCGATTTCGGAGACCGCTTTCGCTGGGGGCGCATACCCTTTTTGCCGTCCCGGGCAGCCGGAGTCAATAGATCCCTCGGCCAATACGGTGATCGGCGCATTGCGTGATTACGTCGTCAAAAAAGACGAGACCCTCCTGGACATCGCCAGGACCTTTGATCTCGGATATCTGGAGGTCATACTCTTACATCCCGATATCGATCCCTGGCTGCCCCCTGCGGGGAGAACCCTGTTTCTCCCTACCGCGTGGGTGCTCCCACCCGCCAATAAAGACAAGAGGGCCATCGTCATCAACATCCCCGAGTTGCGGCTCTACCTCTTTTTTAACGATATCAAGATGGTGAAGACCTATCCCATCGGTTTGGGGGTCCTTGATTCACCCACCCCCTTCGGGAGCTTTACCATCGTCGAAATGACCAAAGACCCGGTTTGGAGCATCCCCGCGTCCCTGCAGGAAAAATACGGACGTCAATCGATACCCCCCGGCCCGGACAATCCGCTGGGGGAATATCGCCTCCGGCTCTCCCGGCATGACTATGGGATTCATGGGACCAATTCCCCGTGGGGTGTGGGGAGGTTAGTAAGTCACGGCTGTATCAGGCTCTATCCGGAGGATATTGAGGAGCTGTTTTCGTTAGTGACACTGGGGACACCGGTTGAGATCATCTATGAGCCGGTCAAGATCGGCTTCAAAGAGGGGCGTATCTTTGTCGAGGTCCATCCCGATCTCTACAACGAGATCGACGACCTCCTTATCTACACCGCACGGAAGCTCTTTGTCCATCGGATCTGGAAGGAGGTGGATCTCGATCTCCTCGTTCAAGCCCTGGAGGAACACAGAGGCATCCCCATCGATATTACAAAGAAAAAATAAGGGCGGTAACCGTTCGGCTACCGCCCCCGTAGGAAATCCCGATAACTACTTCCGCAATCCCTGTTCAAAGGACTTCTCACTTTTTGCAGCAGCGGCCTCAGCCTTTGCGGCGGCATCCTCAGCCCGCGCCGCAGCATCGTCGGCCTTCTTTATCGCTGCATCGAGCTGCTCCTGCGTAGCGCAGCCTGCCGCCCCGAGGGCCGTCATGAGAAATAGAGCAGAAAGACCAATACCGACCTTTTTGAGCAACGTCTTCTGTGCCATAATCCGTCCTCCCTTGTTAAGATTTTGAAGCATTTAAGCCTTTAATATCCTTTTTTTACCATCTCTACACCATAATTTCAAGGGGAATTTTCAATTTTTTTGCTGATGCGCTGGGCGGCCCTGAGGCCGAAGCCGAAGGCCAAGGCGGCCCCGATGAGGATGACCAACGAGGCGGAGAAAAAGACGGCGAGGAATTCCATCGGATGCTGAAGGTCATAGGCGATCTTCAACATGACGAGGCCGAAGGCCACTATCCCCAGGGAGCACAGGAAGAGCACGCAATAGAGGACGGCAAACACCGATTTTCTCCTTTTTACCCCTATCTTAGCCTCATTTTCTGCGACAGGCAACCCTGTGTCATTATACGACATCCCATCTATAGAGATATCTAATAATAGAAAGGTAGGGGATCGCACGGCGACATCCCCTCTTTAATATATTT
>CAZMFG010000050.1:0-14527 GCA_964565525.1 uncultured Thermodesulfobacteriota bacterium
CAGGAGGGCCACAGCGGCGGTCACATAGGCCGTGGCCATGGAGGTGCCGGTGTAAAAGTTATATTTATTCCCCGGTTGTGTGGTCATAATGTCTACCCCTGGGGCGCAGAGGGTGATAAAGTTACCTTTGATACCTTCGGCATATGGTTTGCCCTTAATGTCTACAGCGGCTACGGCGATAACCTGGGGCAGGGCTGCAGGGTAGGGGGGGTAGGTAGCAAGACCTTTGTCACCGGCCGCCGCCACGATAATGATACCTCGTGCGAAGGCCTCTTTGACGAGGTCGGTTATTAAGGGGTCTTTCGGTCCTCCCAGGCTGAGGTTTATCACCTTGACCTTTTGGACGACGGCATAATCGATACCCTGGGAGAGCCAATATGAGGTGGTCCTGGCGGTTATCTTACCTTCTGTGATGGGGCGACATGCCTTGACGGCCACGATCGTCGCCCCTGGGGCCAGGCCGCAGATACCAATGCCGTTCTTACACTGTGCTGCGATGATCCCGGCCAGGGCGGTACCGTGGAGGTCGTACTGAAATGATTTGCCCCCCGTGACATCCTTTTTGTGTGCGATCTTACCCTTGAGATCGGGGTGCAGGTAATCGACTCCGGTGTCTATTATGGCTACCTTAACCCCCCTGCCATCTATGCCGGTTGGCAGTTGATCTGCTCCTATGGCCTTGAAGGCATATTGCAGATCTGCGAGGGGGTCTGCCTTTGTCCCACAGGTCCGGTAGTGGTAGTTGGGTTGGGGGGACAGCTCGTAGGGGTCTTGGGAGAGGACCTCCATGACCTCCTCGACGGCTCGCCCGTCCGGTATCCGCAGGCGGACGAGGGATTTTCCCAACGAGCTCAGTTCGGCGACCTCTGTCACCTCCAGGCGGTAGGACCGCCTTAATCGTTCCAGGAGGGGTCGTACGGACCTCTTATCGCCCCGTACCGTTATCAAAACCTCCTTGGGGACTATCGATTTCAGGTGGAAGTCCTCTGTGACGCGGATGACCTGTATCCGAGGGCCGGTTTTGATAATAAAAGGAGGACACCCCGGTACTGCGACGACAGTGCAAAAGGTGTATGTCCCCGGGGGGGCTTGAGAGGTGGGCGTGACGCCGACTCGCGCCGTGAAGCTCTGCTGGGGTTGGACTGTTTGGAGGTGGGAGGACTTGGTATCAAACAATTTCTTGTGATGCTGCGCTGTGGGGATAACGGATACCTCGACGCGTTGGTAAGGGGAGCCGGTAAGATTTGTCAGTTGGATGTCAAAGGCGGCCTCTTGTCCCCTCGTGACGGCCTTTGAGGAGGGGGTAATTTCTGTCAGGAACCAATCCGGTCCCCTCGTCAGAGCGGGTTTCTGGGCAGCGTGTGAAACGAGAGGACAAAGACTGCTACAGCAGATGAATACGACGAGGGCCGATCGAAGATATACGGACATTTCACCCTTCCTCCACCTCCACGAACCTGATGATGTCCCCCTTGTGCCGCAGGGATGCGATGACCCCCTGGAGTTCCTCCGGGTTCATCTCAGATGGCAGCTCCACGGTATAGACCCCCAGAGGGGAGGGGCCTCTGACAATGGTCCCGTTGATCTCCAGGATGACCTCTCGAGCCGTTTTTTCCTGGACTCCATCCTGAAAGAGTATGGATAATCTTGGACCGTTACTTTCAATGGCCGCCGGACCTGAGAGGGTGCGATAGAACCGCTCCCCCGCACCCCAGGGATTGAGGGCGAGGAGGCCTACGAGTCCCACAATCACGATGAACTGCGTGGCGATGAGCGCGGCGGCAAAGGTGGGCTGCGGTCTGGGGATGAGGGCGGCGATCCGCCCCCAGATCGTTCTCTCTCGTTTTTCAATTTCCGCCATGAGATGGGGGAAGGTCTGGGGGACGGGGACCTCTTCGGCAATTGCTTGATAGCCTTTCTGTTCTCTCTTGATCGCTGCAAACTCCTCTTGACAGATGGAGCAGCTTCGGAGGTGTTTTTTGACTGTCTCGTGCTCCGTTTTCTCCAACGTCCGGTTGAGATACCAAGGAAGGAGCAGGTCCATTCCCTCGGGGCAGCGGCCCGCCGTGTCTTTGTTGGGTTTCATGCCTCACCTCCTATGCCCATGTGCTGTAAGATTCCTCCCAATCGCTTGCGGGCGTAGAACATCCTGGTCTTGACCGTATTGGCCGGGCACCCCATGATTGCGGCGATCTCTTTGATGGAGAGCCCCTGATAATAGGTCATGTCGAGCACCTCTCGATGTTCCCGGCTCAAGCTATTGATGGCCGTCCGCATCCGCTCTCGCAATTCAGATTGATATGTTGCTGTATCCGGGGCGCTTCGCTCACCAGCCTCTTCGCCCACGGATTCCAGGTCCTCATAGGGGGGCAATTTCCCCTTGATCTTCTTGCGAACCTTGTTGACGGCGATGCCGAACATCCAGGTGGAGGGCTTGGATTCACCCCTGAACCGTTTGGCCCCTCTCCAGATCTCCAGCATGACTTCATTGGCCACCTCCTTAGCTCCCTCTCCCTCACCGAGCAGGCGATAGGAGTAGAGATATATCCTCTTATAATATCTATCGTAGATCTCACGGAAGGCCTGGTGATCGCCCGCTGCTATCAACTCCAAAAGCCTCCCATCTTCCAATGATCGATTATGCGTTCTCAATAAATAAGTCCCCTCACAGTGAAAAAGGTTCAAAGGGGGTTTTGCCCCTCTTGTGAAATACAAAGCCCCAATCTCCATGGAAAGAAGATTGAGGCGTGGAATTGCATCTTTCCTCCTTCATGACCAAGCGTTACGGTCCCCTCCGGGCTGCCGCACCGAAGTACCGATCCTTTTCCTGGAGTACGACCTTGAGATGGTCTGTAGGGTCGAAGTGGATCTCCACATATCCCGTCTCAGGCTTGGGGAGACCTGCATAGGTGAGACGCCACTGCATCTCGGCCATGATGGCACCCTCCAGCTCATAGACCTGGTTGACGGTGAAGCGCAGGACGATGTTGTTCAGGGACTTGAAGTCGTTATGGATGGTTCTGCGCAATCGCTGCCAACCACGGGGATATTGCTGGTAGTCTTTGGAGATCAACCCCATATAACGCTCCAGGTCCCTGGACATATAGGCCTTGGCCAGCTCATCGGTTTGTTTTTGAATTAATTCCCACAGGGTGATGGGGAGATAAGTGAGCGGTATAAACCCGAACGCCTTCGGATCGGAGATAACACCGGCTGTGTTGATGACTCGGAGCGTCAGTTCATAGTCCTTATTGGCAACGGGAATAAAGCGATAGCGCCAGCTTTCCCCTCCTTGTGCCGTCTTCCATGTCTCGCCGCCGTCCAGGGAGACCTCTACTTTTGGGACCCCTCCGCCGCCGCCACCGTCGGTCTTCCCCACAATGAGGACCTCGCCGCTGGGGGTGAGATCGCTCTTGATGATGGTAACTCCGGTCGCTCCTTTGAGGACTTTTTTGCCGATGGCGGCGGAGGTGATGCTCGGTTTATTCGTTTTATGAGGCGCCGCGCCCCAGGCCGGCGATATGAGCAGGATTAATACAATAGCGTTCAAGACATACCGATAGCATCTCTTTCTCTCGGCCATTGCTCTCACCTCCTGTTATGTGAACCATCGTACTTATATGTTTCTCGTCCGGCGACAAAGGTTCATGCTAATTTTTATATGGTGGCCACACTATCAGCCACCATAGAGCTGCGACATGAAGCTGAGTAGTTAATGGACAGCCTCAGGAGGAGGTTCGTTTTGAACTTGCTCTTAGTACAAGAAGACCTCATGTATGTTGATAGATGTAATTGTACGCCCTGAATTTATTTTTAAAATTACCATAATGTTAAGAGTATCATGCTTTATTCTGCACGTCCTATGGTGCTACAAAGGTGTCAGAGCGGCGCACATTCCTCCTCCAATCCGTAGTAATCTCATCTGTATAGGTGACGGTAACAGTATCATTAACTGTGGTGGGGAAAAAGCGTGATCCCACAAACCTCCCTGAACTGCGTGGGGTCTCTGTCAGCGTTACATTACCGTCAAACTGCACAGCGCCGCCGCTACGAACATATCTTACTCTCACGGTGATAAAGCCGGCCCCGATTTTGTCCAGATCAGTAACAATGAATTCGAATACCGACGCAGCTAAGGGATTTATCTGAACTGTCCCATCATGCCCGATGGGTGCTGCCCCGAAATAGAGATCCTTTGTCTGTAGGATAATCTTTAATTGGTCCGCCGGGTCAAAGTGGATCTCCACATACCCTTCCTTGGGCTCGAGGAGGCCGGCATAGGTGAGCCGCCAGTAGATATCGGCCATGACGGCCCCTTGAAGCTCATAGACCTGGTTGACGGTGAAGCGCAGGACGATGTTGTTCAGAGACCTAAAGTCGTTCTCAATGGCCCTGCGCAGCCTGTGCCACCCCCGTGGGATGTTTTGATAGTCCCTGGAGATAAGACCCATGTATTTTTGCAGGTTTTTAGACATATATGCCCTGGCCAATTCATCCGCTTGCTGCTGGATTAATTCCGACAGGGTGAGAGGGAGATAGGTGAGCCGGGTTATGCCGAACCGCTTCGGATTGGAGACGACGCCATCGGCGTTGAAGACCCGGAGGGTGAGATAGTAGGTATAATTGGGGAGGGGAAGAAACTCGTAGTGCCACTTTTCACGCCCGGTCGCTTCCTTCCACATCTGCCCACCGTCCAGGGAGACCTCTACCCTTTCAACGGCTGTCTTTCCCCCTTCGGCCAATCCCACTATGAGGGCCTTGCGTTCACGGGTGAGGTCATCCTTAATGATTGTCACCTCGGCTTTTCCCACTAGGTCCTTCTTGCCAATCTTGGCCATGGTAACGGTCGGTTCTTCGGGGGCGGCTCCCCAGGCTACAGTCAGTAAGGATAGAACAAGAAAGCCGCTTATACTCCACCGATAGAGCCTTCTTTTTATGAACATGGTATTCCTCCTCATATATCGTTTCGGCAACTATATAGTTGGTTCTCTGTAGTCTGCCGAAGGTTCATTAAAACGTCAGCGTAAGACCGCAGTAGTAGACGCCCTCGGTGTAGTCCTCGTCATGGACATCCTCGTCGTAATCCCGATAACTCGCGCTGAGGGTCAGGTTGACGGTGAGGTACTCTCTCTCCCACAACACCTGGTCGAAGACGGCGCTGTACGTGCGGCTGATGTTGTCCGGCGTCCCCAAAACCGAACCTGAGGCGTTGTCGTAGTACTCGATGGCCACATTAAGGCTCAGTGTTGATCTGGTCCGTTCATAGGCGAGAGAGAGGCCCACACCGCCACTGTAGATCCGATCGATCAGGCCTGAGAGGATATACTCTCTATACTCATAGCTTCCGTAGCCGGTCCATGCCCAATCCAGGGCCAGCCAGGGGTAGGTGATGCCTATATTTAAAGAGGGGGTGTGGCTCGAGAACTCCGTGGTCCTGTCGACCCAGTTCCAATTTCGGCTATAGGTATAGCCGAGGGAATAATTCCAGTGAGTGAAGCTTTGGGAAAGGCTCAGGTTGAGCATCAGATCATCTGAATCCGTCGTGCGAGGGTGATCCTTTGTGTAGTATGTGGAGTGATCTATCTGGAGGTTGACGGTGAAGCTGTTCCACGCATCCTCCCTCTGATAAAAAGGGTACACGCTGGAACTGAAAGAGGTCAGATGGGTATGGGTGCGGTGATCGGCTAATGAATGGTCATTGAGTTTATCAAAAGAATATTCGTACAAGAGCATCGTAGTCAACCAATACCAGGGGGCGTAATCTATCTGTCCCTTTACCCGCTCCATATCCGGTGAGGCGGCACCCAGGACCGTATTGAACCAGGGCTCCACCCGCTCAAACTCGGCACTGATCGTTAGATTTTCGGCAGGGCTGATGTCTCCCCTCACCAAATAGGCATTGTCATATTGATCTCTCAGGGTCTCATCCCGCTCATCGTCGTTATACATGCTCCGGGCGTACTCCGCATTGAGATGGATCCTGTCGCCCCAGAGGTTCAAGTGGAGGTCCCCCCCAAACACCTGATTGAGCTGATCTCCCACCGGCGAGTCGGACCTCAGGGAGTCCCCCGCGACATCGGTATAGACGAAGGTGCCGCCAATGGTAAGGTAGTTCTGGTAGTAAAACTCCACCCTTCCCCCTCCCGTGTTGCGGACATAATGGTCCAGGTCCTCGTCACGGTTTCTTCCATAGAGGACTGAGACCTTCATCCAATCGTTGTATTTATAAAAGGCCTTTGCCCCCAAAAGGTAGGTATTGAGGGTATAGGGTGTATAGCTCTCGGCGTAGTCTCCGGCCAACACCTCATAGATATTTGGCGCATTGAGATCATCCGCGAGGCGGGCATAACCCTCCACGAACATCCAATCTCGGCCGTCGATCTGCTGTTGAGGATCGTTGCTGCTCCTGACGTGGGCGTACCCCTGAAACTGGGCCTTTTCGGCAAGCTCTTGGTTGAAATCAAGGATCAGGTTTTCCAGGTAGAACCAGCCTTCCTCCAAAGAGGACCTGTCCTCGTTCCCCGTGACATCATGATAGTAACCCTCTGAAGAGAGATAGACATTAAGAGCGCCTTTTTCCCAATCGATTGCGGTGGTGGTTGTAGGAATGAAAAGGAGGACAATCCCCATCCATAACAGGAAAGATCTCATTATATAATAGTATCCCCCTATTTTTTGTCCTCACCTTTTTGCTAGACAAAGGTTAAAATATCGTTGATAACTAAACGTAATGAAGAAGAATATAGATTTATTATATAAAAGATATGAATTTGTCAATCATTTTTTGAAAGTGTTGACGGAGGTAAGGAGATGGAAGAAGCTGAGTGGTTTCACCCTTGGGTTTTAGGAGCACAAAGATTAAGACATTGCTTACCCGCTACCGCTGCAAGAGTTTTATTTCCTTTAAGGCAAAATCATCGTGATTGCCGCGCTTGGGACACTCTGCCGTGATCATCAACTTGTTGATCCCGGAGCGCAAGGCGTGTGAGGGGAGGGGGACCAGGATGGTCCTGAATGTTCTATCTTCTTCCTGATAAACGTAATTGTTGAGGTTATCGATATAATTCCCGTTGATATATAATTTATTGGTAAAGAAACCGTTTTGGTAGTCTACACTTTCATTATCGTTGTGCGCAGCAACCATTCCTGCTACCCATAAGCAGAGGGTATTTTTACTTCCTACTGATCTTAAGATGAATTCCTTGGTATACTCCAGATTGCCCCCCTTATCGTCACCTATATAGGTCATCCGTGAGTCAATATCAACGATTCTCTCCGCCCCTGCTATGTTGGGTATAGCGGCCGTCTGATCTTGTTTTTCAACCGTTTCAGTCAGGGGAAGGGGATCGGTGACAGAGAGGATGGATATTAAACCGAAGACTACCCGGGGGGTGGCGGGGAAGAGGATGGCTATCGCGAGAAAGACAACTACATAATAATATACCCTTGGCACCATCTCTCCTTTTTTGTAAATGCGATGTATAAGTTTATAATAATATAACGGAAAAGTCAAGCTTTTTGTATAGAAATGTATAAAAAAAAAGAAGAAGTTGACATCGTTACAGCCCTATGGTTAACTAATACTTTACAATCATTTGTATAATTTTTATCGAAGTTGGTCGCGATGAGAGGAAGTTATAAGGGCGTACAAAGACTTTTGGTCAAGGGAACCAATTGGGTAGGGGATACCATCATGTCCTTTCCCGTGGTCCATTCCCTTCGCCGCCTCTTTCCGCACGCCCATATCTCAGTCTTGGTCAAATCCCGTCTTGCCGAACTCTGGAAGGCCAATCCAGACCTCGATGAGGTGATACCGTATGATATGCCCACCGGTGCAAAGAGGATCTTTGGTGAGGTGCGGATAGGGCGATACATCAAACAGAAAGAAATAGACCTCGCGGTCATCCTCCCTCGCTCCTTTAGCTCTGCCCTGATGGTCTTTTTAGGGAGGGTTCCTCATCGCATTGGTTATAACGGTGAGGGCAGAAATTTGCTCCTCACCGAAGGGATCGACTGTCCTCCCGGGCTTTTGAGCCGGCACCGCATGTACTACTATCTCCATCTCGTAGAGCGCTTGGGCCGTTGTCCCTCCCCTCCCTTGCCCTTATTATCCCTTAACGGAAAACAAGAAAGTTGGTCCACTACGTTCCTCTCGCACCATGGCCTGAAAGACAGGGTGCTCATCGGTCTTAACCCCGGCGCCACGTATGGAGAGGCCAAGTGTTGGCCTTCGGAGCGGTTTGTGGCATTGGGGAGGAGGGTAAGAGATGGCTATGGGGCTTCTATCATCATCTTTGGCTCCTCTCGCCCCCAAGAAAAGGCATTAAATGCCGTTATTGCCCGAGGGATTGGTGCAGGATGCCTCGATCTATCGGGCCGGACCTCGTTGTTGCAGCTGGCGGCCCTGCTACGCCACTGTCATGTGCTGGTCACCAACGACACCGGTACCATGCACGTGGCAGCAGGTGCGGGGACGCGGGTGGTGGCTATATTCGGCCCCACCGATCCCCGGACGACCTCGCCCCTGGGGGAAGGACACGTGGTCATCCGCAAGAAAGTTTCCTGCAGCCCCTGCCTCAAAAGGGTATGCCCCGTAGATCACCGGTGTATGGATCTGATAGAGGTTGAAGAGGTCTATCGTACGGTAGGTGCGCAAATACACAGGAGAACCGTATCGGTAAAAGGATAATGGAAAAGATCTCTGCCTACGTCCTTACCTTTAATAACGAGAGGACCATTGAGCGGTGCTTAGAGAGTATCCGGTGGGCCGATGAATTGGTGCTCGTAGATTCTTACAGCACCGATAGGACAGTGGAGATATGTCGCCGATTCACCGATCGGGTCTACCAGCGCACCTGGACGAGCCATCAGGATCAATATCAGTATGCCGCTGACCTGACGACCAACCGGTGGATGATGTTTGTGGATGCCGATGAGGAGGTCCCCCCTGAGTTGGCCCGGGAAGTCAAGGAGGAGTTGGGGAGGAACAAGGGCGAGTGGGACGGCTATATCGTGCATCGCCGTACCTATTACCTGGGGCGGTGGATAAAATACGGCGGATGGTATCCAGATTATGAGATCAGGATCTACGATCGAAACAAAGGGCAATGGGAAGGTGGTCTGCATGCCAAGGTGAAGGTGAATGGAAAGATCAAGAACTTGAAGAATCATTATTACCACTACACGTACAGAGACATTTCCGATCAAATTCAGACCATCGACAGATATTCTCAGATCGCCTCAGAGGATATGCTTCAAGGGGGTAAACGGTTTAGCCTCGTACATATGTTGCTGAATCCACCCTTTCGTTTTATAAAGGAGTATGTCTTCAAAAGGGGTTTCCTGGACGGGATACCCGGTTTGGTAATTATTGTCTCCACCATGTTTTATGTGTTTATCAAACATGCTAAGCTGTGGGAACGGCAAAAGGGGTTACGGGAAGAATAATATGGTAGGCAAAAAGACCTTTGAGGGGAAACGGGTACTGATCACCGGCGGCTTGGGCTTTGTCGGAAGCAACCTCGCCATCAGGCTGGTGGAGGAGGGGGCACGAGTCACCCTGGTGGACAACATGATTCCCCGCCAAGGAGGGAATTTGTTCAACATCTCCCCCATTGCCGATAAGGTCCACGTAAATTTCAGTGATGTGAGAAACCAGCTCTCTATGGACCACTTGGTACAGGGGCAGGATTATATCTTCCATTTGGCTGGCCAGGTAAATCATGTCGAGAGCGTCCGCAATCCCATCCAGGATCTCGACATCAACTGTCGGGGGACGTTGGTCTTGTTGGAGGCCTGCAGGCGATTCAATAGGGATGCCCGGATCATTTTTTCAGGGACCAGGGGGGAGTACGGGGCAAGTGTCCGTCTGCCCGTCGATGAAAACCATCCCACAAATCCTAAAGGGATATATGCCGTGACCAACCTGACGGCGGAGAAGATGATCCTCGTCTATCACGACATCCATAAGGTCCAAGGGGTTTGTCTCAGGATTACCAATACCTACGGTGAGCGTCACCAGATGCAACACGATGAATTCGGGGTGATGAACTGGTTCATCCGAAAGGCCATGGATGATGAGACCATACCGGTCTTTGGAGATGGGATGATTTTAAGGGATTTTCTGTACATAGGGGACTTGGTGGAGTGTTTGTTGATGGTGGCAACCTGCCCTCAGGTCTATGGAGAGGTATTTAATGTCGGCACGGGAGTTCCCATCAATTTCATCGACATCGCTAGGAAAATTGTAGATATCGTGGGCAGCGGCAGTGCGGACTTTACCGAATTTACCCCGGAACGAAAAGAGGTGGAGCCGGGGGATTACTACACGGATATAACCAAGATCAAGCGGGTGGTGGGCTGGAGCCCTCAGACCTCTTTGGATGAGGGCATTAAAAGAACGATCGAATTTTATAAGGAGCACAAAAAGGCATATTGGAGTTAATGACTCACGGCCTAGGCCAGGTGAGCCGCGGTGGATGATTGCGATGGTCCCCTTTTTAGATTTGCAGAGGCAATACCGGAGGATTAAAGAGGAAATTCTCGCCGCTACCCAAAAGGTCTACGACAAGGGGGTTTTTATTTTAGGGGAGGAGGTCTCGACCTTTGAGAAGGAGTTCGCGCGCTACTGCGGAGTCCGGTATGGGGTCGGCGTTGGTTCAGGGACCGACGCCCTTTATCTGGCCTTGCGGGCCGTCGGCATCGGAGAGGGGGATGAGGTTATTACCGTGGCCAATTCCTTTATTGCCACGGCCTTGGCCGTCTCTTTCGTGGGGGCGAAACCCCTCTTTGTGGACATCGATCCCGAAACATATACCATCAATCCAAACGCCTTAGAACGCCTGGTAAAAGACCGCATGATGAAAAAGGCGCACCGGAGGATCAAAGCCATCGTCCCCGTACACCTTTATGGCCACCCTGCGCAGATGGACGCCATCATAGATATTGCAAAGCGTTACGATCTCATTGTTATTGAAGATGCCTGCCAGGCTCACGGTGCAGAATACCGAGGGAAAAAGGTCGGTTCATTCGGCCTGGCGGGCTGTTTCAGTTTTTATCCGACCAAGAATGTGGGGGGCTATGGCGACGGGGGGATGGTGGTGACCGATGACGGAGACATCTATGCGAAGCTGCGGCTGCTACGTTGCTACGGAGAGGCGCAAAAATATCATCACATCATGAAGGGGGGCAACAGCCGCCTGGATGAACTCCAGGCGGCCATACTTCGGGTCAAATTGAGGTATCTGGATCAATGGAATAATGAAAGGAGAGAGCGGGCGCTGAGGTACTCGAAGCTGTTCGAAGAGGCAGGGATTACCTGTCCCGCCGAAAAGGAGGACGCGCGCCACGTCTATCACCTCTATGTCATCCGCACGGCCCAAAGGGACGCCCTCCAGAGGTTTTTGCACCACAAAGGCATCGGGACGCTCATTCACTATCCTCTTCCCATCCATCTCCAGGAGGCATACGGTGAATTGCCGTATCGTGAAGGGGACCTCCCCATGAGTGAAGGGGCCTGCCGGGAGGTCTTGTCCCTCCCCTGCTTCCCCGAGATGACCGAACGCGAGATAGAGGAGGTGGCGGGGGCTGTTGGGGGCTTCTTTGAGAGTGAAGCATGAAGATCCTCCACCTCTTCTCCGATTGGAAGTGGACAGGGCCGGCCGAGCCGGTGGTAAACCTCTGTTCTGCCCTCCACCAGCGAGGCCACGAGGTAGTCCTGGCCTATCGGCGCCCCCCTATCGAGACTGCGGAGAGCATAGAGAAGGAGTTGAGAAAACAAGCCTTCAAGGGGGTGGATACCTTTCATCTTGCCCCTATTTCCAAAGCGCATCACCTATATCGCCTGAAAGATATTATCTCTGATATCAGGGGCATCGCGCGCTATATCGACCGTGAACAATTTGATATCATCAACGTTCATAATTCTCATGATCATATCGTGGGGGGATTGGCGGCAAGGTTTTCCAAGCGACGTCCACCTGTGATACGGACTGATCATAAACGGGATTCGTTGAAAACGGATCCTATCAGCACGTGGTTTTTCAGGGGCCTTACCGATGGTCTGATTACCTTTTCTGACGGGAATAGGGAGAGGTTGGTGAAGGGCTTGGGGTTTCCTCCTGAAGCAGTGACCAAGATATCTACCGCCGTGGATCTCACCAGGTTTGATCCCCAGGGGGGGTACAAAGATATGCGGGCGGTTTTCGGGATCTCCCCCACTGCTCCCGTCGTAGGAATTGTGGCCAGGTTTCAGCGATACAGAAGGACCGATATCCTTTTGGAAGCCGTATCGCATCTGATTAGCGATGTTCCCGAGGTAAGGCTTTTATTGGTAGGTCACAGCAGCCAGATGCAACAAAGCGTCATCGAACCCATGGAGCGTCTGGGGATTGCTTCTCATGTGATCTTGGCCGGATATCGAATGGATGATTATGTCGATACCCTTGCCTGTATGGATGTCTTTTGCCTGCTTACCCCTGGTTCCGATGGAACGGCCCGCGCCCTGCGTGATGCCATGGCCATGGGCAAGCCGACAGTGGTGACGAGGAAGGGCATGCTCCCTGAGCTGGTGCAGGACGGGGTCACCGGATTTGTCGTACAGGAGACTCCACAGGCCATCTATCGGGCCCTCTTGCCCCTGGTGCGGGATGAAGGGTTACGCCATTCAATAGGGAAGGCCGCCTATGAGACGGCCCGCAAAGAGTTCCGCCTGGAGCGTCAGGCCGAGGAGGTGGAAGCCTTTTATCACCAGATTCTGGCAGGGTTTCACTCATGAGGATCGCCCTGGGAATCAGGGATTTTATCCCCTCTAAGGGGGGGGCGGAACGGTATCTTGTAGACTTGATGCAGTTCCTTTCTATGAAAGGACACGAGGTGCATGTCTTTGCGCACCATTTTGATGAAGGAATAGAAGGTCTTCGATTTCACACAGTAGAGCTCTTTCCTTTCCCCAAATGGCTACGCATCCTCTCCTTTGCCTTGAGGTGCCATCAACAAATGGAAAGAGGGGACTTCGACGTTATCATGGGGGTGGGGAATACCTGGGGGGCCGACCTCTCGCAGCCCCACGGCGGGGTCCACTGGAAGTGGTTCTGGCGGAGTTTAAGGGCATATAGGAATCCTTGGCTCTGGACGGCGAAGCTCCTAGGGAGGATTTTTAGTCTTAAGCAGTGGGCTGAGGGGATCGTAGAGGATGCCCCCTATCGCAAAGGGGTGAAGCGGATCGTGGCCATCTCCGAGATGGTAAAAGAGGACATTATCGACTATTACGGCATACCCGAGGACCGGATTGTGGTTGTCTACAACGGGGTGGATACCGAACGTTTCCACCCCCGCAATAGGAGATATCGTGCGGAGATCAGGGAGCGGTATGGTCTGCGGCCGGAGGACTTCGTTCTCCTTTTCGTCTCGCATAACTTCAGACTCAAAGGGCTCAGATACCTCATCCAGGCCCTTGCCTTAATAAAAAGAAAAAGGCAGAATGTGAAGCTCCTCGTAATCGGGCGGGACAAGGCAGGGCCATACCGTCGCCTGGCGAAGAAGGTGGGGTGTGCGGATGATGTCCTTTTTGCCGGCGGGGTAAACGATTTGGAGCGGTATTATCCGAGCGCGGATATGTTGGTGCATCCTACTTTTTACGATGCCTGCTCTTTGGTTGTACTGGAGGCGCTGGCCAGTGGGCTACCGGTGATCACGACGAGATACAATGGGGCAGGAGGAATCATCTCCGAAGGGCACGAGGGATTTGTCCTCGATGATCCGAGGAATGTAAAGGTCCTCGCCGAGAAGATCTTGGCTCTTTCTGTCCCCAACAAGTTGGAAGAGACTTCACGTGCTGCCCGCGACTTGGCTCAACAGTTTTCCCATCAGCGATGTTATCAGGCAATGTTGGAAGTATTTCAAGAACAGGGGGCAAGGTTATGTTAGAGTGGAGTCAACTTATCAATTACCGTGATCAGATCCACGAGCGGTATCCCAAGATATGGGCATTGAAGCTGATCAAGAGACCCTCCTGGTTGCTGAAGAGGCACCTCCGCCCCGGCATGCGCATCCTTGATGTAGGTGCGGGGGATAGGAGGATTGAGAAGAGAGCAAAGGATGTTTATCCTGATATCCTTTACAAGAGCATTGACCTAGATCGCAGCGTCCCTCATGATTTCTATTCGTTGAACGACATTGATGAGCGGTTTGATCTCATTATACTTTTTGAGGTAATAGAACATGTGAAACTGGAAGAGGGGGTGGAGATGTTGCACAGGCTTAATGAACTGCTTGTTGATAGAGGTAAATTGATTATCAGCACACCCAATATATTTCATCCTAACCGCTTCTGGACAACGGCCACCCATAAGACAGCTTATAGCTATGAGGAGTTGGGGGGGATCGTGCTCAGCCAGGGATTTGAGGTGTTAGAAATTTACCGTACCTTTCATGCCTCTTTCCTGAAGTATTTCTTCAGGCTTACCCTCTTTTACCCCTTGCATAGGATCTTAAACGTGGATTTCGCAAAATCAATTGTAGTCCTGGC
>CAZMFG010000051.1:0-10522 GCA_964565525.1 uncultured Thermodesulfobacteriota bacterium
ACGGGGTAACGTGCATTTTGGGAGGAGGTTTTTTGTTGAGCAGGGCCAGGAGCTGGTATTCCCCAGGGCCAACAACGCAGTGATCGACCAGACCATCGAAAAGGCCTTCTATGTGCATACCGGTGGCTAAACCGGAGGTGACCCTTCGGTCAGAGCCATCTCCGATCATCCACGAGGTCACCAGGCTGCCGCCGAGCACAATAGTAACATCGGAGAACTCTCGCTTGAGGAAGCCGATCATGGCAAAGGTCGTGAGGGCCTGGCTCAGATAATTGAGGGAAAACCCGGCGATTGTTGTCTTGTCGCCTTTCCGGAGGTGGCCCTTTGGCCAAATAATTGCTGGCAGGCGCTTGCTGAAATACTCGTAGAAGGGGTTTTCCTCTGGATGCTCGGCAGCGTAGCGGAGATCATCGCTCTTGACCGGCGAAAGGCGAGCGTCGGCATAATCGGCAAGGCTGATGCGCACACTCTCGCCTCCTGCTATGTTGAGCAGGCGGTTTATGTCCAATACCGCACGCTTATAGGTATCGATATTCTGATAGGTTTGCTCGCTTTTGAGGCTGCTCAAGTTTTTGGAGCGATTGCGATAGGCGCGGTGTGTCCACGTGTCAGCAGGGAGGGGCGGCTTTGAGAGGAGATCGAGCATCCCCTCGAGATTGGCATCCAGGAGGGTGTGTTCGACGTTGTGCGCAGCCAGGGCGCCGGAAAGCAAGGCGATGCCTGCCGGCGGCTCACATGGTTTGGCAACAGGGGGAAAGATCAGCAGGACCCGTTCCGGACTTCCATTCTTCTTCACAAGGCAAGTTTAGAATAAAGGCGGGTTTGCAGTCAACGCTGGAGCTGAGAGGCGCGCTTTAGCTCGTCGATTCTCCAGCGAGTTGTTATGCACCAGCTTTATAATGGCCTATTAATGTACCTATGAATATCAACACTATTCCAATAAAGTATGCATATGGAAATAACGAAACAACTATTCCAAGTGTTAATCCTATGGAAGCGCCGAAAATTGTAGCGAATACATTTCGAGGCGCTGAAATAATAACGCATAAAATATTTCCAATTGTCGCAAATACTAATCCTGTAATAGCCCACAAAAAAGCGCCTTTATATTCTGTCATTGGCTGAAACATTGGTGCTATAATTTGTGTGATATACAAGGACCCTATAAGATACCCAATTACATTCCCGAATAACCCAATGATATATGGTGTTGTTTTTACCTTTTTCTCATTTTCCATTAATTATCACGTTTATTCTTGGTGTATAACAATTAATATACGAAATTCCTGTTTGCTCTGGACATGGGTATACTATACTACATGTTAGACAAACTTAAGGAGACGTTGGTTCCAAAGAAACTTAAATATACAGTGCTATTCTCCCTACTCCACCATCAATGAAAGGGAAAGAGTGGAGTTTGAGTTGGAGCTTCCGGTGGAAAGGATTGCGCGGATGGCCTCGTTGCTCTGTTCGCTGGTCCCGCCGATGGTCACCCACTGTCCCTTGAGCACGGTCACTTTGGTCGAGGCCTCGGTGAGGCGGACAATCCCTCGTTCTCTGTCCTCAAGGGAGGAGATCCTCGGGACGATCTCGATGTGCACCCGGTCTCCGGCAACGACGGGTTTCACCTCGAACCCCGTCTCGACGCGCTGAAACTGCACCGTCTCCACCTCGTGGGCATAGGTATGAGTCAAATAGACCCATCGTTGGGTAAAAGGGATATCTCTCCCCACCCAGAGATAGGCCGTGCTCCCTGACATCACCGAGATAAAGGACTCCGTTTGCCCCCGGTGTTGCGTCCTGCTGTCTTGGGCGCGGACGTGCACTCCCTCTTCTTCCGCCCCACCAATGGTGACAGACCCGTGCTCTCCTGAGACCCTTCCTGATGTCGAGATATCCCTATCCGTTGAGAGGCTCGCCTCTTTAAACCGGAACCTCACCCTGACCTGCTCTGCGGGCTTGTCCATGGTTGCCACGAAGGCCTGGATCTTGGCCACTGATTCGCCCGTGTCGACCACGATAATGGAATTGGTCCGCTCATCGAGGGAGGCCTTTCCTTCAGAAGAGAGGAGGGTTTGCACCAGGGGGAGGAGGTCGGCTGCTTCCCTATAATTGACCTTGATAACGGCCACCTCCGCCAGGGAGAGGCCCGCCAGGACCGTGAGGAAAAGGACCAAGGTGCCTAAAATGATGAGGAGGTTTCTTTTGGATGCCATATCTGTATGGTATACTGAAAACCCGGCGATGGCAAGAGGGGGAGGGTTTCGCCTCCGCCCCTATTCAGGGCTTGACCGGGGATTAAGTATTCTCTATAGTGTTATGGTATTGATCACATGTTCGAGAGGGCGCTATGAAGATAAAGGTAGAACGGGACAAAATCGTCAAGGCACTCAAAGAGGTCGAGGGGGTTGAGGTCTCCTTGGAGAACGCCGATGATGCAAAAGAGGCCCTCGATCTCATCTTGAAAAAATCGCAGCTCTTTAAGGGTGCCGATGGCAAAAAGCTGAAGGACATCATCGTGACCGCCGCGCAGGAATACAAGACCTCGGCGGTAGAATACGACCTGATATTTACCCTGGACTTTGTCTTCGCAAGCGGTGTCTTCACGGACACCAAAATCGCCCTGATCAAAGAGGTGCAGGAGTTCTTCGATAAATATTGAGGGGTGTTACCCTTTGCTCCCCCCATCCTATCCCATGCCCGGTAGTCTTTACCTCATCCACAGGTCCCCACAATGACCACCGCCCTCATCATCCTCGGCTTGCTCATCGCATTGATCGGCCTCATCGGCAGCATCCTCCCTGTCATCCCCGGTCCTCCCCTCAGCTACGCTGCCCTGATCATCCTCTCTTTAGCAAAAAAATGGGAGCCCTTTGGTATCACCTTCCTGATTATCATGGGGGCCTTAATGCTCGCCGTATCGCTGGTGGACTACGTGTTCCCGGCCATCGGGGCAAAGCGATACGGGGCATCCAAGGCAGGGGTTTGGTTTTCCGTCATCGGCATGCTCGTGGGAGTCTTTTTCATCCCGCCCTGGGGCATGTTCATCGGGGCATTTGCCGGGGCTGTTATCGGTGAGCTCGCCTTTGGGAAGGGGGAACAGGGTGCGTTGCGGGCCGGCTGGGGTGTTTTTATCGGCACCATGGTGGGGATCGGCTTTAAGCTGGCCTTCTGTGGGGTCTGCATTTTCTTTTACGTAAAGGAGATGTTTTGATATCATTAGGTGCGTTGAAGCGCATCCCCTTTGAAGGAGTTTGGATGCGCGCCTTGTTCCCCCGTAAGGCAAAGGAGGTGTAATTATGGTGAGAGGTCTTGTATACATCGTCATCTATTGCGGCCTTGTGATAAGCCCCCTCCTGATCGTGACCTTCGCTCATCCCCCCTCCGGACAGGGGATCATCTACGAGATCGGCAGGGGCTTTGCCCTGGTCGGATTCATGATCCTCGGGCTCCAGGCCGTGCTGGCGGCTCGTCTCAAGTGGATCGAGCGCCCCTTCGGCTTCGATATCGTGATCCGCTTTCATAAACACATGGCCGTCTTCGCGGCCATCCTCATCCTCTCTCACCCCCTCCTGCTGGCCTTGGGGGGGGCGGGGTTGGCCTTGCTGACCACCCTGAAGATTCCGTGGTACCTCTGGGCGGGGAAGATCGCCCTCGCGCTCCTGGTGATAACCGCCGTGATCAGCCTGCCGCAGTTCCCCCTGCGCCTCTCCTTCGAGCGGTGGCGCATCCTGCACGACGCCCTCTTCCCTGCTATTATAATCCTTGCCTTTCTGCACAGCAGGTTTATCGGGATGGATTTCTCCTCCGCCGTGCTGCGAGGGCTCTGGGTCGGCATGCTGGCCCTCGCGCTTGTCGTCTTCATCTATCACCGCTTTGTCAGGCCGCTTTTACTGGATCGCCATCGGTATCGGGTGGTTGCCGTAAGGCAGGAGACCAACAACGTCTGGACCGTCACGCTTGCGCCACCGAAAGGGGAACGGCGCTATGCCTATCTGCCCGGTCAGTTCCAGTTCATCACCTTTCATCGGGGCAGGGGCCTGCCTGAAGAGGAACACCACTGGACCATCTCCTCCAGCCCAACCGAGAAGACATCAGTAAGCTCCACCATCAAGGAATTGGGGGATTTTACCGCCACCATCGGCCAGACCAAGCCCGGTGATACCGCCACAATCCACGCCCCCTTCGGCCGGTTCTCCTACGTGCTGCACCCCGATGAGCGAGACCTCGTCTTTATCGCCGGCGGCATCGGGATTACCCCCCTCATGGGGATGCTCAGGCACATGCGCGATACCAAGGCCGCTCTCCCCGTTCTGCTGCTGTATGCCAACAAGGACGAGGGGGAGATCTGTTTCAAAAAGGAACTGGCGGCCATCGAGAAGGGGAGGTACCCGAAGCTAAAGGTCGTCCACTGCCTGAGCAGTCCTGCCACGGGATGGAAGGGGGAGACCGGCCGCATCGACCGGGAGCGGATCGAGCAATACTGCGGAAAGGACATCGGAAAGAAGGCCTTTTATATCTGCGGCCCCCCGGGGTTGCTCGAAGGGACCATCGCGACCCTCCGGGCCCTGGGTGTGCCTGACGGCCGTATGCACATAGAGATCTTCTCATTTTTGGGCTAAGGGAAAGGGAGGAGGCGTATGCGCAGGACACAGTTGAGGCGGGTGACGGCAGCCGTGATCGGGTTTGTGGTGCTCTTCATCGTCTTGGTGGCGGTCTTCCGCGTCTTGAGCGCGGGATAACCAACGATTAACCCTACGATAAGGAAACGCAGTGCCTGAACAGTCGGCCTTATTATCCCTGCTGCTCATCACGGTACTGGCGGCGCTGGTGCCGTTGTTGGCCAGCAGGTTGCGGGGGTGGCGGATCCCCATCGTGATCGGTGAGATCCTGGCGGGGATGATCATCGGTAAGAGCGGATTCAACCTCGTAGCCCCCAGCCCCATCCTCGATTTCCTGGCTGAATTCGGGTTTGTTTTTCTTATGTTTATCTCGGGGCTTGAGGTAGACGTCGGCGCCCTGACCCAGCACCCCCTTGAGGGCCAGGATGATGGTGAACGTAGCCCCTTTTGGCGGGAACCGTTGTTCTTGGCGTTTCTCAGCTTCATCCTAACCCTGGGGAGCGCCTTTGCCATCGCCTTCGGTCTGAGCAGAGTCGGCTTGGTGCGCAGTCCCCTCATCATAGGGCTCATCCTCAGCACCACCTCGTTAGGCATCGTGGTGCCGGTGCTCAAGGAACGAGGGATCGCCCCCACCCGGTACGGTCAGCTCATGCTGGTGGTCGCGCTTATAGCCGATGTCGTCACCTTGGTCCTGCTGAGCGTGGCCTTCGGCATCCTGCAAAAGGGTTTTACTCTTCAACTTATCCTCTTCCTGTCGTTGTTGCTTATCTTTGCGGTAGCCCTGCGGATGGGGATCGTGGTCAGCAAGGTGCCGGGGCTCAAAAAGGTGATACAGGAGCTCTCAACGGCTACGGCCCAGATCCGGGTCCGGGGGGCCATCGCCCTGATGGTGGCTTGGGCGACCTTGGCCACCGCCCTCGGCATCGAGGTGATCCTGGGGGCCTTCCTGGCAGGGGTGATCGTGAGCACCATCGCCGGTCCTGAGGAGACGATCCTCAGGGAAAAGCTCGACACCTTGGGCTTTGGCTTTTTCATCCCCATCTTCTTCATCTCGGTGGGGAGCCGGTTCGACCTGGATGTACTCCTCGGCTCACAGGGGGCCCTCATCCTCTTCCCGCTCCTCATCGTCGCGGCCTACGCGGTGAAGGTGCTCCCGGCCCTCGTGTATCGGTTGGCCTTCAACTGGCGCGAGAGTCTGGCGTCGGGGTTTCTTCTCTCTTCGCGCCTGTCGCTCATCATCGCCGCATCGGCCCTGGCCTTTGAACTGGGGGTGATCACCGAGGCGGTGAATGCCGATATTATCCTGGTGGCCATGGTCACCTGCACCCTCTCCCCCATCCTCTTCAACCGGCTTGTTCCATACGTGGCTGACGTTGAACGAAAGGGGGTTATCATCGTGGGGCTCAACCAGCTCACGGCCCTGCTGGCCGATCGACTCATGCAACAGGGGGAGGAGGTGGCAGTAGTGGGATGTCCGCAGGAGCGCGCCAATGCCCCGTACTGCCGAAGGACGGCCCCCATCTTTGGAGACCCCGGCGATGAAGCGGTCCTGAAGGCCATGGGAGCGGAACAGGCCGCAGCCCTGGTCGTTGTCCTGGATGATGCGGCGGCCACGATAAAGATCTGTCAGATGGCGGCGGAGCGCTTCGGCATCCCGGTTATCGTTTCCCGGGCCGACGACCAGGCCGTGTTGGAGCGGATGCAGGCCCTCGGGGTGCGCGCCGTACAGCCCGCCCTCGCGACGGCCATGGCCTTGGAGGGGGCGCTGCGGTTTCCCACCACCTTTGATATGCTGGCCGAGCACGGACAGGACGTGAAGCTGGGGGAGGCGCGGCTACGCAACATACGGGTGGCCGGCCGCCCCCTGCGATCGATCAGACTCCCCGGCAATGCCTTGGTCATGGGCATCCGCAGAAAAGGGGAGGTCATCGTGCCCCACGGCGACACGACCTTCCGCCTGGGCGATGAGGTGATGCTCATCGGCAGCCCCTTCGACATCAGGGAGGCCCGGGCCATGCTCGAGGCCCGTTTGGGATGGGGCATCTCTTCTCGGTAACGATGTAATCGGGCGGGAAGGAATGAGGGGGAGGTGTCGGTTGTTCCCTCCTGGACCCTTACCGGGTAATGCCGACCCGAATCCGCTCGATCGTACCTACCCCCTTGAGCGAAGAGACCATGCCCACCAGGGTAGCGCGGATGATCCGGGTGGCGAAGGGGTTGAGGGGGATGGCTGCGCCATTGAGAACGATGGAGACGTGATCCCCTTCGATGGCAAGATCGACGTCCTTGATCTCTCCCGTACCCTTCAATGAGGCGAGGATGCCGCCCACCACGTGGTCGATATACCCCTGTACAAAGTGATCGAGCTCGACAGGTACATCGTTGATTGTGAGACGTATCTCTTTCGAGGCCATGGAGCCTCCTTTCTCCCCTTGTGTGAAAAATTGACATTTCAGTACAGGTGGATGGTGCCTAGAGACATTTCACGATAACCCTCCCACCCTCACCTGTCAACGTATGAAGATACAAAGGGGGGTGCTATCGCTTTCATTTTGACATATTCGTCGCTATCTGGTAGACAAGGGCAGTCACAGACCGATGTTTTTGAGGGCGGTGGGACACGACGGCATAACCATAGTCGGGGCGAAGGAAATAACCGTAGAGCGGCGCATGGTCAAGCGCGCCCGCATCAGGGTGGATGAAGATCTGTGGGTACACGTGACGCTCCCCCTCGATTTTTCCCAGGAGGAGATCGATGACCTGCTCGAACGAAAGGGGCCCTGGGTGCAGAAACAGTTGGCCTTTTTCAGGGACCGGCGCGATGCCCGCATTCAGGTGCGCCACGATGAGATCCTGTACTTAGGGGAGGTCTACACCTTTCGGCCCCTGCCGGGGCTGCGCAGGAACTTTGTGGTCAACGCGACGGGGAAGACCATCTTCTCAGGGGTGAATCTGCTGGCGGATGGGGTCCTTGACCGATGGTATCGGAAGGAGGCCAAACGGGTTATCATGGAGCGCTTGGCGCACTTCGCCGACACGTATAGCTTCACCTACAACAGGGTGTTTATCAGAGATCAAAAGACCCTGTGGGGGAGTTGTTCAAGCAAGCGGAATTTGTCCTTTAACTGGCGGCTCATTCAAACCCCGCTCGATATCATCGATTACATCGTGGTGCACGAACTGGTCCATACCAAGACCTTAAGGCATTCGAAGGCCTTCTGGACGCGGGTCGAGTCCATTTATCCTCAGTACCGACAGGCCCGGGTGTGGCTCAAGAACTTTCATCCGGGTTAAGAGAGAAGATATGATCTGACTGGGATCAATGGTTGAGATCTACAAACGATTTTTTGAAAAAGGAGCGAGGAGGTCCTCCTCCATCTAAGAAGAAGGGGTAAAAGGCTGAAGAGGGCTATGAGAAGATCGGTGGCGGTACGCCCCGCAGGGAGGGTGCCTGTGAAGGTTCCACGGTATCCATGGACGCTGATGGTTAAGACGTACGGCGTAGTGCTCCCGGCGGTCCATCGCTCTGTGAGCGGCTGGAGAGAGCGGGCGGGGCGGATCCCTGATCCGGAGCTGCGAAAGCAGGCCCTCATGAGCATCGATACGAAGACCTTCCACTGTGAGGGTGGCTCTATTTATGGCCTGCTGGCCGGTGAGGGGAGAGATGAGGCCATTCGTTTCATCGTCGCCTACCAGACCATCAGCGATTATCTCGATAACCTCTGTGACCGCAGCACATCCCAGGACCCGGAGGATTTTCGCGCCCTCCACGAATCCATGTTTCATGCCCTGACGCCGGGTGAGCGGCCGAGAAACTACTATCGGTACCGCAGGGAACAGGCAGATGGCGGCTACCTTGTCGCCCTCATGACCACGTGTCAAGAGGTTTTAGCGAAGGTCCCGGCCTACACACACGTCGCCCCCGCGCTTGCGGAGCTGGCAGGCTACTATTGTGACCTCCAGGTATTGAAGCACATCAGGGTCGAAGAGCGCATCCCGCGCCTGCAGGCGTGGTTTGAGCAGTATCAGAAGCAACTGCCGGAGATGAGATGGTATGAGTTTTGCGCCTGTGCCGGGTCGACCCTGGGTATCTTCTGCCTCGTCTCCTCCGCCTTCAGCGACGCCCTTTCCCGTGGCCTGTCAGCTCAGCTGAAGGAGAGCTATTTTCCCTGGGTGCAGGGATTGCATATCCTGCTCGATTATTTTATCGACCAAGAGGAGGATCGTCTGGGGGGGGATTTGAACTTTTGTTCTTACTATGCAAACGATGATGAGTTGGTCGAGCGGCTCGTGCACTTTATCAATCAGGCGGACAGGAGCGTTTCCAACCTGCCGCAGGCGCGGTTCCACCGCATGATCAACCGTGGGTTGCTGGGCCTCTACCTGGCGGATAAGAAGGTGAAAAGCCAAAAACGGATGCGGGAGATGGGACGAAGGATCGGCCGCCAGGGTGGCATGCTATCGTTTTTCGTTTACCTCAATAGCTGGCTGTATCGGTGGATGCGGGGATAAAGGATACGGGGGGTGACATGAATTTTCTGAGAGAGGTGAGAGGATGCGCAGAGAAGAGGGAGATCGATACTTTCAATTCGGAGAGCAGAAGAGGATGGAGAGTCACTTCGCCCAGGCCCTTGAGGCCTATGAGCATGCCCTGCTCCACTATCCCGAAGAGGCGATTACGCAGCGCCGGCAGAGTCATCAGAAGATGGGGGACTGCCTGCGGATGATGGGAGAGTTCGCTGCTGCCAAGGAGAGCTTTCACCGCGCCCTCTCCCTGGCCCAGGAGGCCCCGGAAGGAGAGGACGAGATAGCGGTGGCCGATACCCTCGTGGGGTTGGGACTCAGCATTCGGGGGCTGGGTGAGGTGGAGGAGGCCCTAACATACCTGGAACGGGCTCGGGGCATCTACGAGGAATGGGAGGATCCCGAGGGGGAGGCCTACGCTCGGTGGGCCCTGGGGGGGCTCTGGCGGATCGCCGGAGAACTCCGCAGGGCCAAGGAATCCTTCGACGAGGCCCTCTCCCTCTCCGAGGGGATGGGGGACCCGACGGGGATCGGCTATGCCCTGTGCGGCCTGGGAGGGGTCACCCGCCTCATGGGGCATTACCGTGACTCCCTCTCCTACTACACCCGGGCCCATACTGTCCTGAAGGAGATCGAGGACGTCTTCGGGACCGCCTATTCCTTCTGCGGGATCGCCAATGCCCACCGTATGAGCGGTGACTTTGAGCGGGCCTTGGGCTCCTTCGCCCGGGCCACCTCCCTCTACCAGGATATCGGGGATCGCATCAGTTATGCCTACACCCTCTGGGGAGAGGGGACGACCTTTAAGCTGGTGGGGAAAGAAGAGGAGGCGCTGGAGGCCTTTCAGGCCGCCGAGGCCATTTTCCAGGCAACAGGGGATCAGCGGGGGAGGATATACACCCTCCTGGGCAGGGGGGAGATCGCCCTCTTGCGCGGGAGGCCTGCTGAGGCCGAGGGGATTCTGGGAGAGGCCCTGGGGATCGCCGAGGCCTCTCCCTTTCAACTGGAACGGTGCCACTGCCACCTCCTCCAACTCCTCGTGCGCCGGGGACAGGGTGAAGACATCTCTTTGGAGGAGATACGGCAGGAGTATCGGAGGCTGGGGAGCGACTTCCCCCCGGGGGAGATCTCGCTCCCCCTGAACCTCCCGTGAGGACTATGGCAAAGGCTAAAAATTAATGGCCTCACAGGCAAAATTAATACTTGCAAAAAAAATGTTTTCTGGTAAAATATTTCACAATGTTCCTATGAAAGCCAGGGAAAAAGGGCATTTTTGATTCCATTATAAGGCAGTAGCCTGTCAGAGGAGCGCGGCGTGATCGATATCAATAGCAGCCTGCTTATCCAGGTTTGTCTCTTCATCTTCCTGATGATCG
>CAZMFG010000051.1:10622-14396 GCA_964565525.1 uncultured Thermodesulfobacteriota bacterium
GATATCAATAGCAGCCTGCTTATCCAGGTTTGTCTCTTCATCTTCCTGATGATCGTCTTGAATAAGATCTTCTTTAAACCCTTCCTCAGGTTCCTCGATGAGCGCCAAAACAAGATCAGTGGGGATGAACAGGAGGCTGCCAGGCTCCAGGGGGAGGCGGAGAGACGCCGCCTCCGGTTTGAAGAGGGGTTGAACAAGGGTCAGCTCCAGGCCCTGGCGGAGAAGGGGCGCATCCAGGAGACAGGGGCGCACGAGGGCAAACAATTGGTCGATACGGTCCAAAAAGAGGTTGAAGGGGAGATCCCCGTGATAAAGGCCCAGATCGCGCAGGAAGGCCGGCAGGCCATGACCGAATTGGAGCGGAACAAGGAGGCCATGGCTCGGGAGATCGCCGAGAAGATCCTGGGCAGGAGCCTCAAATAGAAAGGAGCAAATCCGGTGGGTATGTGGTGGGACCTGGCGTTTAAAATATTCAATTTTGCGGTGTTTGTCACCGTCATCTATGTATTTGCCAAAAAGCCCCTCGTATCCTTTCTGAAAAAGAGGCAAGAATCGATCAGGACCGCCATCGAGGAGGCCGAGCAGGCCAAACAAGCAGGGGAAAAGGCCTTTGACGAGTATGAGGCGAAGCTAAAGAACTTAGATCAGGAAATCGAACGGATTCGCCAGCAGTTGATCCAGGAAGGGGAGCGGGAGAAAGAGCGCATCATCCAAGAGGCCCGGCAGATGGCCGAAAAAATCAAAAAGCAGGCAGAACTCGCCGCCCAGCAGGAGCTGAAGATGGTGAAGGCGCGATTGCAGGAGGAGATGGCCTCCATGACCGTGCAACTGGCCGAGGACCTGCTGAAGAAACACCTGAAACCACAGGATCACGAGCGGCTCGTGGATGAATACATCGAGCGGGTGAGGGGCTTGCAGTGATCAACAGAAAGATCGCTCGCCGGTATGCCAAGGCCCTCATGAATATCGGACAGGAGGACGGCAAGTACGATACCTATTGGGAGGAGCTTGATGCCTTCACCTCACTCTTTCAGCAAGAAGAGCAGCTCAGTGCGGTCTTGAGCAATCCCACCTTTAATGTCGCCCAACGACAGGCCATCATCAAGGAGCTAGGGAAGCGCCTGCGCCTGAGTCCCATCATCATCAATTTTCTCCACCTCCTGGTGGACAAGAACCGCATGAGATACCTGCCGGACATCACCGCCCTCTACCGGGAGCTCGTGGATGAGGCCGCCGGGAGGGCGCGGGTCACGCTGGTCACCGCCCAGGATCTTTCCAAGAAAAAACTAGAGGAGCTGACGCACGGATTGCAGGGGTTGGTGGGGAAACAGGTGATCATGGAGGTGGAGACAGACCCTTCGCTCATCGGCGGGGTGGTGGCGCGGATCAAGGGGATGGTATACGATGGCAGTATCAAGACGCAGTTGGCGAGATTGAGAGAAACCTTAGCAAAGGGGTAAGAGGCGATGCAGATACGGGCGGAAGAGATAAGCGAGATCATTGAGAAGCAGATCAAGGACTACGACAAGAAGGTCGAGGTGAGCGAAACCGGGGTGGTCCTCTCGGTGGGGGACGGCATCGCCAGGCTCTACGGTCTGGAAAAGGCCATGGCCGGAGAGCTCCTCGAGTTTCCCCACGGGGTCATGGGGATGGTCCTCAACCTGGAGGAAGATAATGTGGGGGCAGCGCTCTTGGGAGAAGACCGCTATGTGAAAGAGGGGGACGTCGTGAAGAGGACCGGGCGGATCGTCCAGGTCCCTGTCGGTGAACCCCTGGTCGGGAGGGTGGTGGACCCCCTGGGGCAGCCCGTCGACGGCAAGGGGCCCATCGAGGCCACGGAATATCGCAATGTCGAGGAGAAGGCCCCGGGGGTGGTATGGCGCCTTCCCGTGAAGGAGCCCCTCCAGACCGGTATCAAGGCCATCGATTCCATGATCCCCATCGGGAGGGGGCAGCGGGAGCTTATCATCGGCGACCGCCAGACGGGCAAGACCGCCCTGGCCGTGGATACCATCATCAACCAGAAGGGAAAGGATGTCTACTGCTTCTATGTGGCCATCGGGCAGAAGCAGTCCACTGTAGCCCAGGTGGTTGACAAACTCAGCCAACAGGGGGCCATGGAGTACACCACCGTGGTCTCGGCCACGGCGAGCGAGCCCGCACCTCTCCAATATATTGCCCCCTACGCCGGCTGTACCATGGGTGAGTACTTTCGCGATACCAAGAGACACGCCCTGTGCATCTATGACGACCTCTCCAAGCACGCTGTAGCCTATCGTCAGATGTCGCTGCTGTTGCGCCGACCCCCTGGCCGGGAGGCCTATCCCGGCGATATCTTCTACCTCCACTCGCGGCTGCTGGAACGGGCTGCCAAGCTCAACGAAAAATTGGGAGAGGGATCCCTGACGGCCCTGCCCATCATCGAGACCCAGGCCGGGGACGTATCCGCCTATATACCCACCAACGTCATCTCCATCACCGACGGCCAGATCTACCTGGAGACCGACCTCTTCTATTCCGGGATCAGGCCCGCCGTCAACGTGGGGTTGTCCGTCTCCCGCGTCGGCGGGAACGCCCAGATCAAGGCGATGAAGCAGGTGGCGGGCTCTCTGCGTCTGGACCTGGCTCAATATCGGGAGATGGCCGCCTTTGCCCAGTTCGGCAGCGACCTCGATAAGGCGACGCAGGCCCAGCTGGCCAAGGGTGAGCGCCTGGTGGAGATCTTGAAGCAGGGGCAGTATCAACCCCTGACGGTGGCCAAACAGATCATGGTCATCTATGCCGGGGTCCACGGCTTCCTGGACAGCTACCCCGTCTCTGTGCTGCAACGGTATGAGCAGGAGCTCTACCAGTTCATCGAGGACAGACACGCCGATATTTACCAAGAGATCGATAAAAAGAAGGAACTGGATGAGGCCCTTGATGCGCGGATCCACAAGATCCTTGAGGAGTTCAAGGAGGTTTTCGTCCCCTGAAGGAGTGAACCGAGATGATCAGCCTCAAGGCCCTGCGCCGCAGAATCGGCAGTATCAAGAGCACCCAGCAGATTACCCGGGCCATGAAGATGGTGGCTGCGGCCCGGCTGCGACGTGCCCAAGAGCGGATCATCGAGGCCCGTCCCTATGCCGATAAGATGCGGGAGGTCCTGCAGAGCCTGAGCCTCAGGACAGATCCCACGGCGCACCCCTTGTTGGTCCGGCGGGAGATGCAGCGTGTGGAGTTGTTGGCCATCACCACCGATCGGGGGCTGTGCGGGAGCTTCAACCAGAATGTCTTTCGGAGCGTGGAGCGGTTTATTCAGGAAAATCGCACGCGCTACGCGGAGATCTCCCTCACCATGATGGGGAGGAAGGGGCTGGACTACTTCCGCCGCAGGCAGGTCCCCATTACCAGAGACTACGTAGGCCGCTTTCCGGAGACCGACTATCAAGCGGCGGCGGCCATCGGCAAGGATGTGGTGGAGGCATATACGAGCGAGGCCGTTGACGGGGTCTTTCTGGTCTACAACGAGTTCCGCTCCCCCCTGGTCCAGCGGGTCGTGATAAAAGACCTCCTCCCCATCGAGCCCTTGGAGGCGGAATCGGATTATCCGGCGGTGGAATACATCTATGAGCCGTCGGCCGAAGCCATTCTGTCCGAACTCCTGCCGCGGTATGTGGAGATTCAGATATATCGGGCCCTGCTGGAGTCGTTGGCCGGGGAGCATGGGGCGAGGATGACGGCTATGGGTGCCGCCACGGAAAACGCCCAGGACATGATCGAGAAGCTTACCCT
>CAZMFG010000052.1:0-7371 GCA_964565525.1 uncultured Thermodesulfobacteriota bacterium
CCCCAAATGTCAACCCCTCACTTCGCGAGACGCCATCAATCAGATTTCTATACAAAACGGGGTGGCGCTGTCACTTCTCCCGCTTCGAGCCCCCTACTGTCGCACAGGAAGAAAGGGAGGGGGGTTTTTAGGGGCGGCCTCCTTGCTTTCTTGTTTTTAACAAAAAGCGGAAGCTTCCCCGGTATTCCCCTCCGTGCCGCTATTCATGCACCAAAAGAGCATCGTCTCGTAAGAGCCTGTAAAAGGGGACAAGGTAAATGGTAGTTTCATTTACCATGACTGTTGTATCCAGTGATACATTTATTATCAGGGCCTTTGAAGGGTTATACCGCTCGATAAAACTCCTCAAGGCCCGTGTTATCTTAGGCGTCTCCAGCCTTCGATATTTTACTTCGATGGGTATCTGCCATGAGCCCCCATCAACCACAAAGTCTATCTCAGCCTTGTCTTTGGTCCTCCAGAAACAGATCTTTGCAGCGCCACTGCGAATTTTTTCTCTCAAGATAGTGAAAACGAAATTCTGGAAGGCAAAACCTTTGTCTCTCAGGTTCCCAAAATTCCCCAGCGCAAAATTTCTTAGACCCAGGTCATAAAAATAGAACAGGGGCGATTTGGTAATTTCTTTGCGGATATTCCTGAAATAGGGGGTCACCCTTTGCAGGATAAACGTCTTTTCCAGATACCAGAGATACTCCTTTATCGTCTTGGACGAGATCCCCAGGGTGGAGGATAATTCTGAAAGATTGACAAGATTTCCGACCTGCGCGGCCATGACCTTGACCAAGTTACTAAAGGCCTCGGTCTTTTGAACCCTCAAGAGATACGCAATATCACGCTCAATATAGCTCTGATAGATCTCATTCATGAGCCTGAGCTTCTCAGCCACTTCATATTCCAAGACAATCCGGGGATACCCGCCGAAATTGAGGTACTCCTCCAAGAGGTCATCCGTTTTTTCGCGCTCAATCGAGAAGAACGCGGGGAGCTTGTCTTCATATCTATAGTCGGTCTTGAAGTCGACAAACTCCTCAAACGATACCGTGGTAAGCTCAAATATCCTCTTCCTGCCCACCAGCGATTCATGAATCCTCTCCTTCAACTCAACGCTCCCTGAGCCGGAAACAATGAATTTATAGGGAAGTGCCATATCATAGATGCCTTTTAAAAAAAGTCCTGCGTCCTCTTTTCGCTGGATTTCGTCGATAAAGACAAATCCCCTCTGCTTCCCTAACTCCAGTTCGATCTTCTTCAGCAACCTGGATTGGGAGGTAAAGAACTCCTTGTCCCGCTCTATGTCCAAGTTCAAAAAGAGGGTCCTTTCCCCCGTCTTCTCCAGATAATCCTTGAGCATAAGCATGAGGGTGGTCTTTCCCGCTTGCCTCGGCCCGACGATGAAACTCATCTCTTTCTTGCTAAGATGATCTTTTAGCTCGCTATATAGTTTTCTTTTAATCATAGTTCCATTTTAGTACGATTTTTTTAGAAGTCAAGTTAAAAAATTATCGTGTTCTTTGGCGAGACCTGAGAAACAGGCATGCGGGGGGGAATATTACATGGACTGTGAGCCGGCCTTCGCAAGCAGGATATACCATGATCTCGTGCAGCACACAGTGGGGCCCTTGATTGTTACCGCATTTCAATCACTCACGGTCGGCGAATTTCGGGGGGCGCTTCTCGAACTTGGCGGTTGCCGCCTCGATCTGGTTGGGGGTCCCCATCAAAGAAAGCTGTAGTGCCTCTTCGAGCTTGAGCCCCTCTTCGATGCTGCTGTGCCAGGCGGTCTCCAAGAGCTGTTTCGCCGCGGCCACTGCATGGGGGGATTGGTCGGCGATCTCGCGGGCCAGGGTATGCGCCTCGGCCAGGGGGTCGTTGCAGACCCGCGTGACCAGGCCCAGGCGGGCCGCTTCGGCCGCCTCCACGATCCTGCCGGTAAAGGTCAGCTCCTTGGCGACGTCGAGGCGCACCAGGTCGCGCATGGTCTGGGTGCCGGACATGTCCGGTATGATCCCCCAGGTGATCTCCATCACCGAGAGACGGGCGTCGGGCGAGGCGAAACGGATATCGGCGCCCAGGGCGATCTGCAGCCCGCCGCCGAAGGCCACGCCGTGTATTGCCGCAATCACCGGCACGGGCACCTGCTTCCATACATACCCGGTCATCTGCGCCGCGTTGGCGGGGCCGTCTTTGGTGCGCTCCAACAGGTTGATGCCGCCGTCTTTGCCCATCTCGACGAATCCCTGAAAGTCCAAGCCCGCGCAAAAACCGCGGCCCTCGCCGGAGAGGACCACGGCGCGGATGGAGCGGTTTTCTGCGACGGCCTTTCCCGCTTCGATGACGGCCTGGAACATCGCCGGGTTCAGGGCGTTGTATTTGTCCGGGCGGTTGAGCCGGACATCGGCTACATGGTCTTTTACTTCGATGGTAACGAGGTCAGCCATAGTTTCTCTCTCTCCCCTTCTCCCCTACCTATTCTAGATTATCTATAATTGAGGGGATGTCACTCCCGCTCTCCATATAGAAATAAGAATGTTGGGATCCCTGCCGCTCTGCGGCATCCCCTCATTAAAAGAATCCAAAGGTTGGGGAGCAAGCGGGAAAAGTGACACTTTTTTTTAGATATTTTTATATACTAGTGGGGATCACTCCCGCTCTCCATAGTTACCGTATACTAGTCCCATCCTACACGCCAGGTCAAGGTGCATTCGCTCTGTGGCGCTGTTTTTTAAAAAGGTATTGAAAGGCGAAGGGGCGTACGCTCTGACGCACTACCATTCGAAGGTATAGTAGCCGAGCGCTGTATCGAGCAGGGCCCGCTGCGGACCCCCCAGCCACAACTGGAGTATCTTGACGTCCCGCAGGTATTTCTCCACGTGGTAATCGAAGGAATAGCCGTATGAGCCCATCAGCTCCATGGCCTTGTGACCCACCCAGAGGGCGACATTACACGCATATTCTTTCGCCCCCGAACACTTGGCCAGGAGAAAGGGCTCACCGGGGCGGCCGTAGAGCTTTGCATTCCTGGTCATCGTGGAGACGTGCATGGCGTAGGAGCGCGCCGACTCCACCTTTTGGGCCATTTCCCCTAAGATGCTCGCATGGAGCGAGCGCGCCCTCACCGGCCTGCCCGCGATCTCCCGTTCTTTGGTCCAGTCCAGGGCTATCTCCAGACATGCCTGCGCAGCGCCCAGGGCAAACCCGCACGTCCCCAGACGACCCATGGCCACGACGTCGTGCAATATTTCGGCATCCTTGCCCGGTCCCGCCACCCTGTTCTCCTTGGGGACCCTGACGTCGTCGAAGAAGATATCGGTATTCGTATCCGTCCAGCACATCCCCATCTTTTCGTAAGGCTTGCCGAATGAGAGCCCTTTTGCATCGGGCGGCACGTAGATGATTGCTATGCCCTCGTCGCCCTTGGCGGGGTCCGTGGTGCAGATGGTACAGTAGGTGATGTCCGCCACCCCCGCGCCGCTCGGCCATATCTTGTGGCCGTTGATCACCCACTCATCGCCGTCGAGCCTGGCAATGGTCTCGATGGTACGCCCGTGCTGGGTGGGGTCCTCGGTGTTGGCGCCCCCGGAGGGCTCGGTGAGGGCCATACAGGTGCCGTGGGGCTTATCGTCACAGATGCGGGGAATGAATTGCTTGAGGAGGTCCACCCGCTGTGCCCTCAGGGCGGGGAGCATGACCCACGTAATGATCCCCAGGTGGGTGGCCAATCCCGCATCCCCCCGCGCTATTTCTTCGATGATCATATCATTTACCATCCCGCGCACATCCAAGCCGCCGAAACTTTCAGGCCACACCGCCCGCTGCACGCCGATATCGACGAGTCCTTGATGGACCTTTTCAAACGTCGAGCGGGCCAGTTCTTCATCGCGGTGCCAGCCCCCCTCAAGCTCTTTGCGAAGGGGCATGATCTCGCCTTCCACATATTCGCGCACCACCCGCACGATCTCCATTTCCTCATCGGTGGCATCCGGGGCGCCCAGGTATTTCTTGCGCAGATCTGCAATGGATATCATAGGATCGACCTCATAGTTCTTTCCGGGAATTGATCATGGTCGCTGCCGCGCGGGGGCGATCACACCGCCTCCACCACGGTGGCGATGCCGACCCCTCCGCCGCCGCAGAGCATCTGGAGGGCGGCCTTGGCGCCCGCGCGCTTGAGGTGGTGGACCATCTCTCCGAAGTACACGACCCCGGAGGCGCCGATGGGGTGGCCCAGCGCGATGGCGCCGCCCGTCGGGTTCACGCGGGGGTCGTGGCGGTCGTAGCCCAGCTCGTCCGCAAACTGGAGCAGGGGGGAGGCGAACGCCTCGTTGGGCTCGATGATGTCCATCTCATCGATGGTCTTGCCGGCCCGCTGGAGGGCCTTCCGCGCCGCCGGGATGGGGGCCAGGAGCATGGGTACGGGCTCCCCGCCGGCCACGGCGCTGGCAACGATCCTGCAGAGGGGTTCGAGCCCCAGTGCCTCGGCCTTGGCCCCGCTCATGAGCAGGACCGCGGCCGCCCCGTCCACGATCTGCGAGCAGCTCCCGGGGCTGACGATCCCGTTTTCCTTGAACGGGGTGGGGAGCGCCATGGCATTTTGCAAGTATCCTTCCGGGTCATCTACCGCCTTCGCGCGAAGGACCTCGTCTTTTTCCACCTTATGGGCCCTGTCCTCCCACGTGAACTCGAAGGGGACGATATGATCCGCAAACCACCCGTTGCGCTCGGCCTCGACGGCCTTCTGCATGCTCCACCTGCCGAAGAGCTCCAGGTCCTCGCGGGTGTGCCCCTGGTCCTCGGAGATCATCTCCGCGCACAACCCCTGGGGCACCATCATGCCGCTGGCCTCCAGGTGCGGCGACAACCGCACGGGATACTCGGCATCGATCGCTACCTGGATGTCGGACATCATGGCGTAGTGGGACATGATCTCCACCCCCCCGCTGATCATGATGTCTCCCTCCCCCACCATGATCTCGTGGGCGGCGATGTCGACGGCCTTGAGGCCGGCATTGCAGTACTGGTTTACGGTGCAGGCCGCCGCCTCGTTGGGGATTCCGGCAAGGAGTGACGCTATGCGCGCGATATTGCCGCCCTGCTCCCCGATCTGGCTCAGGCACCCGATGATCACGTTTTCGATCTGGGCTTCATCGAACGCAGGGCTGCGGGCATGGACCCGTTCCAGCAATGCCCGGAGGGTGTTGGCCATGAGGTCCTGGGCGGACGCCTGGCAGAGCTGGCCGCCCTTTTCCATCCCCTTGCGCCCCGACTTGCCGATGGCGGAGCGCACCGCATCAATCACCACTACTTCCTGTAACCTCGGCATGTTTGCGCCTCCTTTTTGTTCAACGGTTTCACCATGGCGATTCATTATAAAGCACCGCCGTCATCCCGCGCAAGGCGGGGACGGATCCGCCTACCATGGATATTTCCCTCGTGTAATGACGTAGTCCGCGACCTCTCTCCTCAGGGCAATTGTATTGACGGGGGTAAAGCGGGTACAGGTGTCGAGTGCGGTCAGTTGTTTCTTCAGGGTATCACCCTCGGCGATGGCGGCGAGGGCCTGCCGTGCACAACTCCCTATCCGGTCAAAAGAATCATTGACAAAGACCTTCACCATGGCCCGCTGAATCCGGGCCTTCTCATCCGTGGATTTTTTCAGCGCCTTCAACGCCCGCAAGAGGCCGCTTTCCATGGCGAAGACCTCAATGGCCATGTCACTGGTCAATCCCAGGATCTCCTGCTCCTCGGGCAGCTGCATCATGTATTTCTGCACAGCCGTCCCGATGGTCATGAGGGCGATCTTCTTTGCCAGCCCCACCTGTTCCTGTTGCACGTTCAGATTCTCATCGTCCCTGGTTACCTTCGGCCGGAGGGTGGGGAGTTCCTTGATCGCCTGTTCCGCGGCCTCGAGCACCGGGAGGCGGTTCTTCATGGCCCGCCTTGTCACCATATCCATGATGAGGAGACGGTTGATCTCGTTCGTCCCCTCCACGACGCGGCTGATGCGCAGGTCCCGATACGCCCGCTCCACCGGGTACTCGTGGATATAGCCGTAGCCGCCGTGGATCTGGACGGCCTCATCGACTACATAGCCCGCCATCTCCGAGCAGAAGACCTTGACGATCGAATCTTCGATGGCGTACTCCTCGATCCCCTTGGCCATCTGCACACCCACATCCGGCGCATGGCGGTCGATGGGACGGAGCATCTGCTCGATGAGACCCGCGGTGCGGTAGATCATGCTCTCCATGATGAAACAGCGGATCGCCATCTCCGCAATCTTCTGTTTGATCAGGCCGAACTCCGCGATCGGCCTGCCGAACTGGACCCGCTGTTTGGCATACGTCACCGCCTCCTGGAGGGCCATCTTCGCCCCGCCCAGACACCCCGCGCCCAGGCTGAAGCGGGCGATGTTGAGGACGTTCAAGGCCACGATATGCCCCCTGCCGATCTCGCCGAGGAGGTTCGCGACCGGGACCTTGACGTCCTCGAAGACGACGCTGCGGGTAGAGGAGCCCTTCAGCCCCATCTTGTTCTCTTCCTCATCCATCGAGACGCCGTCATAGGTGCGCTCGACGATGAAGGCGGTGAATTTTTCTTCATCCACCTGGGCATAGGTGACGAAGATATCGGCGATGCCCGCGTTGGTGATGAATTGCTTTTGGCCGTTGAGGATGTAATGTTTGCCGTCGGGGCTCGGCGTCGCCGTGGTCTTGGCGCTGAGGGCGTCCGAGCCGGCCTCGGGCTCGGTGAGGGCATAGGCCGCGATGAACTCCGCGGTGGCCAGCTTGGGGAGATAGCGCCGCTTCTGATCGGGGTTGCCGAAGAAGACGATGGGGAGGGTGCCCGGGCCCGTATGGACGCCGTAGGCGCCCATGAAGGAGCCCCCTCCCTGAGAAAGGTGCTCCATCATCAGGATGACGCTGACCTTATCCAGGTCCTGCCCCCCGTACTCCTCGGGGATGTCCCCCGAGAGGAACCCTAATTCCCCCGCCTTCTTGAGCAGGCTTGGGACGAGGCCTTCCTTTTTTTCTTCGATCTCGTCGGCCAGGGGGAGCACCTCGCCGGCGACAAAGTCGGCCATTGCCGTGGCGATCAAGCGCTGCTCTTGGGTAAAGTCCTCAGGGGTGAGGATTTCCTCGGGGGGGATCGATTCGATCAGAAACGCGCCGCCCCTCACATACCTCGGTTCTTCCATAAGAATTTCCTCTTAGTAATACTCGATGAACGGTGTGGAACGGACAACAATCGGGGAGAAAAGGGGATGTCGTGCGGCCTGTTTGACACGGCGCAATTGTACTACGATCCGGCGAAAACAGCAAGGATGAGCATCATCTTTCCTCATGAACCCCCGATGTGCTATAGTATCCCCGC
>CAZMFG010000052.1:7471-9637 GCA_964565525.1 uncultured Thermodesulfobacteriota bacterium
CAAGGATGAGCATCATCTTTCCTCATGAACCCCCGATGTGCTATAGTATCCCCGCTTTGCAGGCCGGGAGGAAGGCGGCCTGAGCAAGTGTCTCTACATTTACTACAAGCGGAGGAGTGAATTTATGGCGTACGAAACGATTCTCTATCAAACAGAGGGCGGCATCGGGAGGATCACCATGAACCGGCCCGAGGCCATGAATGCGATCACACCCACCATGCTCACGGAGCTGAAGACCGCGGTGCTCGAGGCCGGGGAGGATAAGTCGACACAGGTCATCGTGCTCACCGGCGCCGGCAAGGCGTTCTGCGCCGGGGTGGACCTGAAGGCGCTGGGCGACCGCTCGCTGAAAGGGGGCAAGGTCGGCGATATCCTGGATATACCCGCCAGGGAGCTGATCGATGCCATCCGCTCGGTGCCCAAGGCGGTCATCGCGCTGGTCAACGGGTACTGCTTCACCGGCGCCATGGAGATCATGCTGGGCTGTGACCTGGTGATCGCCTCGGAGAACGCCAAGATCGGGGATACGCACGCCAAATGGGGGCTGAGGCCGACCTGGGGGATGAGCGCCAGACTGCCGCGCAGGGTGGGGTTTTTGAAGGCCAAGGAGCTGTCCTTCACCGCCGACGCCGTCACCGCTGGTGAGGCCGAGCGCATCGGGCTCATCAACCTGGCCGTACCCGCCGAGCAGTTGGAAGAGGCGCTTCATACCATGGCCACAAAGATCATGGCCTCCAGCCCGCAGTCCATAGGCGCCTACAAACACCTCTACAACACCAACGAGGCCATGACGCTGGAGGAGAGCCTGGGGCTTGAATTCGCAAGCGAGTTTGAGATCCCCGATACCGAGGAGAGGCTGAGCGGGTTTAAGAAGTAGGGTTTCTGTTGCAGTATCTGGTACAGTATCCGGTATTAAGACCGGACGTCCTGCTCGCTGTTTGTCCCCTCTTTACAGGCGCCGGAGGAAGGCGCTGCGCAGCATACCGGCGCCCACCGAATCGTATAAGACGGTTTTGGCGTCTTTGAGCCGTTTGACATTGCCGTTGATGCGAAACCCCTGGACGATGTCCGGCTGGAGGGCGCCGCATTGCAGGTCGTACGGCAACCGCTGCATGCACACCACCGAGCAATTGCCGCGGTTATGGATATTGGTGATCATCCGCTGATCCACGAAATCGGCCACGGCTTGCTTGGTATCCGGCCTCGTGCCGTCGAACAGTTGATCCAAGGTGAGGGGGATCATGGCAAAATTCGACTGGTGCTCCACCAACAGCTCGATGTCGTCGAGCGTCAATCGGTTCCGTTCCAGCAAAGCGGAGAGATGGGCAGGGGCACCGTGTGTGGCATATAAGAAGACCCCCTTGCCGTCCATGTTGCCCCACACGCAGCCGTCCTCTTTTGTCGCATAGATGTACTGGCCGAAACATCCGTGGGTGCGCGTGTGGGCATCCACAATCCCTTTCTCCGGGATCTGGCGGGAGAATCCCTCCCCGCGATGCACCCGCACCACCGCCCGGTTATCGTTCCCCATATACACCGCCGCCACGGCCTTGTGCCGCCCCGAGCGTATATAGGCCCCGGCGATATCATTGACGTGCGACGGATCCGCCGTGAGGGTCATGATATCGAAGGCGAACGACTGCACGGTGCGGTCATAAAAGTCGAGTGCATCTTTAAAACGATCGAAGGTCCGCTCTGCCTCGGCTTCGGGGTGCTGCAACAGCACGAGGGCGTGCTGGACCCGGGCGGCCAAGGCCGGGACCCGATGGATCAGTTCTCCCAGCTGATTGTCGATGATGATGCCGTCAAGGCGCGTCACCCCGATCATGCCGTGGATGGTACGGGCGATGGCGTCGGCGTAATCGCCCTCTATGATAGTTTCGCCTTCGGCATCGATCCAATGGCGACCGCGGGGTGACATTGTCGCCCTGGTTTCAAGGGCCGTGGCCATGGCATCGTCGCCGAAGATGATGTTGGAGGTATCATCCGGGCGAAACGGTTTGGCGCGGTGGATGTTTTCCGCGCCGATGATGATCGCCAGATCGTCTTGTTGCAGCGCGCCGGTCAGCGCCAGCATGAAGATAAGCTCCACCGAGACGTTGAAACCGGGGCACCCGGCATACAGATCGAACACGAGGGCGTGGGGGGCGTGCGGTTTTAACAGGT
>CAZMFG010000052.1:9737-14044 GCA_964565525.1 uncultured Thermodesulfobacteriota bacterium
CACCCGGCATACAGATCGAACACGAGGGCGTGGGGGGCGTGCGGTTTTAACAGGTCATAGGAGTAGCGGACGAGGGGACCGGGATCGTACAGGTCTTCTCCCACATTGGTGGCGCCGATCACGATCTTGATGCGGGAGGGGTCGATTGCCGCCGTATCGAGGAGGTCTTGCAGCGCATCGACACTGATACGCGCATCCGCAGAGGCGGCGACGCGGGAGCGGACACCGATGCGCTCTTCGATGGTCTGGGGATTGACGGGGATGCCGCCCTTAAAGGTCATCTCCGTGTGGGCATAGATCGAGTTGTCCACTACCTGGCCGCCGTTCCAGGCGCCGTAGGCGATGATGTCTAAGATCGCAGCGTGTGTCAATTGTTTTCTCCTTTTTCAGTCAAGAATCATCCTGCATACCCTGCTATTGTGAGCGAAGCTCATCTTTCAAGAGGGCTAAGGCCTCTTGTGCCGCCTTCTCCCGCAGCCGTTTCTTGGTGGCCGAGTAAGCATTCATGTTCAGGCTCATCAAGGCATTGACCTCGTCCTTAAGAACGGCATCGATATCCTCGCCGTCTTCGATGAGGCCGTGAAAGATACCCGCTTCATGGGCTTGCTTCGGCGTATATGCCTTTGCATGGAGGAGGGCTTCTGCCTGCAATCCAGCGGGAATAGCGGATTGGCCGATGAGAAGCATCCAGCTCGGCAGGGGGATGCCGATGGCAACCTCGTTCATTTGTATGCGGTAATTTCCATCGATCACATATCTCCGATCACAGGAGAAGGTCAGTATACCGCCCCCTGCGATAGCGTGGCCGGTACAGACGGCAATAGTCGGCATGGGATATACAAATATCCTCAGTATAGTTCGTGCAAAGGTTTCAGACAACGCATTGATATCATTCAGAGCGAGGGTGGCCATGAGTTTTACATCAAGCCCTCCGGAAAAGAAGCCCTGACGGCCTTTGATAATGAGCACCTGAGACCCTGAGGATTCTATTTCGGTAAGCGCACTGTTCATCTCGTCGAAATAATTGAAATCCATGGCATTGGCCTTGCCGTCATCCATGAGGATAGTCGCCCTCTTGTTTTCTATATGGTAGGAAATTTTTTTCATAGGTATCTCCGTTTGAGGTGATTTATACGATAGACACTATGATACCATTAGGGAAAGCAGGAGGCATATTACTCCTTATTGATTTTTTCTGGCAGGCCCCTTTTTTACTTTTTGTTGTACCCTGCCCATTTCGCATCTACCTCTCGCTGTATCTCGGCGATGCCCGCCTGCGTCAATGCCCGGAAGCGGGTCTGGGTCTTACAGTAGGCCGAGACCGGCCTGCGTTCCTTTCCTACGAGCTTTTTCGACGCCCCGGTCAAGCGGAAGGCCCCCTCTGCGATCTCATACAGGTCAAAGAGGCCGGTCTCGACGGCGAGCCGGCCGACGGTGACCGTATAGCGCGTATCGAATCCCCAGCCCGGGGGGCAGGGGGTGTGCACGTGGATATATTTCGTCCCCCCCATGGTCTTTGCCTTTTTTATTTTATCATACAGGTCGAGGGGGTAGGCCGCCGATGCCGTTGCCACGTAGCTGATTCCGTGGGCGGCCATGATGAGGGGCATGTCTTTCTTGTGCTGGGGCTTGCCGTAGATGGGTGTGGTGGTGGTCAGGGCGCCGCGCGGGGTGGTGCCGGAGCGCTGCACGCCGGTGTTCATGTACGCCTCGTTGTCGTAGCAGATAAAGATGAACGCGTCGCCCCGTTCACAAGCCCCGGAGAGCGCCTGGATGCCGATATCGCTGGTCCCCCCGTCTCCGGCCCAGGCGGCAACGGTGATACCCTCCTTGCCCTGGGCCTTGAGCGCGGCGCAGATACCGGTTGCAGCGGCGGCGGTGGAGGCAAAGGTGACGTTCAGACAGGGGAGCTGGGTGGCGGCGATCGGATAGAGGCCCTGCAAGACCGTGAGGCAGCTCGGCGGCACGACCAGGATGGTATCGCGGCCCAGGGCCTTGAGGCCGATGCGGTAGATAATGCCGAGGCCGCAACCGGCACAGGCCCGGTTGCCCGGATGCACCAGTTCTTCCGCAGGGAGATTGAGTATGGTCGTCTTTGCGCCCATGGACTCCGTCTATCCTCTCAGAGCTTCAATCCAATCCACTGAGTGGTATCGGTTTCGTGGTCGGGGGCGGTGCAAAAGGAGCGGAGGGACGCCAGGAGGTCGACGGTCCTGATGTCTCTTCCTCCCAGCCCCACGATATAGTTGCGTACAACGGGACGTGGGTCGCCATGATAGAGGGCCGCCTTGATGTCGCCGCACAAGGCGCCCTCGTTTCCGTAACTCAGGGCCTTTTCAAAGACGGCGATCCCTTTGGCCTCCCCCAGGGCATCGACGACGGCCTCGTCCGGAAAGGGCCGGTACAAACGGATACCGCAGACACCCGCCTTCACCCCTTCCTCGCGCAGCATATCGACCACGTCCCGTAGCTGATACGAGAGGGAGCCCAGGGCGACGGCGATGAAATCGGCGTCATCGCTGCGGTACGGTTCGATATACGGGAAGCCCCCCCTGCCGAAGGCGTCCTTGAATCGCGCGTCGATCTCTGCCACCTTGCCGATGGCCTGCCGCAGATCGGCATGGAGATTATGCCTGATCTCCATGTAGCCGGGTGCGAGGTCGCCGCGAATGTCCGGCCTGACATCCGGCAGGGTCACCGTATTCAGGTTGGCCGGCTGCCTCGGATCGAGCGCATAGGCGGGCTTGAAAGGGGGGAGGAAGCGGTCCACCTGGGCGGCCTCGGGGACCTCAAAGGGCATGTAGGTATGCGACAGGAGGTAGCCGTCGTAGCAGACCATGACGGGGATGCTCACCGTTTCGGCGAGGGAGAAGGCGTGGATGACCGTATCGATGATCTGTTGATGATCGCAGGCATAGAGCTGGATCCACCCGGCGTCCCGGTGGGAGATCGAATCCTGATGGTCGTTCCATATGGTCCACGGTGCGCCGACGCCGCGGTTGACCACACACATGACAATGGGCACGCGCGCCCCGGCCGCCCAGTGGACCTGTTCGCTCATGTACAGGAGGCCGTTGGCGCTGGTCGCCGTGAAGGCCCTGGCGCCGGCGCTGGATGCGGCGATGCAGACGGCGAGGGCGCTGTGCTCGCTTTCCACGGGGATGTATTCGGCTTGCAGCTCGCCGGCCTCCACGAATTCGGACAATTTTTCGGTCAAGGGCGTTTGGGGGGTGATGGGATAGGCGGCGATCACCTGGGCGCGGGCCAATTTGACGCCGTAGGCGGCTGCGACATTTCCCGACTCGATACAATGCACGGGGCTACTGTTCCTTTTTGATCAGCTCTGTTTCTTCGACCATGCGGATGGCGTCGACCGGGCATTCTTCCGCGCAGATTTCGCACCCCTTACAATACGCATACTCAATGGTCGGGGGGATTGTACGGGTGATGACGCCGTCCGGGCAATAGAGCCAGCAGTTGAAGCAGGCCATGGTATTGGTCTTGGCAGGGATGCATACCGTCAGATCGATGATGGGGCGCCTGACGCGCCACGAGCCGGTTTTGCCCGCATCTCCCGGCCCGGGTTCACTGTGGGACGTTCTGCGCGCGAACATCGGAAGGTTCTCTCCATGGCTTTCCACTGGTATCGATAACTGTTTTTTCGTACACGAGCTCGGCTGCCGCGGCGTTCTCGTTCGGGCTCATGTCTTTAAATTCTTCTTTGATGGCATCGATGAGTGTGTCGATCGCCACCAGGCCACCGGCCCTGGCAAAGGCGCCGATGATGCCCGAGTTGACGATTCCGGGTTTGAGGCCCACCTGGACGGCGAGGGAAGTAACGTCGGCGGTCGCCACCCGCATCCCGGGAAAGCGGCAGGCGTGCGGCGGTTTGGGGGTGTTGATTATGATCAGTCCGCCGGGCTTCAATCCTTCCACGACGCCGGCCTCTTCGACGAGCATATGGTCCAGCACGACGATCATATCGGGCCGTTCGATGGGGGAGAGATCATAGATTTTATGCTTTGCCAGTTTGAGGGAGGTAAAGACCGGCACCCCTCTGCGCTCCGTCCCGATGGTGGGCGTCATCACCACCCCGTGATACCCTGAACGAAAGGCGGCGCTGGCGACGATTTTGGCCGCGGTGACCGCCCCTTGGCCGCCGCGGCCGTGCCATCTGATTTCAATAATTTTTTCCTTCGTCATGCTGAACCGGTCTTCTCTGCGGTCTCAAAGGCGAGAGAGAGATCAGAAGCCGTTTTTCTGCTTGAGACTATAGAGGAATTCGACCGGTGTGTCAATGATGAGAA
>CAZMFG010000053.1:0-13425 GCA_964565525.1 uncultured Thermodesulfobacteriota bacterium
TTAACAAATATACAGGTTATTTTTTTCTTGTGAGATTGCGTTGATAGATGATCTTGAGCCCCTTGAGCGTTAGGAATTCATCCACCTCATGGATGGCCTGGGACTCCGAGGCGATCAAACTGGCCCAACCCCCCGTGGCCACTACTTTAGGATCGGTGCGGGTCTCCTCCCGCATCCTCCTGACCATCTCATCCACGAGCCCCACGTATCCGTGGAAGATCCCCGATTGCATGCTGTGGACGGTGCTCTTGCCGATGACCCCTTTCGGTTTGAGCAACTCCACCCGCGGCAACTTCGACGCCCGTTGAAACAGGGCCTCCATGGAGATTCCAATCCCCGGGGCAATGGCGCCCCCCCGGTATTCCCCCCGCGCTGAAATAAAGTCGAAGGTCGTGGCGGTGCCGAAATCGACCACAATGAGGGCCTGTTGATAATGCTCGTAAGCGGCCACGGCGTTGACGATCCTGTCGGCACCGACCTCCGTGGGATTATCGTACAATATAGGCATACCTGTCTTAATGCCCGGCCCCACCACGAGTGTCTTGATATGAAAATATCTTTCCGACATCTGTTCTAAGACGGGAAGCATGGGGGGAACCACCGTGGAGACGATCATACCGGTGATTTCCTCAGGTTTGATGCCATGCAAGGCGAAGAGGTTGTTGAAGAGGAGTCCAAACTCATCGACCGTCCTCACCGGCTCGGTCACCACCCGCCAATGATGGAGAAGCTCATCGTGTGCAAAAACCCCACATACCGTATGGGTATTCCCCACATCAATGACAAACAACATCGCTCATCACCCCCTTATGTGTACATCACCTGCCACCACCCTCTTCAGCCCACCCCCTCCCTCTTGTACCAATAAGACCCCATCGTCGTCTATATCAAGGGCTGTTCCCTTGAGCACGGTCCCCATAAAGCTGACCACCACCTCCTTCCCCTCGATCTGAGAGAGCTCTTTCCAGCGCCTCCTGATCTCCCCCCCCCTCCCCTGCACCAGTATCGTGTACCACTGCTCTAAATGTCGGAGCATGGCCTGAATAAGGAGAAGCCTGGATATCTCCCCCCCCAGCGCCTCCTGTAATGAAGTGGCCGTGTCCCGTATGGACGGTGGAAACGAGGTACGGGTCATATTGCAGTTGATCCCGATCCCCACAACAACGAAGTTGATCACATCCATCTCCATGTCCGCCTCCGTGAGGATACCACCCAGTTTTTTCTCCCCTGTCAATAAATCGTTGGGCCACTTGATGGTGGGGATGAGACCTGTGACCTCTTCTATTGCCTCAGCGCAGGCCACCGCAGCCATGAGGGTAATGAGGGGAATTTTAGTCGGCGGGATCTTGGGCCTGAGGATGATGGAAAGGTAGATGTTCGATCCGGCCGGCGATTCCCACCGACGCCCTACCCTCCCTTTGCCCTGGGTTTGCGATTCCGCCAAAACCACCGCACCTTCCTGCACCCCTCGCATAGCGAGGCGAAATGCGACCACATTGGTAGAATCTATCTGAGGAAAAACGTATATGTCCTTACCGAAGCGTTCGGTCCCCAACCCTGCTTGTATCTCCCACTGGGTGGGATGGGCCGGGACAGCGATCAACCGATACCCACGGGCAGGTTTGGCCTCGATCTGATACCCCGCTCGACGCAAAGATCGGATGTGCTTCCAGATGGCGCTCCTGCTTATCCCCAGGGCTGTGCTTATTTCGGCGCCAGAGAGATGCGCCTGCCGATCGCGCAACATCTCCAAAATCCGTCCGGGAGCATCCGAGGTCATCAGCTAACCACTGTGTCGTAGTGGGAAAAGCGCATGGAGAAGGTCCCTCTCCCTTGGGTCATGGACCGCAGGTCGGTGGAATAGCCGAACATGCGGGTCAGGGGGGGGTGCGCTTTGATCATCGCTATCTTCCCCTTTTTGTCGATGGACTCAATAGACCCCTTTCTCGCCTGGATGTCGCCGATCACCTCCCCCATGAACTCCTCTGGTATTATAACATCCAATTCCATAATAGGCTCCAGAATGAGTGGACCCCCTTTCTGGCAGGCATCACGCAGGGCCTGGGCAACCGCCACCTTGAGGAGCATAGGGGTAAACTCATCCTGACTGTATCGGACACCTTTGAGCTGCACCTTGATATCGGTGAGGGGATACCCTGTGAGGGCACCGACGGTGGAGGATTCCCTCACCCCGGCCCTGATTGCCTCAAGATCCTCCAGCGGGATCTCTTCCGGCGGCACTGAGGAGGTGAACTCTACCCCCTTCCCCCTGTCATGGGGCATGACTTCCAGGTGGATCTCAGCGCTGTGCGGTACATCATCAATCACCTTGGAGAATTTCCCTTTAACTTCCGCCGCCTTTTTTATGGTCTCGCGATAGACCACCTGGGGTCTGCCGACATTAACCGCCAGGTTGTACTCCTCCACCAGCCTTTTGATGAGGACATCGAGGTGCAGCTCGCCCATGCCTGAGATGATGGTCTGGGCCGTATCTTCGTCATAGCTGACGTGAAAAGTGGGATCTTCTTCGCTCAGCTTCTCCAAGGCAAAGGGGAGCTTGTCCTGATCCTGGTTGGTCTTCGGCTCCACCGCTACGGAGATGACCGGCTTGTAGAATTCCATCGGTTCCAGCAGGATGGGATGGGCACGATCGCAGAGGGTGTTGCCGGTGGAGGTATCCTTCAACCCCATCACCGCCACGATCTCACCGGCCCGCGCCCGCTCGATCCTCTTGCGCTGTTTGGCGTGCATCTCAAAGATCCGCGCCACCCGCTCCTCTTCTCTCAAGCTTGCATTATAGACGATCTTCCCCGTCTCCAGCACCCCGGAATAGACCCGAATATAGGTGAGCTTGCGCCCCTGATCCATCATGATCTTGAAGGCCAGAGCGCAGAGGGGACCGCTCTCATCACTGCGGCGCTGTTCTATCTCTTTGGTGAGGGGGTTGGTCCCTTCCATTGGGGGGACATCGAGCGGTGACGGGAGATAATCGACAATAGCATCAAGAAGGGGCTGGATACCCTTGTTCCGCAAGGCTGCACCACAGAGGACCGGCACCAACCGGAGCTCACAGGTCGCCTTTCTGATGGCCCGTTTCAACTCCTCTTCGGAAATCGGCTCACCGCTCAAATATTTTTCAGTCAAGAGTTCATCGGTCTCCGCCACCTGTTCCAAGAGACGCTCTCGGTAGTCGCGGGCCTGGCTCAGCATCTCGTCGGGGATCTCAACCTCCTGAAAGACCGCACCCAGCGTCTCCTCCTCCCACATGACCCCCTGCATGGCAATAAGGTCTATCACTCCTCGGAAGGAATCCTCCCCCCCCCAGGGGAGCTGGATCATCAACGGTTTGGCCCCGAGTTTTTCGACCATCTGTTGGACCGCACCGAAAAAATCTGCCCCGACTCGATCCATCTTGTTGATGAAGGCTATCTTAGGCACATGGTATTTGTCCGCCTGATGCCATACCGTCTCCGACTGGGGCTCAACTCCGCCCACGCCACAGAAAACGGCAATGGCACCGTCCAATACCCGCAGCGACCGCTCAACTTCAATGGTAAAATCGACATGACCGGGGGTGTCGATGATATGGATGATATGATCGCTCCACTGACAGGCGGTCACAGCCGACGTGATGGTGATCCCTCGCTCCTGTTCCTGGGTCATCCAATCCATCACCGCGGTGCCGTCGTGCACCTCACCGATCTTATAGGTGCGACCGGTGTAGTAGAGGACCCGTTCGGTGACAGTGGTCTTCCCCGCATCGATGTGGGCCATGAAACCGATGTTTCTGGTCTTGCGCAGTCGCTTTTCTCCCGACATCGTTCCTCCGAACCAATCACCCCAAACCCTTGAAAGATCAGTATGTTGTATCATAAAGCAATGCAGGGGTCAATGAGACCCGCCTATAACCCTCGCCTATTCTTGGAATCTAATGAAACCTTGACTTCTTTCTTTTTTATTTATAAATTTAAGGTAAGCTCTATGCTCAAAGACTAAGGACGAAGAATCAACAAGAAAGGAGGATGACCGATGGAAGAAAAAGAACACACCCATGCACACGTTCACACCCACAACCATGAGCATACACATCCGGGAGGTACCGTCCATACCCATGAGCATCGCCACGAACACGACCACCCCCACGATTACGATAGGCCTCATGTCATAGAGGGGACGCCCACACACAAACACGACCACCCCCATCATGAACAGGAGGCGCACGAACATTCACACTGAAAATAAAAAACTATTCGATTTTCTATTACTCTTTCGTCACCCGTGAACCGTGCTTGTGCTACTGGAAAAAGATACGGTCGTAGAGGTTATGTTCTGATCAATAACGAGGTCATTCCGCGGTGGCTATCTGACCGTCATACCACTGAGCCTGCCGACAAATCCCGCGTAGAATTTTCACCTCTCGGGGGCTGAGGCGTGCCCTGCTGAAGATCCGTCTCAGCGCCGCCATCATACGTTTAGGGTTATTACGATCGAGAAAACCGATGCGCATGAGGCTCTCCTCCATGTGCCGATACATCCCTTCCAGCTCCTCCGAGGGGGCCATGCGCCGGATCTGAGAAGAAGTCTCCCGCTGGCGGGCAGCCAGGAAGAGCTCGTAACAGATGATCATCACGGACTGGGCAAGGTTGAGCGAACCGTACTCTTCGTGGGTGGGAATGGTTACCAGGCGCTGGCAGAGATCGAGGTCTCTGTTGGTCAAGCCCCTATCCTCGGGGCCGAAGACCACGGCCACCTTGTTTTGTTGCATTATCTCCGAAATCTCGTTTCCGAGCTGCCTCGAATCGATAACCCCTTCCCTCCCCTTTCCCCTGCGCCTGGTGGTTCCGATTACCCAGGTACAATCGGCAATGGCATCGACCAACCGGGAAAATATCAAGGCATCGCCTAAAATGTCATGCGCCCGTACGGCCATGACAAGGGCATCGGGGTGCAGAGGGGGACCGGCCGGATCCACCAATGCCAATTCCTGAAGCCCGACGTTCTTCATGGCCCGGGCGACGGAGCCGATGTTCATCATCCCCTGAGGACGAACCAAAACGATTCTCATGTTTTTCATGGATATCCCTCTCCTTATAACCCCCTTGTTTTGTTGTCGACCCTGGCCACTCCCCTCTGCCCATGACGAGTATGATTATTAATTCGTCTCTTCCCTGCAGAGCTTATCTCCACAGACATTATACCCTGGATAAATATCTTGACTAGAGTTTAAAGCTCATATACCTCTACGGTGAGGTATTATCCATGGCTACACTAACACTCCTGGGGACCGTTCATCGTGATCCCCAGGGACTCACAAGACTCGGTAAGGACCTTGCAAGGCTCAAGCCCCACGTCATCAGCCTGGAGTTCAGCAGGTACGGACTAACCTATCGCCGCAGAAGGAAAAAAATCCTCACGAAAAAGTTGTTGCAGGGCTTGCCGGAGATCCGAGAGACCGAGACCTTGAGGATAGCCGATCTCAAGGGCCTCCTGAGGTCCACCGGGATCGGCGGGATCGCGGCCCTGATCGACCTGCCCTTCGAATACAAAGGGGCTAGATTTTACAGCCTGCGTCACGGCCTACCCCTCTATTTGCTTGATCTATCATCCTCTTCCCGTCGGCTCCTGAGCCATATCGATGAACTCCTCTCACCGAAAAACCTACAGAAGGTCATCACCTTTGAAGCCACGCCCCTCCAAGAAACGGTCACGAGGGAGTATAAACACGCCGAGAAGCTCTTGTTCACGGAAGGACAATCGCCGTGGCTAAAGCTTATCTCTACGGATGAGGATTGGGAGAAGAGAGAGAGAAGCATGGCCGGCAGGATCAGAAAGATTGTAGCGGAACATCAGGGGCGTCATATTGTCCATATCAGTGGGTGGCAACACCTCTTGACCAAAAAAGGAACACTCTTCAATCTCCTCGAGGACCTGACACCACAGAGAATATTGTTGAATTGCCCTCTCTGATTCACCAAAAAGCAAACAGGAAAGATTTTTTCGCGAGGCACCGTTAAAACATCCATTTCAAAAATTTCTTGACAAATAAGGGCAGAATTGATACATACATGACACTTTCAGCCATAGAGAACCCGCTTTAGGTGGTTCTGAGGCGGGTTTTTTTATATCTTATCCAGAAGGGAGGTGATAACCATGGTTTGTCAAACTATAAAGGCAGGGGAGGAGTGCATCTTCATGGGGAAAAATGGTTGCGCCTACAACGGAGGAACGTGTCATCCTATAGTTGAGCAATGCAAAGGGTGCGACCGTATCGTTGAATATCCCACAGGCCTCTATTGCAATAGCTACAGCGAACCTCGACTGAAATGGGTCAGTGGCACCTGCAACTTGGCAACGCATGCCAAGAAGGTACAAAATAACAACGGTACCGCAAAGAAGATAAACCCCTTGAAGGCCTCCAAGCGGAATAACGCTCGAAGCTCACAGTAAGGAGGGGTTATGCAACGCCGACAACGGGGATCATTAAATGATGATCCCCGTGCTTTTTGAGGTATTGACAAAAACGAAAAGAATAACTTATTGTTATCTTTGAGCGGGCATAGCTCAGTTGGTAGAGCACAAGCTTCCCAAGCTTGGGGTCGCGGGTTCGAGTCCCGTTGCCCGCTCCAAATATTTTATAACAAAATATTAAATAATAATAAATGCTTATGATATAAAACCTAATACTTGTACTTGTTCTTTTATTCCTGTAATAATCATTTGATAACAATCTTTTGGTTCACCACCTTCATCTAACATGCTTCCCCTACGTCCTCTACCCCTAGTGTGCAATACATACCTCAGCGTACACGCGCACCCTTATGCTCGCAAGTATGATTACGTTTGAATTTTTGCTAAAATTTGCTATTATATATTCATTGCTTTTGAGATAAAATTTTGTAATTATTCCGTCCTCTGTCGAAGATTCCACCTTTTTGCGGCTGGGGGGAATTTGTGGTTGACACTTCATTATGATGGATTGCTAAAATAACTTTACCATTAAATTAAGGGGGGAGCATGCTTAAGCGACGCAAGACCAGACGGCGGACTAAACGGTTGGAAATTGCTGTGCCCCTGCATATCAAACTGCTCGGTATGAGCAAAGATCCCCCTACAATCGAAACAGCTACAAGAAATATCTCCCCGGTGGGCCTATCAACGGAACTGCAGGTAGCCTTAACGAACGGGGTTTTTTTTATACGGGAGGGAGAAAAACCGATAAACTTGGTTCCGTACCTCGCACTGGAAAACAAAGAGGTAATGTTGCAAATAACTATACCTCCCCACAAAGAACAAGTCAGGGCACGAGGGAAGATTATATGGTATGACTTTGGCGCACGGGAGGCTTCGCATTATCTTGAAGCGGGCATTTTCCTTAAAGAAATGGAAGCCGAAGACAAAAAAAGGTGGGTAGAATTCACAAGGAATACGGTATTAGAATCGGGTAAGATATGGAGATATTTACAGATTGTGGGGATCTTTACCTTTATAGCCGGAACAGCCGTTTTTATCGCTGGCTTTCTCAGTAATGTTCCGACCACTGCAAAGATCGGTATGGTGCTCTCCCTTATCGGTTTAATTGGCTCAGTTACAGCATGGTGGCAGCATCGTAATGTTATGCTCCTTAAAAGGTCTAAATTCACTACTACATAATTCACAGAAGTCTTTTGGAAGTTTTTCACGGTGTACCGCAAGGAAATAAAAAACTTATGGGTTGACAATACCTAAAAACCACATTAGCATTACGTAACTTTGGGTAGGTTAATACCTAAAAAAAACCTCATATTCTGAAAACGAGATATGAAAAGGGGTATTCCAAAATATCTTTATATCTAGCCTCTCAAGGTGTCTCTTGCCACCTCGAGAGGCACCCATCGCGTACCACTTCTTCTATGGATAAATCCTGAGCGTAATGGCAGTATGGAGGGCCTTTTAAGGTCTACCACATACGTGAGATATTAGTCATTAGAGGAAAAGTTTACAGGTTATGGGAAAGAAACATACGATATTGCTCATAGATTCCCATGTCGCAGAGTACTATCAGTCACTTATCGCCTCTGTAACAAACGAGTACCTGGTAATAGAGCGAAGTAAACACAAAGCCTGTGAATTTTTCTTTCACAACCATGTCGATCTTGTGCTCATCGAACATACACCTGATGACCCCTGCACGGACTTACTACAGGTCTTAAAGTTCGTCGCCCCTTCAGTGCCCGTTATCATCATGACTGCTTACGGTTCCGAGGATCTTGCAGTTACCGTATTTAGATACGGTGCGAGCGACTATCTTAAGAAACCGTTCAAGATAGCTGAATTGCAACAGAGCATTGAATCCGCTTTAGGCAGAAAATATGGGTGGGAGAGGGAAACGCTTAATCAAACAATGGATGGGATAAACAAGGCGATACGATATATCAATGGAAATTATTGTCTACCCCTCAGACTTACCCACGTTGCCCGTGAGGTTGGCATGAGTGTTTCTTGCCTTGAGCGGACATTTAAAAAAACACTGGGCGCCACATTCTCCACGTATCTCAATAAGGTCCGAATTGCCCGAGCAATACAGATGCTCGAAGGGAGGAGCGAGTTTTCGATTAACGAAATAGCCTTTGCCTGCGGTTTTAGCAACCAGAATCACTTTACCAGGTTGTTTAAAAAGATGACCAAAACGCGCCCACGAGACCTCAGAAGGGCTTTGATAGAAAACAGACCCTCGGCTTAAACAAATATTATTTCCCTCTCTCTTTTTCTTCGCCTCGGCTGAATTCTTACGAGCAACCCCTCGCGGCGAGGTGCTGATCCCGATAAGGTATTTGAACAGGTCCAAAAGAGGGAACAATAGATTGCGAAGTGATCCTGAATTCAGGCAGCGATACTTTTTCCTACCTTTTTCAATTGTTCCTCGGCTTCCTGTACGATCCGTTCAATGACCTCTTTAGACGAGGATATATCGGTAATGCCGCCCACCGACTGTCCGGCAAATAAAAACCCTTCCTTTTCATCTCCCTCATTGATCGCCTTGAGATGATGGATCGCCCCATTTGCGGAGCGGGCTTGGATCAGCAGCCCCTTCCCCTCCTCAGATGTCATCATGCTCCAGCTGAGGCCGACGAATTTCCCGAACGAAAGATTCAGAATCCGCTTGACCTCCAAGGCACTCTTCACCGATTGCAGCAGCGGGAATCCCTTCGTCATCATGGCCTCAGCGCCAGGGCTTTTTAACGCCCTCCCCGGCATTCCATCGAAGACATCGCTGTACAAGGTATCTTGTTCGGTCGCCTTGAGACAGAGTTGCTTGAAATTCTCGTGGACATTACTTTCCTTTGTCAGCATAAACCGCGTGCCCATAGAAATCGCATCCGCTCCCAGTACCAAGGCTGCGGCCAGCCCCCTGCCGTCATAAAACCCTCCTGCGGCGATCAGGGGGATCTTTACCTGACTGGCCACGAGGGGGATCAAGACCATCGAGGTCGCCACATCTCCGTGTGCCGCTGCCTCGTGGCCGGTTATGGCGAGCATGTCGCACCCCATTTGCGCCGCCCGCACGGCGTGTCTGGCAATGGCGATAGTTCCCATCACCTTCCCTCCATAGGCGTGTACTTGATCGATGAACCAGGGTTTTCCCAACGAATAATTGATGATGGGGACCTTTTCATCTATGGCGACCTCGATATTCTCCTTCGCCCCAGGGCCAATCAGGATCTGGTTTATCCCAAACGGTTTGTCGGTGAGTTTTCTGATCTCCCGAATATTTTTGCGCGTTTCCTCAGGGGTACAGGCAGCGGTGGCAAAAATACCCACCCCCCCTGCGTTGCTCACAGCCGCTACCAGTTTGGGGGTCGTAACCCAGTTCATTCCAGCCAGCATAACGGGATGCTTTATACCCAGCATCTCCGTGAATCGAGTCTTTAACATAGTGTCCTCCTTTTTATGATTTCTACTTTTTATTTTCCTTTGAATACAGGCTGCCGCTTCTCAAGAAAGGCCTTGGAACCTTCAATATGATCTTCCGTTTCCGCACAAACCATGAAGGCCTGGGCATGCCACTCCATATATTCAGGCAAAGGCAAATTCATCCCTCTTCGAACCCCCTCGATCGCCAAACGGACGGAGATGGGCGGTTTCGCAGCTATGTTATTGGCCAATTCCATCGTTGCGTCCATTAACTGCTCATGCGGCACCACTTTGTTGACCAAACCGATTCGCTCCGCCTCTTTCGCGTCGATGATATCCGTTGTCAGGATCATCTCATACGCCTTCGCGGTCCCCACCAACCGGGGTAGAAGAATCATGGCGGCGTCCGGAATCAAACCCACCCGGAGAAACACCTCCCCGAAACGAGCCTTTTCCGAGGCGATCCGCAAATGACACATGAGGCTCATATCACACCCGTAACCGACGGCTGCACCGTTGACCGCTGCTATGGAAGGTTTGTTGATTTCCACCAGGCGGTGCGCTCCGCCCATCGAATGCCTCTTCCTTTGCACGATTTGAAGCCGGGCTTGCTTTTCTCTCCTAAGATTATCTTCGGGGTCCAAAAATATATTCTGCACATCGTCCCCGGAACAAAATCCCTTCCCGACGCCGGTGATCACAATCACCCTTACGTTATCATCTTGGTCAGCATCGGTGATGGCCTGCTCTAACTCTTGATGGGTAATCATCGTCAGGGCATTCATCCTCTCAGGCCGATTCAGAGTAATGATAGCAACCTGACCCTCGATGCTATAGAGAATCTCCTTAAATGCCATATTCCCCTCCTGTGGGCCATGGGATGAAGATCTTAGCTTAAAAACTCTCCACCCCATTCCCCAGAGAAATTTTTATGGATTACGTGCCCGCCTCACAAGGCTCGCGGTGTTCAAAGATGATGTAAGGTTGTTTTGAAGTAAAAGAAAAAGGATCCTACCCTTCTTGTCACCTATTCCCATACATCCGCTCATAGTACTCTAGATATTCTCCGGTTTTGATCCGCTGCCACCATGCTTGGTGCTCGACATACCACGTGACGGTCTTCTTTATCCCTTCTTCAAAAGACACCGTGGGCTCCCAGCCCAGGTCTTTTTTGAGTTTGGAAAAATCCATGGCATATCTGCGGTCGTGCCCGGGCCGATCCTTAACGAAGCGAATCAGGGATTCCGGTTTCCCCACAATTTCGAGGATGGTCCGGACCACCTCGAGGTTTGTCCGCTCGTTTGCCCCGCCGATATTGTATACCTCCCCGCTTGTACCGCGGTGGAGGATGACATCGAGGGCTCGACAATGGTCCTCGACGTATATCCAGTCCCTGACATTGAGCCCATCACCGTAAACAGGAAGCTCTCTATCCTCCATGGCATTACTAACCATCAAAGGGATCAGCTTTTCAGGGAATTGATACGGCCCGAAGTTATTGGAGCAACGAGTGATGATGGCTTCAATCCCGTAGGTCTTGACATAGGCCCTCACCATGAGGTCTGCAGCGGTCTTGCTCGCGGCATAGGGGCTGTTGGGAGTGAGATAGGTGGTCTCGGTAAAATAACCATCAGGGCCGAGGGAACCATAGACCTCGTCGGTGGATATCTGGATGAAGCGGGGTACTTTCTTCTCTCGCGCCCCTTCCAATAAGATCTGGGTACCCAAGACATTGGTCCGCAGAAAAAGATGGGGGTCCTCGATGCTCCGATCGACGTGTGATTCAGCCGCAAAGTTGACGATACAATCGATGCGCTCATTGTGCAGGATCCCCATAACCTGTTCTCTGTCTGCGATATCCCCCTTGACAAAGACAAGGTTGGGTTGATGCGCCACCTCGCAGAGATTATCGAGGTTGCCGCAATAGGTCAACTTGTCCAGGTTGATGATGCGATAATTTGGATAGTGGGCCAGGACATAGTGAATAAAATTACTGCCGATAAAGCCGCAGCCGCCGGTTACCAGGATGGTCTTTCCCTCAACCATCTTTTCGCGCCCACTCGTAGGGTATATCGTTCTCGTGGGGGTGGAGACGATGCTCATCCGGATTTTCCCGGTTGTATGCCTCGGTGGGAATATTGACGGCTATCGCCTCCGTCTCGCTAATACACATCCAGCCGTGATAGACACCGTTGGGAATCTGCACTAACAGCGGATTGTGCTCACCGACAAAGAACTCGTTGATCTCACCCTTGGTGGGTGAACCATCCCGCGGATCATAGAGGACCAGTTTGAGCATACCCTTCACCACCGTCACATTATCGGTCTGGATCTTGTGGTAGTGCCATGCCTTGACCACAGTGGGGTACGTGGTGGTCATATAGACCTGCCCGAACCGCTGAAAGAGCTCATCATCATTGCGCAAGACCTCCATGAGCCTCCCCCGTTCGTCGGGGATGACCCGCAGTTTTTTGACTCGTACCCCGTCTATCATCGTCACACCTCATCCATTTTATTTGCACCGGTCTCGGCCACCAGCTGACTGGCCCGCAGGAGGGATTCGAATGTCCCCGCATCCGTCCACCACCCATCCAGAATTTCCCAGGCCAATTGACCTTGCTCAATATAGGCGTTGTTCACATCGGTTATCTCCAACTCACCGCGCCCCGACGGCTTCAAGGTCTTGATGATGTCAAAGACCCGGTTGTCGTACATATAGATACCCGTTACCGCATAGGGTGATTGAGGGGTCTGGGGCTTTTCCTCGATCTTTATAATTTTGTCTCCCTTTAAGGCGGGCACTCCGAAACGCTGGGGGTCGGGGACCTCCTTGAGCATGATCATGGCCCCTTCTTTTTGGCGGTCAAAAGTCTCCACCGCCTTACGGATGTTCTTCTCAATGACGTTGTCCCCTAGGATAACACATATCTTGTCTTTATCGGCAAAGAACTCCGCCAAACTGAGGGCCGCGGCGATCCCCCCTTCCCCCTCTTGATAGGTGTAGTTGATGTGTTGGAGGCCGAATTCATGGCCGTTGCCGAGAAGCCTGAGGAAGTCCCCGGCATAGTTTCCGCCGGTGACGAGGAGGATATCCTCTATCCCGGCGTTGACCAAGGCCTGCAGCGGATAGTAGATCATCGGTTTATCGTAGACCGGCAAGAGGTGCTTGTTGGTAATCTTGGTCAAGGGATACATGCGCGTCCCCAGACCACCGGCCAGTATGATCCCCTTCATTCTCTCAGCTCCTTATTGGATACGAAACTCCCCTAGTCCGGTAAGGGTGATGTAGACCATTACTTTAATCTCCTTGTCCCGCAACCGATCAGGGGAGCGGTTTATGTCGTTTACCCTGAGGGATATCTCCCAGCACTGGTGGCGGTAATCCAGGCCGTAGATCGTCTCTATCCTGATTTGATCGCGGAGGTTGTGCCGATAGGCGAAGTAAAAATCGAGGGGATCGATGATACGAATCAGGAGTGCCGTATTGAGTTCTTCCACCTGATCCCTGGTGCGTCGATACTCTACCCCCAGCCG
>CAZMFG010000054.1:0-13413 GCA_964565525.1 uncultured Thermodesulfobacteriota bacterium
CCATTCCCCTTGTTCACGATTGAAATACAGATAGATCAATAAAGGAATGAGGACGACATAGGCCACGATGAGAACTTTATACATGCTTACGATCTTGCGATAGGAGTTTATGGTTCGGGTTATATTGCGAGGGGGTGTCCGCAGTATGGCGGCAATTTGCTTTTCCGTGGTCAAGCGTCGAACGATTGCCGAAACAACAAGAATCACAAATATCACGTAAACGATAATGGCCAAGGGTGAAGTAGCTGACATATCCTCTTGCTCCAGACTCTATTTTATGTCATTTACACTTAGGATATCCTGCCTCTAAGCAGTTTTATTTTACGGAAAAATAACCCCTGTTCCAATCCCAATCAAAGATCAAGCGGCACAGCTCGCGCTCTTATTCCGGCGTTATGGCTCCCGACCGTATGCCGTATGACGTGACGATCAGCCATGTCTGTATAATCGCGACAAGGATACGCTGCGCCAACCCTACCAATCCAAGCAGTATGTCAAAAATGAATAGCTGCGCGAGAAAAAAGATGGGCGCGAGAATTGCCAGTACCAGTAGCATGCGGTAGGGGCCGGTGAGCAGATCATATCGTGTCAATCGTATTGAAATGAAAAACATTGCTGCAAAGATAGCCAGGACAGCAACGAATCCGCCAAACAAGTGAATGCGGACGTTTGTAGTCAAAGTCTCGCCCCGAAGATCCAACGGCTGCATATCCACAGGAAAGATAACCAGCAGGCTTGCCAGCGACGCGACCCCTAAACAGAGCACACCGATCCGCGATCTGAAAGGCGGTGGATACGCACGATATACGACAATGGTCAGCGCTGCGCAGCCGATGACGACGGCAACTAATGCAATGGTCAGAAGCCACCCATAATCGCCAACTGCATACTCACTCATGAATTGTCTGAGCGGATCGAATTCAGGGCACAGAACGTGCAATACTATGAGGATGGCTATGTGCACGGAGAATCCTGCGACGGCGAGGGAGGACCAGCGCCGTATGGAAATTCCAGGTGCGGCATTGCTCGCGGTATTCACAGATGCCATACGTGTCTCCCTCGCCGGAAAAGAGATTTTAAAAAAACGCCTGGTGCAATGGGGACATGCTCACCTCGAGACATCCCGCCGTTCCTACCCCCCAAAAAAATTAAAGTCCTCTCTTATAAACTTCTTTCCGGTGCCCTATTCTCAGGACGAGGCAATCATCCCCTATAATGGCATAGATTACCCGGTAGTCACCGATGCGATATTTTCTGAGGCCTGCAAACTGGCCCTTGAGCACCGGATAGGCATCAGCATTCGTGGAAAGCTCCTGTTCGATTTCATTCAAGATGCGATCAGCCTCCGCCTTGGGCACCTTTTTCAAATCACGCTGGACCGATTTCTTGTAGACAATATTATAAGCCAAGCGATTTCCTCAGCTCTGTGCCCGAAATAACCGGATCTGTCTTGTCATGGAGCCGGTCCAGGGCCACCTGGAGATCTGCGTAGTCCTCGATATAGGATTCGAGGGCCTTCTGGATGATATACGAGCGAGGCCTTTCCGTTTCTTTGGCCACGGTATCGAGCTGATCCGCAAGGTCCTTGGGGAGCCTGACCGATATTGCTGTACTCATGAGACACCTCCTGATGCTGTTGTAATACATTGTACACAAAAGCATACAGAAGTCAAGAGGTTCTTATATATGTGATATGGGAATCCGGATACAATACCCCCCTGCCTCACCCACCATCAAAGCTGAACTCAGCTAGCCCAGCTTAATACCGATAATGCCGATAACGATAAGGCAAATCGCCAGTGCCTTCACAAGGGTAAAGCGCTCTTTTAAAAAGACGATACCGGCGAGCGCCCCCAGGACGACGGCGAATTCCCGCACAGCGACAATGTAGCCGACAGGCCCCCTGGTAAAGGCGAACAGAATCAGCAGATACGTCCCCACTGCTCCGACACCGATGACGACGGCATATCCCAGGTATCGCCGTGCTGCCTGCCGGAACTGCCCTCGGTAACGCCTGATAAGCACCGGTGTCAGGCCAACGCCTGCGATGAGGCACATCGCCCAGAGATATACCACGGGATGGGTATACCTGACGCCGGTCTTGTCGACCAACGAATACGCAACAATCGAGGCCCCGATGCACAATGCCAATGCTATTGCTTTAGTATCTCCTACCCTGTTGCGTGTACCCGCCCCCAAGGAAATGATGCCCGCACAGATCAGGCCGATGCCGATTGCCCCCGGAAGGGTAAGCTGCTCCTTGAGGAGCAACCCGGCCAAGATCGCCGTGAGGGCGATGCCGGAGCCGCGCGCGATGGGATAGACGAGCGAGATCTCACCGGCCTCATAGCCGGCCGCCAGCAGACGGAAATATACCGTATGAATCAGGCCGGTGGCGGCTATGCAGATGACCCCCGGCAGCGACGCCGTTTCGCGAAACCCGTTGTGGACGATGATACCTATCGCACCGGGGGAAATGACCGCACATCCCACCCACAGACCGAGCCAGAGCGCCATCAGGCTTCCGGCCGCCTTGCGCGCCGCAAAGTTCCACGCGGCATGGCTGAAGGCCGAGATGAGCACCAGGAAGAAGACGTATACGGTCATGCTATCATGTCAGGGAATACATAGCGCATTACATAACGGAAAACGGTTCGCGTCTTTGGCTGGCCTGTCTCCAATGCTCGATCCCCTCTATCATACCCCTTTTTTAGATTATCCTGCATATTAGAAAAACAGCAAATAACGCGGAACATTTTTCATATATGTGCGATAGGGCTCGCCATATTTCTCGGAACAAAACCGTTCCTCTGCCAGAACAGTAGAATGATTTACGACAACATACAAGATAACAAGCGCTATCATGAGCCACGAGGCACCGGCAATGCCAATACCGAGCAGTATCAGTGCTGAGAAAAAATACATGGGGTTGCGGGATATTCTATAAACGCCGTTAACGATCGGCTCATCGAGGGGGGTAGCGGCAAAATTGACGGTGCTTATAATATACGGAATGCATCCACACACATACACAATCGATCCTACATAAAACCACGGCGTTCCCCATTGGAGGGGTACGCCGATTGAATAAAGAACCGCCCCGAAAAAGATGAGGGTAGTCACAACATTCCGAATTTTTTCTCTCACGGTATATGCGGACATATCCATGGCCCGCTTAGTGGCTTTCTTCTGTGAGATGAACAGAATAAGCATGGTCAGCATGAGCAGAATAGTCCCTACCCATCCATTACACCACCCGAGCTTGAACGCTGGAATCAAAGACATCATGCTATTCCTTAAATCATCCTGTTTCTATGCAGCTTTATTAAAGGGAAAATACCCTCTGCTTCACCCCCATCAAAGCTTCTGTTTCTGATCCCCAATAGGATCAGCCGCCCTTTTTCTTTTTATCCTTCAACAGGGCATCGAGATCGGCGAAGGGGCGGTAGGTGGCAGGGGGCTCTTTCTCGCCCCCCGGCTTCGTCTCGTCGTACCACTCCTCTTCCAGGTACTTGGAGTGCTCATGGTCGTGACAGTAGATGCACAACAGCTCCCAGTTGCTGCCGTCGGGGGGGTTGTTGTCGTGGTCGTGATCTTTGTGGTGGACCGTAAGCTCGCGCAGTCTCTTGCCCGAGAATTCGCGCCCGCAATGCGCACAGACCCACGGGAACATCCTGAGCGCCTGCTCCCGATAGGACTTCAGCCGCCGCTCTTGCTCGCGCCGGCCCTCTGCAAGGATGTGTTCTCTCTCTGCCTCCGTGCGCGCCTTCTTCCGCGCCATGTCACATCCCCTTCGTCTGCTTGAGGCCACGCACCAGTGCGGATGACCTCTTTGTTATCACCCCTCGAAGCCCAGGAGGCGGAGCTTCTCGAAGTAGAATACCAGCATCGCCGCGATGGCGGTGTAGAGCACGATAACCCCGATGATGCGGGAGGCATTTTTGTACCATTGCTTCTTTTGGTGCTCCGAGAAGATCACCTCGAACGCCCTCATGAAGATGTAGGCAGCTACCGCGAAAAATACGTAGTTCATCGCTCTCCTCCTCTCTTCACTTAATCTGAGATTATACTACGATGATGCAACAACTTACTGCTACAAACTAGGTTTAGTATTAAAATTATGAAATGAATGCAGCGTGTCTGTCAACCCTTCGACCCCCTGTCCCCATCACAGATTACCTTTGTTTGCCCGAGGTAAACGCCGTGACCTCGCGCCACCATCCCTCGTTCGGCCCGGTGGGCCAGGTGTTGTGCCCCACGCCCTTGAAGACCCACAGCCGCTTGGGCCCTGCCAGGGCATCGTAGAGCCGCATGGAATGTCCGGCAGGGATGATCTCATCCCGCTCGGCCACCACCACGGCAACGGGATTGCGGTACGATTGGAGATTGCGGATGTTGTCATATCGGTCGCGCATGAACCGCCGGGCCGGAAGGTAGCGATAGAGTGTCTGGGCCAGCTCCGGCAAGGAATCCCACGGCGTTATCATAACCACCCCCTGAACCGGCACCGGCGGATCGGCGGCAACCGCCGCCGCCACCCCGCACCCCAAGGACTCCCCCCACAGGAACACCGGACCCCCGAAGGCCTGGTGGGCGATCCGCACCGTCTCCGCAGCGTCCCGGACGAATTGCCGCTCGCCCCATCGCCCCCCGCGCCCGCCGTACCCCGGATACTCGGCCACCACCACGCGATACCCCAACGGCCCCAGGGCGTGCACGTAGTAGTCGCGGTTCCACGCGGCCCCGGCATTGCCGTGAAAGACCACGATCAGCCCCTCGGCCCCGGCAGGCTCCGCCGCGCCGATAAAGCCCCGGTACCCATCACCTGCCTCGGGCCAAAAGCGCAGACCCGCGGTGCGGCACTGCTCCTCCGACGGCCGCGCGCGATCGGGAAAGTACAGCATCCGACGCTGGAACAGGTAGGCCGCGACCGCCACAGCGGTGCAGAAGACGGCTGCAACTATAAGCAACTGGATTACCATATGCGCCTTCCTGGGCATCTCCTCAGGGCCGCAGCTGGATGACCCCCGGCTCACGGCAGGCATCACGGGAAGTTGGTGTGCGTCTCGTGCCCGGTGCGGGCATTGTCCTTGACCCCATTCCTCGTTCTATTCTATACTCGAAATCGGACCAGACCGCAAGCGAAACACCTCGGCAGGGGTAAATCCGGTAAAACCAAAGGAGGGATAACTATGAAAAAGATCGTTGGGATAGTCATGGGCGCCGTGATCTTCACCTTCGCCTGCGCCCCCATAACCCACTATCCCATTCATCTGCGCTATGTCCCCGAAGGGGAAGTGCCTCAAGCGAGCGCTGAACGCACGGAGAACGTCATCACCGTCGCCGCCTTCGCGGACAACAGAGACGTAGCCGACCGGGCGACCCTCGGCCAATGGGTAGATAACGACGACAAGGTCATCCCCTTTGTCTCGTCCAAGGGGGATCCCGCGACGAACGTCGCCCGGGCCTTTGAGACATATCTCTGCAAAAAAGGCTACACCGTGCGCGGGGAGCCCGGGGAGTGGGACCTGCGCCCCGAAACGATCCGTCCCGCGTGGGGAGACCTGGTCGTCGGCGGCTCCATTGAAGAGCTCTCAGTCAATGCGTGGGCCGAGGGTATAAAGGTCACCTACGATTGCAAGCTCAAGCTCATCGTAGGGGTTGGGGATGTCAAAGAACAAAAAAGTATCTATGAAAATACCGTTGAGCTCTCCTTTTCATACGAGCGGGTGACCTTCTCCCGCTCATTTGCCGAGCGAAAGACCAACAAGATGCTGGCGAAGGCGGTCGAGCAGGCGCTCGAAGAAATGGAGAAGCAATGAGCAAAGCCACCGAATCCTTGAACCCATCCTGAGAACATGGTATCTTGTATTATGCAGGCGGCCGGAGCACCTTCTCATGCGGGTTTGGATACGGGCGGTTCCATGATCCAATTTTTCCGGGTCTACAAGACGTATCCGGGGAATATCCGGGCGCTGGCCAATATCAGCTTCAAGATAGAGCAGGGCGAATTCGTCTTTGTCACCGGCCCCAGTGGGGCGGGGAAGACGACGCTGCTGAAACTGATCATCCGCGCCGAGCGGCCGGACCAGGGAGAGATCGTGGTCAACAAAAGGAATGTAGCTAGGCTCAGACACTCCCAGATTCCCGCCCTCCGCAGGGAGATAGGATTCGTTTTTCAGGATTTCAAGCTCTTGAACCATAAGACCGTCTATGACAATATCGCCCTGGTCCTCCGCGCCGTGGGGCACAATAAGCGAGAGATCCCCAAGCGGGTCAGACAGGTCTTGCGGGTAGTAGGGTTGGAGGACTGGGTGTTGAAACAACTCCCCCTGAAACTGTCGGGGGGTGAGCAGCAGCGGGTGGCCATCGCCCGTGCCCTGCTCAATACCCCCGCTATCATCTTGGCGGACGAGCCCACCGGCAACTTGGACCCCGACCTCACGATGGAGATAATGGATCTGTTGGAAAAGGTCAACGCCTTGGGGACGACGGTGGTGGTGGCCACCCACAATACCGGCCTGGTGGCTCAATACAACAAAAGGACCATCCCCCTGTACCGGGGGCGGGTGGCGGCGTAAAGGGCGGTATGGGCGCACTGTTCATCCTACGCAGGGGCTTTGGAATTATGAAAGAGAATGGGCCTGCCCATCTCTTAAGCATAGGGACGATCGCCGTTGCCTTCTTCCTCTTCGCCTCGTTTCTGCTCCTCCCCCTCAACTTCGCCTCCGTCCTGGAGGCCTGGGAGAAAAAGGTGCAGATCATCCTCTATCTCAAGGACGGGATAGGGGAAGAACGCATTCCCCCCCTGACAAAAGAACTCCGCATGATAGAGGGGATCCATGAAGTACGGTATGTCTCGCAACGCACGGCCAAGGAGTCCTTTGAACGGGACCTCGCCGGCTATGGGGGGGTATTGAAGGGATTGAAGGAAGGAATATTCCCGGCATCCTTTGAGATCACCGTGCAGGAGCGCTTCAGGACGCCGGAGCGCATACGGACTCTGGCGGCGAGACTCGACGGTATCAAAGAGGTAGAGGAGGTGCAATACGGCGGTGTGTGGCTGGAGCGGTTATCCCTCATCCTCTACACCCTCAGGTGGGGGGTGTGGGTCCTCGGGGGGGTCCTGGTGGCCATCATCGTCTCAGTTACCGCCAACACCGTCCGCCTCACCCTCTACAACAAACGGGGTGAAATCGAGATCTTGAAGCTGGTGGGGGCTACGGACGCCTTTGTCAAACTCCCCTTTTACCTGGAAGGGGGGCTCCAGGGGCTCGTGGGTGCAGGGGGCTCCATCCTGCTGCTCCTCGTCCTTTTCCACGTCTTCTCCTCCAAGGTTGCCCCCTACCTAAGCTTCTATTTCGGCCAGCTGCGTCTGAGCTTCCTCCCCCCCCACATGATCGCCTGGATCCTGGGGATTGGGGTGGCCGCGGGTCTGCTGGGAGGACTCTTCTCGCTGAGGAAGGCCGGTGGGATATAAGAACATAAAGATCCTCGTCGCACTCTTTGCCGTCGCCTTGCTCCTCCCTCCCCCTGCTCAGGCCAAGGGGGTGAAGGAACTGGAACAGAGCATTCAGAAGAAAAAAGGGGCCCTCTCAGAGGTAGAGAAAGAGCTCAAAGAAAAGAAAAAAAAGATCAAGCGGAAGTGGTGGGAGGAAAAGCGAATCACCGACACCCTCGACACAATCGGGCGCAAGCTCGAAGGGAAAAAGAAGGAGCTCAGAAAACTGGACGCCGAAATGAAAGAGTTGGAGAAGGACGTGGCCCATCAGGAAGAAGAGGTCGCCCGGCTGGAGGCCGGCCTAGCCGTTTTTGACGAGCAGTTTCAATCCAGGGTACGGGCCATGTACAAACTCCATCGGGTGGGGGCGGTCCGGGTCCTCTTTTCCGCCGATGATTACAGCGATGTCCTGAGGAGGTACAAGGCCTTCCAACTGGTGGCGGAGAACGATTTGCAGCTCCTGAAGGCGTATCAGCGGGGCATTGATGAAAAAGAAAAGAAGCGGCAGAGCTTAATAGAAGAATCTCGGGCCCTGGAGCAGAAAAGGGGTGCGGTAGGGGCCAAAAAGAAGGAGATAGAGGGGGACAAACGCAAAAAGGCCGTCCTGTTGGCCTCCGTAAAAAAGGAGCGTGCGGCCTATGAGAAGGCCGTGGTCGAGTTACGGGAGCGGGAGAAGGACTTGCGCGCCCTGATTCACCAGCTGACGGTCAAGGCGGCTGTCCTCAGGAGTGCGGGCTTTAAGGCCCTGCGGGGCAAGCTCCCTATTCCGGCCCAGGGGGATATCTTCTCACCCAAGGGGAGGGAACGGGGTATAGGGATCAAGGCCCCGGAAGGGACCAAGATTCGGGCGATCTTCAAGGGGAAGGTAGCCTATGCGGGGTGGTTCAAGGGATACGGGAACCTGCTGATTATCGATCATGGAGGGGGGTACCACACCGTTGCCGCCCACGCCTCTCGTCTCCTCAAGAAGGTGGGTGACGAGGTGAGTACGGGCGAGGTGGTGGCCCTGGTGGGGAGCACGGCGTCTATCGAGGGCCCCATGCTATACTTTGAGATCAGATACCACGGCAAGGCCGAAAATCCTACAACGTGGCTGGCCCTGTCACACTAAGGGAGGGCGCACAACAGATAATGCACAGGAGGCAAGTATGGTCAAGAACAAAAAGGTAGCGATAGGGTGGTTGATAGTGCTCGGATTCGTCTTCGGCATATTCGTGGGGGGGGTCTGTGTCCGCAACGTCTCGGCCCTCTCGAACAAGACCTACGAAAGGCTGAAGACGTTCACCGACATCTTGGAGATAATCAAAAAGAACTATGTGGAGGATGTCAAGACGGAAGATCTCATCACCGGGGCGATCGAGGGAATGCTCAACAGTCTCGACCCCCACTCCGCCTACCTCGACCCCGATATGTACCGGGAACTTCAGGTGGAAACCAAGGGGAGCTTCGGCGGGCTGGGGATAGAGATCGCTATGAAGGACAGGATCCTGATGGTCATCGCCCCCATCGAGGACACCCCCGCTTATCGAGCCGGGGTCAAGGCGGGAGACAGAATCATCAAGATCAATGAGGAATCGACCAAGGGGTTGAGTCTCATGGAGTGCGTGAAGAGGCTGCGGGGACCAAAGGGAACCCAGGTCACCATCACCATCCTCCGCGAAGGGGTGTCCCAGATGCAAGATATCACCATCACCCGGGATATCATCAAGATCCAGAGCGTCAAATCCAAGACCCTGGAAGAGGGATATGGGTACCTCCGGATATCCCAGTTTCAGCAAAATACCGGCGCAGATGCCGCGCGCGCCCTCGCTGCACTGCAGCGGGAAAATCCCGGCGGACTCAAAGGCCTCGTCCTGGACCTGAGGAACAATCCCGGAGGGCTCCTCGATCAGGCGGTGGAGGTGTCGGACCTCTTCCTGGACAGCGGGGTCATCGTCTCCATCAAGGGGAGGAACGAGGAGGAACGGACGAGCTTTAACGCCCACCAAGAGGGGACCATGCCCCCGTGGCCGATAGTCGTCCTGGTCAATCAAGGCAGCGCCAGCGCCTCGGAGATCGTGACAGGGGCCCTCCAAGATTACGGCAGGGCGGTGATCATGGGATCCAAGACCTTCGGCAAGGGCTCGGTGCAGACCATCATCCCCTTGGACGACCACTCTGGTATCAGGCTGACCACAGCCCTCTATTACACCCCCAACAACCGCTCCATCCACGAGAAGGGGATTGAACCGGATATCCCCTTGAAGACGGAGCCAGCTGCAAAGGCACCGATTACACCAACGGAAAAGACGCCCGAAGAAGATATCGAACGGGACAGGGCCCTGGAACAGCTGAAAGGGATGAGCATCTTTCAAAAATATCTGCATACGGAGGCCAAATAAGCGGTAGGACGCACAAGGCCGCTATCCCCACATGGCATCCGTCAGGCGCAGGCCCACCGCGAGAAGGAGAGCTCCTTCCAGGAAGCGACGAAAGGGGGGGAGAAAGATCCCCCTCTTTTTCAAGTTCCTCGCCTTCTTCGCGGTCCTTCTGGGCCTCATCCTCTATATCCACTACCGGCAGCCGCCTCCCTTCACCGAGCGGGTGCAATGCGTGGATCAGCTCATCCAGGACCGTCTCGCCCAACTGGAGATACCCCCCGGGGCGATCCACAAGCGGGGCGAGACGCGCCGGAAGGCGGAAAAGACCTGGACCCTCTCGCGCTGGGAGGTAACGCTCCCCTCAGGCGTAGAGCCGCAGGAGGTCACCTCCCCGCTGGCCCAAAGGATTCGGGAGGCCTGCCGAGGGGCGACCCTCACCGATGCGAAGGCCCCAGACGGGACGTGGGAGGTCAAGGTAATGGTGGACAACCTCCTGGCCCACCACCTGATCTTGCGCCCCCCTCTGCTGAAACCCCCACCGCCCCGCATCGCCATCGTGGTGGACGACCTCGGCCAGGACCGGCGAATCGCCGAAGAGCTCCTGAGCCTGGACGCCCCCCTGACCTTCTCCATCCTGCCCCTGCAGACCCATTCCCGCCGCATCGCCAAAACGGCCCATGCTGAAGGCAGGGAGGTCATCCTCCACCTCCCCCTGGAACCTCGGGGGTTTCCCCTCAAGGATCCGGGCACAGGGGCCCTCTTCGTCGCCATGGGCGACAAAGAGCTTGTGCGCCAGCTGCGCAAGGACCTCGACGCGGTCCCCTATATCGCCGGGGTCAACAACCACATGGGATCGAGATTCATGGAGCATGGTGAGAAGGTGCGGCTCGTGCTGGAGGAATTAAAAGGGCGCGGACTCTTCTTCCTCGACAGCCGCACTACATCCAACAGCACCGGCTATCGGATCGCCCGGTCGTTGGCCCTGAGAACGGCCGAACGGGACGTCTTTTTGGATAACGAAACCGGGGCGAAGGACATCACGGCCCAGGTGGAACAATTGATCCGCATCGCCAGGAAGGACGGAAAGGCCATCGGGATATGCCACCCCTATCCTTCAACCGTCACTGTGCTCAAGGAGATGATCCCAAAAATCAAGGCGCAGGGGATCGAGATCGTCCCCCTGTCCCAGGCCCTGGATTAGAGAGAAGCTTTTTTACATCATCTCAAGCACACAGGCCATGGACACCCCGCCCCCTCCGCACAGGGTGGCGAGGCCCAGGCTCTTGCCGTGATGCTTCATGGCATACATCAGGGTGACCATGATGCGGCACCCGGTGGCGCCCACCGGGTGCCCCAGCCCGATGCCGGAGCCGTTGACGTTGGTGATCTCCCGGTTGATGCCCAATTCCCGCTCACACCCCAGGTATTGGGCGGCAAAGGCCTCATTGAGCTCGATGAGTTCGAAGTCCTCCAGCTTGAAATTGGGATGCCTGGCGAGCAGGTCCCTCACCGCCGGGACAGGGCTGAGGCCCATGACCGAGGGATGGCAGGCCCCCCGGCCTGTGGCCCTAATCCGCGCCAGGGGCTTAATGCCCAGCTCCTTGGCCTTATCCGCGGACATAATGACGACCGCGCTGGCGCCGTCATTGATGCCGGAGGAATTGCCGGCGGTGACCTTGCCGATATCGGGGATAAAGGCCGGCGGGAGCTTGGCCAGCTGCTCCATGGTCAGTCCGGGGCGGAAGTGCTCGTCCTTGTCGAAGATAATCGGGGGCTTCCCCTTTTTCTGCGGTATCTCCATGGGGACGATCTCTTCTGTGAAATCCCCCTCCACCGTCGCCCGCTCCGCATTGTTATGGCTCCTGAGGGCGACCTCGTCCATCTCCTCGCGGCTGATGTTGTGCATTTGGGCGATGAACTCGGCGGTGTGCCCCATGATGTACGGTTTCCCCTTGAACAGCTCCAGGGGCATCCCCTCTTTCACCGGGCCGTCTTCGGGATGCGGGATCATGTGTGATCCGCAATGCAGGGCGTGGATCAAGGCGTCCACAAAGACGTGATCTTGAAGCCGGCACCCCCAGCGGGCATTCTCCACGGTATAGGGCACGCCGGACATGTGCTCAACCCCTCCCGCCAGTATGATATCTGCCATCCCGGCCTGGATCATGGCCATCCCCGAGATGACCGCCTCCATGCCCGAGATGCAGACCCGGTTGATGGTGACCGCGGTAATCGAATCGGGTATGCCGGCCATCAGGGCGCAGACGCGGGCCACGTTGAGGGCATCGGTCGGCCCCTGACAACATCCGAAGCGTACATCATCGATCATGCCGGCCTCAATGCCGGCGCGCTTGATCGCTTCTTTCATAGCGACGCTTCCGATAACGGCGCCGTTTGAATCCCTCAGGCTCCCCCCAAAGGCCCCGATAGCGGTACGGCATCCAGAAACGATGACGACATCTTTCATGATTGCTCCTTTCTTATGTATATTACCCCTGCCCATACTACTGCATTATGAAGCTAAGGGAAAGAAGATGGCAAGGATACGCAGGGAGATCTGGGCGTAGATGCCGGCCAGCACGTCGTCGAGCACCACCCCATAACCTCCTTTGACCGTGCGTTCTATGAGTCGGATAGGGGGCGGCTTGAGGACGTCAAAGATACGAAAGAGCAAAAACCCGGCGAGGAGATAATGCCAGGTGAGCGGCACGGCCGCCATGGTGACCAATAACCCCACGACCTCATCGATGACGATGCGCCGGTTGTCCTGCTCCTGAAAGATTACCTCGGCCCGCCCCGCGGCCCAGCAGGCCGCAAGGCCGATGCCCAGCACGCAGGGGAGATACACATACAGCGGCAGGAGCGAGAGGAGGAGAAAAAGGGGGATGGCCGCGATGGTCCCGGCTGTGCCCGGAGCGACGGGCGAATACCCCGTGCCCCACCATGTCGCCAACAGGATAACGAGCCGTTTCATCTAGGGCCTCACCCGCACCCCCCGCTGCATCAGCCATGCCTTCACCTCGCTGATGGCATATTCTCTATAGTGAAAGATGGAGGCGGCAAGCACCGCGCTCGCCCCCCCGATGGTGAGGCCTTCGTAGAGGTGCTCCAGCGTGCCCACACCCCCGGAGGCAATCACCGGCACCCTCACCCCATCCACCACCGCGCGGGTGAGCTCCAGGTCATACCCCAGGCGGGTGCCGTCCCGGTCCATGCTGGTCAAAAGGATCTCCCCGGCCCCGTATGCCTCCATCTGTCTGGCCCACGACAGGGCATCGATCCCCGTGGGGGTCCTCCCCCCGTGGGTGTAGATCTCCCAGGTGCCGTTCCTTTTTTTGGCGTCGATGGCCACCACGATGCACTGGCTGCCGAACCGCTCGGCGGCCCGCCGGACGATCTCCGGCTCCGCTACCGCGGCGGTGTTGATGCTCACCTTGTCCGCCCCGGCCTTCAAGAGTTCGCGGATGTCCTCCAGTGCCCGCACCCCGCCCCCCACGGTCAGGGGCATGAAGACCTCCTCGGCGGTGCGCCGCACCACGTCGAGGATGATCG
>CAZMFG010000055.1:0-13391 GCA_964565525.1 uncultured Thermodesulfobacteriota bacterium
CCTCTTTTTCCAGGGTACTGCTAAAATAGAGGTAGGAATAATCATTCGGCAGATAGACGGACCACATCAACTGGCTGATCAGCACGTCAACGGCGGGCAGCTGTGATCTCCGCACACCGAAGGGTGCGAATCGCTCACCTACCAGACAATAGATGACCTCAACGGGAAAGGTATCAAGGCGATTATCCACGGAACGAGAGCGGATGAGCGGCACCAGGAGCTTCCCCTGGGCGTTGATCGATGACTCAACCGGCTCATCGCCGACTGTCACACTCCACACATCCGCCTTGTCGGGGAGCTGAATCTCCAGAAACTGTTTTGCACTGTTTCTGATGTGATAGACCAACTGATGAATAACCTTGCCGTCCTCTGTAAAAAGCGTGATCACACTGGCGGAATCGATCGCCGCAATCGGCACGGCGATCTTTTCGTGCTTTTTAACGTCCAGTACTATGCTATACGGATGTTTGAGATATTTAAAACCAAAGATGAGGGGTTTCACGGATTTATTGAACAAGACAGGGGGGAGCTTCTGCACTGCAACCTCTTCCAAGCCTGCACGCTCGGCAACCGTTACCTCGGCACTCGTGTTGAGCTCAATGCCGACAAATCCCGTTTCACGAACAGTATCGAGGGCCCGTATCCCCTCAAACGCGTTCGGCAATCCCTTGTCGGAGAGGGGCGTTTCCGATGCAACACTGACGGTCACCCCTCCCTTTTTGCCATAGGTAAATGGTATCAAGAGCAGGCGCTGGCCCTGTTGTTCAACCTCCTGCCACTCTCCAACGCCCTCACCTGATACGCTGAGGATCGTAACATCATCCGGAATTGCCACCCTGACACTATTGACCTCGCTGTGCAGGATAGTGTAGTTGATATCTGAAGTAACTTTTAACGCGTCATCCTCAATAGAAACAAGATGATATATCTCACTATACAGCTTGGGAGGGATCTTTTTCGCGACGCTGACCTTTTTACTCCATCGAACACTAATGGCATTACCCGCAGCAATAGTCGCGGAAATAAAGATGGTACCCCCCTTCTCGCTTGTCACCACCTGCTGTGCCTGGGGAATCTCCACATCAATATTTTTCAGTGGCATCTCAAGCCTGAGCAGAGTAATGGGCGTCTGCTGAATAGCGAGATCGAGCTTGTGCGGGCCTTTCTCAACCGATGATCTCAGGGAGAATGCGGCCTGCACGACATACTCGCCCGGCTTCGAAAGGACAATCTTATGATATCCTCCTTCACTCACCACCAAGGCCGGTTTGCCCCCTACCTGTACATCCTCCAGTGCAACGCTGTTATAAAGGAGCGGTACTTTGAGATAGTCGTCTTTTTTCAAGACGTGCACCGTGAACGTCCCGGTAAATGCGGTATTATTTTCCCTCATTTTTCCTGTATAGATAACCTTCGTTATCAAATAATCAAAGGGCGGCGGCGAGACGGTTGGCCGAATAGGAGGCTTCATCTGATCCACCAGCCGTTTGAATTCCGCGCGGGTGAGCACGACATTGCCTTCTTTGAGCGTGTATTGCGGGGTAGTTTCGGTCCCGGTCTGAGCCAGAAGTTTTTGAAAGATTTCCCATGAAAGGATAATCTCATCTTTATCTTCATCAAGACGCAGCAATCGCTTGAACTCATCCCATGGAACCGTTAATTGGCTTTTATTGTCGGTAGTGTCGGCAGCGTACACCCCGCCGAATAATCCGCACCATGCCAAGAGCATCATGCCAATGAAAACTACTGTAGCGATTCTTCTCATTGTCGTATCCTCCTCTGTGGTTTTGGTGAAAACGAGGCCCTTTCCTAAAAAACATAACGTGTACCCTACTACATTACCCCTCCCCAGACAATACAAACGGCCCTGTCAAGAGCTGGGTCGAAACATGATGGCCTATGAGGTAATTAGACAAGACTTACCCCTAAAATGTTCCCCGCGAATGTGAAGCTCTGATGATTCCTTGTAGTCAATGAGTGAGAAAGGCAAAATGAAGGAAAATAGGCAAAACCCCGCACCCTGTATGCACTCAGAGAGGTTGGGGAGGGTACGGGGTTAGATTCAACTATATGATAGTTTATCCCCAAAAAAGGCATATAGAGGGGAGACTTAACCGGATGCCAGGGTGCATATGTTCATCACAATAGACTAGATACATTTGCTGAAACTAATTGTCACTGGTGGTTGATTTGAAACTCCGATATATCCATCCAACAGACCAGTCCAGGGCATATTCGACCATTGACGGAACAATCCATCCAAGCAAAAGTATTAGCCCGATAGTCTTTATCTGCTTCCACAATAAATCCTAACTTCAAAATCATTCGCCAAACCGGGATGCTTATTTGTTCAAAACCACTTCGTCTAAAGTATAGGCACGGCAAAACCCCTTTGTAAGCAAGGCTTATTTGCACGTGTCATATAGTTCCACTTTGTTGATATCGTATTTGTCGGGTTGTTGCAGAACTGGCCCATCTGCTTCAGGGGTGCAGCTGTAATCAAATAATATTAAAGCTTTAGTTTTGGGATTGTAGATGAGAAGAAGATAATAACTCCCTTTTGGCTTTACTTCTAGCGAGTATTTTTTCAATGCTTCGTAATGTTCCTCAGGAATCCGGTTTTGCAGGAATTGCATGAATTTTTCTGCTGTAAGATCAGGTGGTATGTTGCCTCCGTATTCGCCGATTGCTTTGTCAGATGCGAAAGTTACCGCAGTTGTTAGTACTCCGTATTCCTTTTTTTGCTTCTCTGTTGTGGCAGCGCAATGGGTTAAGGATGTGATGGCAAGTATTGCGAGGAGCGTTACAAATATTTTGCTTTTCATGTTTCCCTCCAGTATGTTACTTCGCCGGTCGGGGAGTCCATATCAACTCCGGTATCAAGACTCCAATTTTTGATGATATCGGAGACTACGGGCGCGGCTGAGCTCAACCCTGTATATAGAGTGCTCCAGGCTGTGGTCAAGTTCTGCACTGCTTTGTCAAAACCATATTTTGTAAAGCTGCCAGTGCTTCCATTTGGAAGTTTGGCTTTTTGAAAGTATTTTTCGTAGTAGTTTGGATAGTTGTTTCTTATTTCATCGTTTGTTTTATACGTGTAGTCGGCGACGATGTCGATGTGTCTGCTGAAGAAGCGTGCGGCCGGGCTGCCTTCTGCTACGTCAATTGCCGAGGTAAAGGTTGTGAACCATAGCTTTGTATCAGGTTCTTCTCCTTTGTCTTCGTAGTTTAGTACGACGTGTTCTTTCCAAAATTGCATAAGCTTGTCAAAGTGTTCTGAGTTTTTGCAATGTTTTAAAATAGCTGAGAATTCTGCGTAGGCTATGTCAGCCTCATTTTTTTTCATATAGTATATTAGCGAGTCTTGGGTCATTTCGCATATGCGGTGTTCTTCCTTGTTCTGTTCGTAGACTCCTACTATCGCTTGAACAACGGGGTGTATCGTGGCGTCAGCTATGAGATGTGAGGCGTATCCGAAAAGCCATGCCAGCTTTATCTCTTCAGCTTCGGTTCTGGCGTTCCATGCCCTTCTTAGCTCGTCATAGCCGCTGATGGCAATACTGTTGGTTTTTTCATGGTGCATGACGTTTGCCCAGTGAACCTTACCTGTTTTAAAGCTGAGGTATGGTAGGTCAGGACTTACAGAGCCAAGATATAGAAACTCAGAATGTTTATTTAAGAGCTGCCACAATGGGGTGCCGATAGCCTGGCGTTTTCTCTTTGCTACATCGCAGATTACGAAATGTGTAAAAGCTCCTGCCATGTTTTCACAGCCTTCCTTTCCCCTGCCAATTATTTTTCCCTGGTTTTAGCCCCTTTTTTTCTTCTTGCTCTTGAATTTTTTTTCGTGTTCTTGGACTTGTATTTTTTTGTTTTGTTTTATTTCTTCGACAATGCTTAAGGTCTGGTTCCAAAACCCGGATCCGCCGCTTGCAAGTAATCCCAGCATGATACACCCCGGTATACCGATGCCTGGCCCTTTGAAGATGGTCTCGAGTAAGGGCTGGATTTGATTTTGAGATACGAGAGCTATTGCCGTACCTGCCAAAGCAGCAACAAAATGGAGTGTGACTCTGCGCCACCTTTCCTTTTTCTTGTCGTCGTGTTTTTCAGCGAGAAAAGGTATCATGCCTTTAACCATTTCAACTACCCTTTCAACCGATAAGCTCATGACCCCAAGTAATGCGATAATGCTCGTAATATCCATTGGCGTTCCCTCCTGTTTTGATATTAAAATTCTACCAATTCCTTGCGGGCCTAGAACTCGCTTGCAGCGCCTTCTCTTTTGAGCTGATAACGCAACCTGCTGCTCTGTTTGGCAAAGCAACTACTACCATGATCATCATAGCAGCAAAAGAACAACCGCTACTCAACCCGTTGATCTGTCGGTAAGCTCCTCAAGCTATTGTCAGCCATCCTTTCTCCCTAAAACTCTTGATCTAACGCTTATCATTGGAAATGCGGGTCCTGGATCAACCTTTCTTCCAGGAGAAACGTCGTCATGGCCCAAAATATCATCAAAGGAATATTTGTTATGCAAGGCCTGAGCTACTTCGCCCACAGTATTGATCTGAATTTCTGGGAAGATATGCCATCCAGCTACCTGATCATCATGTTTATGCTTCAGTTCCACAACCTCACTGTCTGCTATAACATTATTAGCCCAATTGATCCATTTTCCATCCGCACGCTTCACCAGTTTACCGGCATTGACCAGTTCGATGCCGATTGAATATTTATTCATCGATTCAAGTTCTCCCCAGTGGCTCCTGCCTGCATGCCAGGCTTTCTTGTTAAAACGCACCATCTGAACGATGGAGCCGTCAGTTCCGATAACGATGTGTGCAGAGGCCTTGGATTCCGGCTTTTTAAACCAGGAGACCGCGCCATCGAGGGTAGTTCCGGCCGTGTAATGAATAATGAGATACATCTGCTGTATCGATCCCGACTGGTTAGGAGACTCATCGAATGGCACCTGGTTGTCATCATCCAAGAACAGGTACTGGTCCTTGACCTTCATGGCGGAACTCCTTTCGTCATTGTTCAGAGCGGTTTTATGGGCCTAACGACCGGCTTCAGCCCCCGCTCGTAAACGGTCAGTTACTATGGTTAAGGCTTTATATCATATACTGTCTTTAATGTTTTGACCTATCTTGCCTTTTTTTTGACATATTTCGGCTTTTTTGAGGATGTGTAGACAAATTATTCTATGTTGAAATCCTAATCGTCTTCAAGGGCTGTTGACGGAAAATGAGGTTTCTTTCTTTATTGTATTGCATATGATGTGACAAAAATGATGAAAATGGTATTATGTGAAAAAGAAAATGAAAGAAAAACACTTCGGACCCATATGGTTCATCCCGGGTGAGCAGGGCGGCAGATACCCCTTTTGTCATTCGGTGTATGTGGAGGGGGTCGGGATAGTGATCGACCCCGCCTCCGATCGGCAGCGCCTTGCCCAACTCCACACAGATCCAGGCGTAACGAGCGTATGGCTGAGCCATTGGCACGAGGATCATCTGATGCACCTGGACCTGTTTGAAGACGTACCGTTGCGGATCAGTGCGCCGGATGCCCCGCCGCTCTCAGATATTGACAGCTTTATGGATGCCTACGGTATGCATAACGCGGATGAACGCGCATACTGGGAGGAGAAATTGGCCACAGACTTTCACTTCAGGCCCCGCAAGCCAAGCGGTTTCCTCAAGGAAGGCACGGTGCGTTTAAGGGACGGCCTGACCATAGAGGTCCTGAGCACTCCGGGGCATACACCCGGACACTGTGCCTTCTTCTTCAAAGAACAGGGGGTGCTCTTTATGGGGGACTATGACCTTACTCAATTCGGTCCCTGGTACGGCGACGTGGAGTCGAGCATCGAGGATACCAGAGCATCGGTCCGTCGCCTGCAAAAGATCCCGGCAAAGACCTGGATTACCGGACATGAAACCGGCCTGTTCGAGGCAGATCCGGGGGATCTCTGGGATCGATACCTCCATGTCATCTCCGTCAGGGAGGAGAAGCTCCTGGACCTCTTGCGGACGCCCCAGACCTTTGACGATATCGTGGGGACATGGATTATCTATGGAAGGCCGCGCGAGCCCAAGGCCTTTTTTGAATTCGGCGAGCGTGCCCACATGAAAAAACACCTGGAAAAGCTCATGCGGGAAGGGACTGTGGGGATGGAAGTGGACCGGTATGTGAGATTGTAGGTGGGATCACTCCGTACCTTTGGCCTCTTGCTTGACAGGCCACCCCCTTTTTCGTATATTCAATCCAACCAAAAACGAGTTCTTATATTTACTCATTCGTCCTGTACCAGAGAGGCAGCCAAAATTTTTTTATGTGAGGCCCTCTGGAAAAAAGATGAGCTCCTTAAACAAGCCATGAGCAGAACACCGATGGCGCGGCCGGCTGAACCCGAAGAGATGGTCGGTGCCATCATCTTTCTGGCCTCGGACGCATCGAGCTATGTGACCGGGCAGGTTATTGCCGCCGGCGGCGGGGTGACGATATAACGCCTTGGAAGAAACGTGCGTTAGGAATTCGTGAGCACATTCCCTCAGCCAAAAAATAACAAACTGAACGAGTCAAAAAAGAAAGGAGTTTTCCACGATGAAGATATTGGCTTTGAACGGGAGTTTTCGGAAGAACGGGAACACGGAAATTCTTTTGAAACAAGCACTGATGGGGGCTGAATCGGAGGGCGCACAAGTAGAAATTCTCCGGCTGACGGATTATAAAATCAGCCCGTGCCGAGGATGTGGGCTCTGTCTATTTCGGGAAAATGTCTGTCAAGTGAAAGATGATGATGTGAGCTTGATTTTTTCCAAAGTGAAAGAGTGCGACGGGGTGATTCTGGGTTCACCGTGTTATTTTTTGGAATTGACCGCCGTGATCAAGCAATTGATCGACCGGTGTTGGATTCTTGGCCATCAGATTGGAAAAATAAAAAAACCGGCGACCGTCATCGTTCCCTATGCCACGCGCGGCTGGATTCCCTACATTGCTGCGCAATCCAACATCCTCCTGAATGTGATGGGCTTGACCAAAATCAACGAGGCCGCCATTTGTGTCCAAGGGATATCCGAGGTCGTGCTGGACCAGGAGGCACTGGATGTGGCCTATCGTATGGGGAGAGAAATCGCCGTCGCCATCCGGAAAAAGGATTTCACCTACATGGGTGAAGAGGGGGTGTGCCCCTCCTGCCATGATTGGCTTGTGCGGATATTAAAAGATCGGGAAACCGTGGAATGTCCCACGTGTGGGGTCCGGGGCAAGCTGAGTATGGTCAATGGAAAGATCCGCGTGAAATTTGAAAAGAAAGCTTTGAAGGACAATCGGTTTGATCCGGAGGTGTCGTATAACCATTTTACCTATCATATTGCGCCGTCCAAAGACTATTTCCTCCGGACAAAAGAGGAGAGAAAAAGCAAATTCCCGAAATATCAGGAATATTTGCCGGATTAAGGAGAGGATGCCATGACCGACTACGTGGTAAAGCTGCGGTACTATCCGGGGGATGCCTTAGAGGAGATTAAGGAACGCAACTTGAAAAGTCTTGCACAAAAGTATGGGGTGCAGATTTCTTACGAGAAGATAGAAAATCGGCAGATGAAACAGGGTCTCCTGATGGAGAACACCTTAGATAAGCGGATTGAAGATATCTCACAGGAAGTGATTACGGTATCCGGGGACCGAGAGAAAAAATTTTCCGACTGTATCCGGGCGCTCTATAAAAGATATAGGTGTCCCCGAACCGTATATAGTCTGTTAGGGAGCAATGAGGCCGGCGAGAAAATCGCCAAATCATTGATGAACATCCATGGTGGATGGTAACTGTTAACGATGATCTAAGTGATGTGCCGAATAAATCGTTGCCTTGTCAGCTTCTTGGTAAGTATAGCGACGGACTCCTCAAAATTTGCACGGGACTTTCCGTGAGTTGAAGAAAGGGGACCATAGTGCCTTTTAAAAAAGAGTTAGAAGAGTTACAACAAAGGAAAGACAAGGCCCTCCAGATGGGCGGGGCGGAAAAGATCAAGCGTCGGCACGACCAGGGAAAGCTCACGGCCCGGGAGCGGATCGCCCGCCTCCTCGATCCGGATACCTTCCTTGAAGTGGGCATGTTCAATTGTTCGGATGTCCCCGGCATGGAGGAGAAGACCCCGGCCGACAGCAAGATCGGCGGCTACGGAACAATCGACGGCCGGACCGTGGCCATAGTCGCCAACGACTTCACCGTCCTGGCAGGCACGTCCAGCCGGGTGGCGGGGCGCAAGGAAGGGGATATCAAGCTGACCGCCGTGCGCAGGGGATTTCCCCTCGTTTACCTCGGAGAGGCCGGCGGGGCGCGCATGCCCGACATCATGGGCTCCAAGGGGCTAGCCTCCATCGGGGGCGGAAGGCATGACACCTTTCTCCAGATGATGAGCCGGGTGCGCCAGACTCCGATGATAGCCGCCATCATGGGGGAATGCTACGGCATGCCTACCTGGATGGCGTGCCTGGCGGATTTCGTCGTCCAGGTGAAGGGGAGCGCCATGGGGGTCTCGGGCCCCCGGGTGCTCGAACTGGCCATCAGTGAAAAGATCACGGACGAAGAACTCGGCGGCTGGCTGGTCCACGCGGAGATCACCGGCAATAGTGACCGGGTGGCCGAAGACGAGGAAGAGTGTTTCGCCATCATCCGCGACTATCTCTCTTACATGCCTTCCCATTGCGACGAGGTGCCGCCGGTAAAACCGGTCCCCAAAGGGTCGGGAAACGGCATGGACCGTATCCTGGAGCTGCTCCCTGAAAAACGCAACCAGGTGTACGACATGAATACCATCCTGCAAACGATTGTGGATGGGGAAACGCTCTTCCCCCTGAAGCCTGCCTTCGGCAAGGGCGTTATCACCTCCTTGGCGCGCATCGGGGGTGAGGTCGTGGGCATCGTGGCGAGCCAGCCCTATTTCATCGCCGGGGCCATGGACACGAACGGCATCGACAAGGTGATCAGTTTTCTGGTCCTGTGCGATTCTTTCAATATCCCCCTCCTCTTTTTCCACGACACGCCGGGTTTCCTGGTGGGCAAAGAGGCGGAGCGCAACCGGGTCGCCGCGAGGGTGATGAATTTCATGAACGCCCTGGGACAGATCACCGTCCCCAAGATCGCCGTCATCGTCCGTAAAACCTACGGCATGGCCTTCTGGAACATGGCCGGCTCGGGATGCGCCACGGACTTCCTGGTGGCCTGGCCAACCGCCGAGATGAGCTTCGTGGCCCCCGAGATCGCCGCCAACGTGGTATTCGCGGGCAAGCTGCAAGACTCCCCTGAACTCGCTGCTCAGAAGGAACAGCTCGTAGAAGAGATGATCAAAGACAGCGCCCCCTACCCGGCAGCGGGGATGCATTACATCCAAGACGTGATCGACCCCAGGGATACCCGGAATTACATCATCCGGGCCCTGAGTATCTGCCGTGACCGGCGCACCGGCGGCGTCGGTCAACACCGGCTGGTAAACTGGCCGACGAAATTCTAGAAATAAAAAGATGGCTATCTGGTCGGAGAGGAGTGAAGACTTCAAAAAGTTATTGCGTCTGAGGATCGAGCCAGTCGCCTTCAGCCGCCTGGAGAAGGAGAATACAAATGAAAACTATCGAACACCTATTAGAGCCCCTCAAGATCAAATCCATGGAGATTTCAAACCGGGTCATAATGCCGCCGATGGGGACCGGCCTGGGAAACGATGACAGCACGGTAAGCGAGAGGAACATAGCCTATATGAAGCGCAGGGCCCAGAGCGGCGCGGGGCTTATCATAACCGAGATCTCGGAAGTGCATCCGCTGGGGGCGGTAACCCCCCGCTGCCTGGGCGTGTGGGATGACCGGTTCATCCCGGGCATAAGCAAACTGGCGGAGGTGGTGCATGCCGCGGGGAGTAAGATCGCCATGCAACTCCACCACTGCGGCAGGGAAAGCTATCTTCTAACCAAGCAAAAAATGGCGATAGGCCCGTCGGCGGTCCCGAGCTACATCTTCGGATCTCTCGGGACCCCGCGCGAAATGACCATTGACGAGATCCATGAGACCATCGCCTCGTTCGGCGCGGCTGCCAGGCGCGCGGTTGAGGCTGGGTTCGATGCGGTGGAGCTCCACGGCGCACACGGCTATCTCCTCATGCAATTTCTTTCCGCGCACTCCAATAAGCGTACCGACGAGTACGGCGGGGACTTCAAGGGGCGCGCACGCTTCATGATCGAATGCATCCACGAGGTGCGCGCGCAGGTCGGGAAAAACTTCCCCATATCGATCAGGATATCCGGAGAAGAATGTATCAGGGACGGATATACCATAGCCGACATGCAGACCATCATCCCTGATCTGGTTCAAGCGGGAGCCGATATCATACACGCCTCGTTCGGAACGCACGCGAACGCCCAAGTGGGCATCGACGCCCCCAATGCGAGTGCCCCGGTGGAGTACGAGCAGGGCTTCAAAGTCTCGCTTGCCCGTAAGATCAAAGAGGTCACCGATGTTCCGGTAATTGCGGTCGGGCGCTTCACGGATCCCTTTTTCATGGACCAGGTGATCGTCAAGGGAGATGCGGACCTCATTGCAGTGGGCCGGCAGCACCTGGCCGACCCTGACTTTCTCATCAACGCGCGCGAGGGGCATCCGGAGGACACCTTCGAATGTCTGGCCTGCAATCAGGGCTGCATAGAGCGCGAGACCCTGGAGAGAGGGTCGATACGATGCGCCATAAATCCTGAAACAGGCCAGGAACTCATCTATCCCCGGGAACCGGCCGCTGAAAGCCGCACCGTATGGGTGGCGGGTGGCGGCCCTGCGGGGCTTACTGCGGCCTATGAAGCGGCGCGGCTCGGGCATAAGGTAACGCTCTTCGAGAAGGAGAGAGCCACGGGCGGGCAGATACAATACGCTGAAAAGGCGCCGCATAAGGCGGTGTACGGCAGGTGGATCAGCACACTGACCCGCAGGTGTGAGAAAAAGGGAGTGGTAATAAAGACCGGCACCGCGCTCACCGAAACGATGATTGAAAAGTCAATGCCGGATGTCGTCATACTGGCCATCGGAGCGGATAAGGCTGAATGCCATGCCGAGGGTATCACAACCTCGATCGTGTGCGACGCATGGCAGATTTTGAACAGTGAGATTAAAGCGGGAGCACATGTGCTGGTAGTGGGCGGGGGTCTTGTCGGCATGGAGACCGCGGATTTCCTGTGCGACAAAGGGGTGAAGGACGTAACGCTGGTTGAAATGCTGGCCAAGCCTCCGGTGTCCGTTCTTTCCGCGCACGGCACCATGCTTTACCGCCGCCTCGCGGCCGCGGGCGCAAAGCTCATGTTCAACACCGCGCTCGAAAGGATAGAAGAGGGATCGGTGACTGTCAGCACGGACGGCACAGAACTCAAGATTGAGCCTCTAGATCAGGTGATCTTAGCGGTGGGGGTCACGCCGCGGAGCGAACTCAAGGAGTTTCTCACAAGAAAAGGAATCCGCCACTTCATTGTAGGTGACGCAGACACACCCCGCCGCATCATCGAAGCGACCGAGACAGGGGCAACGGCAGCCTGGCAGATCTGAGCGGCACTACGGCCGGATCATCACCTTGACTGCGCTCTGGTCCTCGAGTTGAATCCTGAACGCCTCCCCGGCGTCCTGGAGGGGAAACGTATGGGTGACAAAACGGCCGACATTTACCTTCGCGCTTTTGATCAGCTCGATCGCGTGGGGGAAGTTCCCTCCAAGGCACCCGATGAGCTTGAGGTTTTTGCTGATAACGGGCATCGGATCCCATGAGAGCGGCTCTTCATACACGCCGACGAGCATGATTTTCCCTCCGCCTACCGCCGCGGCGACGGCCTGATCGAACGTCTCCTGTTTCCCCGCGCATTCCACGATAATATCGGTCCCAAGCCCCGAGGTGGCTTCCTTGACCGCCTCAAGGGCGTCCTCTTTGGTTGCGTCCACGACCGGTTCCGCGCCGCACCTTCGTGCTGCCGCAAGCCGCGATTCCCTGTGGCCGCTCGCGATTATCTTCGATACTCCCATCGACCTGAGCACTTGCACCGCGTTAAGCCCGATAACTCCCAGGCCCAACACCAGAGCAGTGTCTTTCTCCGTCGGCTGCGCCCTTCTCACGGAAAAAAAGGATACGGAAAGGGGCTCTACAGACGCCCCGTCTTCATAGGTGAGCTCTTCAGGCAGTCTGAATACATTGCGGCCTAGGACGGCGTTAGGGATGTGGACATACTCCGCCATCGCACCTGGAAGCTGGTAGCCCAGCAAAGCCATATCGGAACAGCGATGGGGTTTCCCCTGAAGGCACCAGCGGCATTCCCCGCAGGCGCGGAAACCGATTGCGGTCACGCGCTCGCCGGCCGTGATGTCCTTTACATGGTCCCCTACCTCGACTACGTCGCCGCTGAACTCATGGCCGAAAATGGTTCCTTCGCGCCCTTCGCTTTTATATACATGCAGGTCAGAACCGCAAATCCCGCATGTCTTTACTTTTATGATTATTCCGTCAGGATCAAAAACCGGGTCCGGTACGGTCTCTGTTCTGATGTCGCGCGCTCCCCGCAAAACCGCTGCTTTCATAGCTGTGTGTCCTCCCTACAGATGATTACTGTTAAATAATCCTTTTATTCCGGCTTTTCCACATAAACTTTCATAAGGATTTTGCCCCAGCCCCCCTTGTCCAGACCGACATCCGCGCACTGGACGATGTTGAATTGCTTAAATTCGGGATCTGATTTTGAAATAAGTCGTTCATAGATGGCCGAAAGCTGATGAGACACGGGTCCCAGAGCGAACATGCACATCCGCTTCGGACACGCTTCGGTGATAAGCTGGCCGCCGGCTGTCATAACGAACCGGTCGCCCACCTTATGCCGGGCATGGCATCCATGAGATTCGATCACTTCGGCAATCACACGACACTTGACGAACTCGGGCGTCTCGGTGACCATCCTGACCTTCATGGGATCGGAGCGGAAGATTCGCATCTCCTCATCCGTATATCCCATGTGCTGCTGAAAACGATTCCAGATTTCCTCAGCTTTCATATTCTTCCTCCTGTTTCAGATGAAGTCAATTATCACCTAAAAGGAAAATGGGGCCAAATCTTTATCTTTGACTTTGCTTTCAGTTTATTTTAGCAGGAACCTCATAGATGCTTTTCTTCAACCAGCTATGTCAAGAATAAAGATTTGACTCCATTATACGGCCTAATTGTCTTGACACACAAGGTTTGTTTTCCTATATTCGCACTATGAAAAAGGAAGTTCTTATCACCTTATTCCTATCATTGACTGAAATAAAGAGTCGTGATTGGTCATGGTAAAATCAACAAATAACAGGGCTTGGTTTTTTGAAATACCTG
>CAZMFG010000056.1:0-13271 GCA_964565525.1 uncultured Thermodesulfobacteriota bacterium
AGATCGGTTGGTTCCATAGATTCATATCGATGCATTCCATCAACTATTAATCTAGCTATAACGTCAATTCTTCCTATTGAGCTTTTAGCCGTTGCCTGTCCGTATATATTTGAATTAGCCAAATTACCATACAAAGTCTCTTTTAATTTAAATACATAGCACTCATTACGCTTTAGTTTAAAACAACCTTCCTCTGGTGCTAAGGGTTGAGCGATTTTACGATCTTTAAGAAATCTCAAATATGGGGTGCCGCACGGTTTAATAGACCCCTGAAGCATTTGATAACCTTCACCTGAAAGAAATAAATCTATTGATGAATGATCAGCAGCAGAATCAAAATCTTTGACTCCTCCGATATACCCTTCCTCTACTAACTTCTTGATTTGTTCTTTTGATAGCACTCCTGGAAGCCAATTATCTTGTTCCCAAGGATCCATTTCGGTTGTCCTCTGTTAAACACAAAAAAAGGCGTATCATGTTTTGTTAATGCTTTAACTTTAAATTGAAACCCTTTATGAATAACAATTGATATGAGCCCCTTCCCCACCCTTTGTTGTATTATACCACATAGTCTCCTACATTGGTCAAGAAAAAGGGCCTCTGTGTAAGCTTCTATGATTATTCAGCTTTTAAATTATTTAAAAACCGATTTCCTCTACCGTCGAATTTTAGACCTTAATCATTTGATATAAACCCGCCCCCCGGTCCGGGCATCAAAGAGAAATACATCCTTTGAAGAAAAGGTGACGGCGACCTTGTCACCTATCTTCACCTTGGCATCCGCCTCCACCACCGTCCGTAGCTCGTTTTCCCTCACCCTCACAAAGACCCGCTTGTGAGCCCCAAGGGGCTCGATAAGGGTCACCTGGGCGCTCAGCGTGACCCCTTGCCTTCGCCCCATCCTGATGGCCTCGGGCCTGATACCCAGGGCTACTCCTCCCTTGTAGGATTTTTTCAAGGGTATCTTTACAGCCCCGTCTTTGCTCGCAAAGGTCTTCCCCTTGATCTCCCCCTCGATGATGTTGATCCTATTGATCCCCACGAACTCCGCCACAAAGCGGTGCCGGGGATCTCTATAAATCTGCTGGGGATCGCCGATCTGGCGGATCTCACCCTTTTCCATCACCACCACGATATCGCTCATGCTCATGGCCTCGGCCTGGTCGTGGGTCACGTAGATCACCGTGGCACCCAGGTCCCTAAAGAGCCGTTTAAGCTCGGCCCGGGTCTGCTCCCTGATCTGGGCGTCGAGGTTGCTCAAGGGCTCATCGAGCAAAAAGACCTGCGGCTCCCGCACGAGCGCCCTGGCCAGGGCCACCCGCTGCTGCTGCCCGCCGGAGAGCTGGCGGGGGTAGCGCGCGAGCAGCCCCTCGATCCCGAGCATCCCTGCAACCTCTTCGACCTTTCCCTTGATCTCGCCCCCTGGGTACTTGTGCAGGCGCAGGCCGATAGCGATGTTGTCGAATACTTTCATGTGCGGATAGAGGGCGTAGTTCTGAAAGACCATGGCCACGTTGCGCTTCCCCGGCGGGATGGCGGTGACGGCCTGCTTGCCGATCGTAATTGTACCGCCGTCGGGTCGCTCCAGTCCTGCCACGACCCTCAAAAGCGTACTCTTGCCGCACCCCGAGGGGCCGAGCACGGTGACGAATCGCTTATGGGGTACGGTGAGCGTCACCTTATTCAGGGCGATCACCCTGCCCTTGAGAAAGGTCTTGGTCACTGCCTTGAACCCTACCTGTGCCATAGCTTATCCTTTCACTGCCCCTGCCGTGAGCCCCTCCACGATCCAGCGCTGCAAAAGCGCCACGATGAGGATCACCGGTACCGTAGTGATGGTGACCGCCGCATTGATCTGCCCCCAGGGGACCTCGTACAGGGACGCCCCGCTCAGCATGGAGATCCCCACGGGCACGGTGTAGTGCGCCTGATCGGGCATCAGGGTCAGGGCGATGAGGAACTCGTTCCAGCAGAAAATGAAAATGAGGGCCGCGGCCACGGCCACGGCGGGTCTGGCCAGGGGCAGGATGACCCGCAGCAGGATCCCGGGCCGCGAGAAGCCGTCGATCAGGGCGGCCTCGTCCAGCTCCTTTGGGATGCGGGTGAAGGCCGCGTAGAGCATCCAGATCCCGAAGGGCAAATTCAAAAAGGCGTAGCTGATGATCAGCCCCAGGGGGTTGTTGATCAGGCCCAGGGCCTTGATGCAGATAAAGACCGGGATGACCAACAGCGTGGGCGGGACGATGGCCCCGATCAAGATCCAGCGCTGCAGGGTCAGGGCCTTATAGGCCGGCAAATACCGCAGCCGAAAGGCCACGGCAGAGGCGATGGCCAGGGCCAACAGCGTCCCGCCGGTGGCGACGATCACGCTGTTCATGACGTAGCGGCCAAAGGGGCGTTTGGCAAAGACATCGATGAAGTTCTCTAGAGAAAGGCTCCGTGGCAGATAGCGTATGGGGAGGGAGAAAACCTCCCCGGGGGGCTTGAAGGCGGTGATCACGGTCCAGAGGAAGGGGGCCAGACAGTACAGGCCGGTGATGATCCCTATGATGAGCAATACCCGTTTCATCGCACCCGCTCGTATCCCAGGCTGGTGAGGCGTACTATCAAAAAGCTCACCCCGATGAGGGTCAGGAGAAACAATACCGTCAGAAAGATCGCATAGCCGATCTCGTCGTACCTGAAGGCCACGTCGTAGATATAGATCCCCAAGGTCCTGGTGCTGTCGGCAGGTCCCCCCTTGGTCAGGACCCAGATGAGGTCGAAGATCCCGGCTGCGTGGATGATGCGAAAGATCAAGGCCACCCGCACAAAGGGCAAAAGGAGGGGGAAGGTGAGGTTGAAGAACCTCTCGATTGCCCCCGCCCCGTCGATGGCGATGCTCTCGGCCAACTCCCGGGGTATGGACTGCAGCCCCGCCAGCAGGATAATCACCACAAAGGGGGTGGTCTTCCACACATCGGCGGCAACGGCGGCGAACATCCCCCCGCCGGGGCTTGCGAGCCAGTCCAGGGGCGCCGACAAAATGCCTGCCTTGACGAGGAGATCATTGATCACGCCGAAGGGGTTATTGAACATCCACTGCCACGACATGGCCATCACCGCCGTGGGCAGGGCCCACGGTATGAGCACGGCAAGGCGCACCAGCGCCCTCCCCCTGAAGCGCGCATGCACGAGCAGGGCGATCAGAAGCCCCAGAAGAAACTCGATGGGGACGGAGACCCCGGTAAAGACAAGGGTATTGCGTATGGTCCGGCGGAGGTCGTAGTCGACCCCGAGGCGAGCGAGTAGCCCCTTTCGCTCGCCCTGCACCGTCCCTTCGATGGAGCGGGCCATGACGGTCACGGCCTCATCCGGCGTCTCCACCCCTACCAGGACCGCGCTCACGTGCTTCTGGAGGGTGTCGCTGATGCGGGGGTAGTCCGGGTGCACGGGCCGGGGTCTCGCCCGCATGACGATCGCGTAGAGGTCCTTATAGTGGGGGCTTGTTCGCAGGATCTCGGGATCGGCGAAGAGGGCCTTTCTGGCAGGGACCGCGCCCCGCCTCAGGTGCAGGATCCGTTGGGCCTCAAGGGAGGTGGCAAAGGCGATAAAACGCCAGGCCGCTTCTGGATCCTCGATACCGTGAGCGATGCCCAACCCCCACCCGCCGAGGGTACCGGCTGATTCATATCCCTCCTTGTGTATAAAGGGCACGATACCGACCCGGCCCCGCAGGGGGGAGCCGGGCCTATTCAGGATGGTCCAGGCATAGGGCCAGTTGCGCATAAAGATGGCCTTCCCCTCGGCAAAGGCGCTGAGGGAGTGCTGCTCCTGATAGGTGAGGACCGCCTTGGGGGCCCACCCCTCATCAATGAGCCTGCGCATGAAGCGCAGGGCCTCACGGGCCTGGGGGGAATCGAGGACTACGTTGCCCTCGGCATCGATCACCTCCCCCCCTGCCCCCCAGAGATATTCGAGAAAGTCGCACACGAGCCCTTCGTACTGCATCCCCTGAAAGACGATGCAGGATTGGCCGGGGGAACGCGGATGTCGCCGGCAGATCCGCTCGAACTCCTCCCACGTGCGTGGCGGCTGTGGGACGAGGTCCTTCCTATAATAGAGCATCCCCACATCACCCCTCACCGGGACCCGATAGCTCTTGCCTTGATAGCGCCCGGCCTCGACGGCGCCGGGGAGAAACTCCTCCTGCATCCGGGGGGTGTACCACTCATCGAGGGGCATGAGCCACCCCGCCTCGGCGAACTTGGCGGTCCAGATCACATCCATGTATACAAGCTCGATGGGGGCGCCGCTGAGAAAGGAGCGGATGTACATGTTCTGCCGCTCGTCGGTGGACCAGGGGCCTGAGATGTAGTGGATGCGGATTTCAGGGTTGCGGGCCTGGAATCGCCTGATGACCTCCCCCCACGCGCCCCCCACGTCCTCCGGCCCGATCATTCGCAGGGTCGCCGCCTCCACAGGCACGGCGATCAGGAAGAGGCAGAAGGTGAGCAGTGTCAGTATGCAAGCACGTCTCTTTTGCCGGAACCACCTTTTGGCGACGATCTGGGCCACGGCCACCTCGTTATGAACCTTGGGAACCCCTTGCGCTATCTACCCTCATGTCCTTAGTAATGCAGCAGAGCGGCAAAGTCAACCCCCTCTCACCGACCTTGATTTTTCCCTCGATCTCTGATATGGATTGATTCTCAATCAGAGCACAGTAAAGGGGAACGGATATGGAGGATCTAGAAAAACAGTTGCCGAAGATGACCGTCAAAGAGCTTCGTGCCCTGGCCAAAGAGTTGGGGGCCGAGGGCGTCAGCGGGATGAAGAAGGAGGATCTCCTGGAATTCATCCGTAAGAGCGAGGGGATCGCTGAGATACGCCCCCACAAGGTCGTCAAAAAGAAGGCGAAGAAAAAGGACCTGGGCGTCAAGGAGCTGAAAAAGATCATCTTCTCCATCAAGACCAAACGGGCGGAGGCCCTGAAAACGGGCGACAAGCGGATGGCCACCATCTACAAGCGCCAAATCAGCAGGCTGAAGAAGAAGACCAGAAAGGCCGCCCGAGTCGCTGCGGAGTCAAGCGGATGAAGCGAATAGCCCCCTCCATCCTCTCGGCGGACCTGGCCCGACTGGCCGACGACGTCCAGGAGGTGATCGAGGCCGGGGCCGACTGGATCCACGTGGATGTGATGGACGGGCACTTCGTCCCCAACATCACCATCGGCCCGGTGGTGGTCAAGGCCCTCAAAAAGGTGGCAAGCATTCCCCTCGACGTCCACCTCATGATCGAAAACGCCGACCTGTACCTCGACGCCTTTATCGATGCAGGGGCCGATATCCTCACCGTTCAAGTGGAGGCCTGTACCCACCTGCACCGCACCGTCACTGCCATCAAAGACAAGGGCATCACCGTCGGGGCGGCGCTCAACCCGGCGACCCCCCTCGCGAGCCTCGACTACATCCTCCCCGATCTGGACCTGGTGATGATCATGACGGTGAACCCGGGTTTTGGGGGGCAGGAGTTCATCCCTGCGATGCTCCCCAAGATAGAGGAGCTGAAGCGCATCATCACCGAGCGGAAGCTGAGGGTCGATATCGAGGTGGACGGGGGAATCAAGGTGGAAAATATCGGAGAGGTGGCGCGCCGCGGAGGGGACATCTTTGTCTCGGGCTCGGGGATCTTCGGCACCCCCGACCGCGCAGAGACCATCAGAAAGATGCGGGAGAAGATCAAGGAATAACACGGGGTCGGGGTTGACACCCCCCCTGCCCTTTCATACAATACATACCGTGGCGGTGTAGCTCAGGTGGTTAGAGCATGCGGCTCATATCCGCAGTGTCCGGGGTTCAAATCCCTGCACCGCCACCATTTTTTTGCCCCCTACCCAAGCAACAAACCGATTGTCAGTCCTCCTAAGTTTCTCTCCCCTTGCATTATCATGCTCTATACGACCAAAGTCCAATAGACGTTTGATTCTCACTATCGTATGTTTCTCAATGTTAGCGCAACGTGCTTTGCAGCCACTATTATATGGTGAGGAGAGAAACGATGGATCTTGATCAATACTTCAAAGACACACAAGGCACCGGGGTCTTGGCCACGGCGGATGGCGAGGGGCGTGTGGATGCCGCCGTCTATGCCAGGCCTCACGTCATGGATACGGAAATAGTCGCCTTTATCATGCCCGACCACCTGACCCATCACAACCTGCAGTCCAACGATCACGCGGTCTATCTCTTTATGGAGGAGGGGGCCGGATACAAGGGCGTCAGGCTGTTTCTCACTAAGATGCAGGAGGAGACAGAAGGGGAGTTGATACAGGCCATCCGCCGGAGCAAATATGGGGCAGCGTGCGGGGAGGAGGAACACTGCTTCTTCCTCGTCTATTTTAGGGTCGCAAAGATACTGCCGCTCATCGGGGCGGAGAAGGATTTGTAACAGGTCTACCGCTATTCAAATCCAGCAAGGAGGAGCCATGAAGGTTCTGATCACCGGCGGGCTGGGGTTTGTGGGGACCCAGCTCTCCATCCGATTACTCAAAGGAGGCAATCAGGTCACCGTGGTGGACCACTCCCCCCAGCCGAGGCCGTACACGCCCTCTGAAGTCCACTACGTTGCGGCTGATACCACAAAGCCGGGGAATTGGCAGGATGCGGTCGCTGTGCAGGACGCGGTGATCAACCTGGCCGGGGCCTCGATCTTCCAGAGGTGGACAGCGGAGACCAAACGGCTCATGTACGACAGCCGCATACTCACCACACGCAATGTAGTGGATGCCATGCCAGCGAACAAGGGGGCGCTCCTGTGCAGTACCTCGGCAGTAGGGTACTATGGGTTCAGCGGGGATGAGGAGTTGGTCGAGGAGGATGATCCGGGCACCGACTTCCTGGCCAGGCTCGCTGCCGACTGGGAGGGGGAGGCTCAAAAAGCTGCCGAGAAGGGCGTTCGGGTGACCATAACCCGATTCGGTCTCGTCCTGGGAAAAACAGGGGGTGTGCTAGGGCAGATGATTCCTCTATTCAAAAAATTCATCGGGGGACCCTTGGGGAGTGGCAATCAATGGTTCTCCTGGATCCACATGGAAGATCTCTTGAGCACCTTTTTGTTCGTCTTTAACAATCAAGATATCCACGGCCCGTTCAACTTCTGTTCACCGAACCCCGTGCGCAACCGGGAGCTGGCCCAGGCCCTCGGAGAGGTCCTGAAGCGGCCTGCTGTAGTGCCAACCCCTGCCTTTGTGCTGCGCCTTGTCCTCGGCGAGTTCGGATCGGTTATTCTCAAAGGCCAGCGGGTCATCCCCTCCCGCCTGCTCAGATATGGCTTTGCGTTCAAGTATCCTGAGATCAGAAAGGCCCTGAGGGAGGTAATAGGAAAATCCAGTTAGCCTGAAAGGCTCGGTGAGAATACCCTTTTTATTAGTTCACTCAAGCTAATCTTTGCCTACTGCCCGCTTTTTGCCTTCGCTTCCGAGATCGCCCACCAGATGGCATCCAACAGGGCCTGATCATCGATGGGTTTTCGGAAGAATGCCGCCGCTCCGAGTCTCCGTGCCTGTTCACGGGTCTCTGCATCATCACTGGCGGAAATCACTATGACAGGGATTCGTATTCCGCGTGCCGCCAATTCCCGCTGGAGATCAAAACCGGTTGAACCGGGCATGCGCAGATCAACGATGACACAGGCATTATCGCCTTGCCGTTTGTCACCCAAAAATTCATCAACGGAGGAGAATGCCTCTACCTCGAGGTTTGCGGATCGCAAGAGCCTTTCGAATGCCTTGCGGACCGACTCGTCATCATCGATCACATAAACCGTGCTTTGCAGAGGGGGCATGGGGAAATCCTTCCCTTTTTTGGTCGTATGTTTGCGGGAGCACTATACAGCTTGTAACACAGAATAAAGAAGACCCGCGGAAATGTCTATTGGACTTTGGTCTTATATGATAAGGAAAGTGATCAGAGGTCAGTGATCGGTAATAAGTGGCAAGTGATCGGTGAACAGTTATCAGTTGGGGGGCTTAATACCCGCCTTCTCGGCCAGGCGGACTAAATCGGCCACCGAGTCGATGCTAAGCTTCTCCATGATGCGACCACGGTGGACCTTCACCGTTTTTTCACTGATACCCAACGCGTACGCAATCTGTTTGTTCAGCATGCCGGTGATGACGTAACGAAGGATTTCATATTCGCGCGGCGTGAGCAGTTCAAGGCGCCCTCGGATGTCAAGCACTGCGGCATGTTCCGCTCTCGCCTGCGTGTCTTTTACAATTGCCTCCCGCACCGCCTGCAGGAGTTCCTCATCATCAAAGGGCTTGGCAAGGAAATCGACGGCGCCCTTTTTCACGGCCTGCACACCCATGGGGATCGTGCCGTGACCGGTAATAAAAACAACGGGCATGCTGTAATCGGCCTTGCTAAGCTCATCCTGCAGGTCTATCCCGCTTATGCCCGGCATCCGCACATCGAGGACGAGACACCCGATCCCCTCATAGTGCTCACGCTCCAGGAACAGCTCGGCGGAGGCAAACATCTCTACCGCAAACCCCGCGGAACGCAAAAGCCGCGAAAGACCCTTGCGCACCGAGGCATCATCGTCGATTATGAAAACGGTGGGACTTGATGCAGTTATCGGTGATCGGTCATCAGTCATCTGTTAATTACCAGTTATCAGTCAATTGCCAGTCATCGGTTATCAGTAAACAGTAATCAAGTGATCCGTACGTATGTGTTACTGATTATTGTCTACTGATCACTGATTACTCTTTATCAGTTAAGTATTCCGCCATTTCCTCGCGTATAACGTGATCGTCCTGCCCGCAAAAAAGATGGGCCTTGACCATCATCGAATTGAGCATCCGCCCGATTTGCATAAGTTCCCTCGTCAACTCCTCCGCCTGTTGTTGAGCCAGATATTGACGGTCTCGCGCTTCGTCGATCCAGTGTTGAGTTTCCATCTGTTCGGCATCCGCGTCTGTGAGCTTACTAATAAAGTGCTTCTCATAACGTCGCTTGGCCCAGGCTTCCGCAATCTGCGCTCCGATGGATCGGGATGCCCGCCGGATTTGATCGGTCAGGGAATAGATTTCTTCCTTCGGGAAGCCCTTGGTAAGCTCAAAGACTGTTCGTGCCACCATTTTGGCCTTCTGATAGACTGCCAGGTCGCGAAAGCTCTTTGCATGACTCAGTTCCGTCATGATCCTTCCCTTGCTGACCATTGATTACCGATTACTGACTACTGATCACTATTCACTAATCACTGTTCACTGATTACTGGCTGTCAGAACCGGTATTTCGAAATAGAATGTTACCCCTGTATCCGGATTATTTTCAACCCATATGCGGCCACCGTGGGCTTCAATGATGGAACGGCTTATTGAGAGTCCCATGCCCAAACCAGAGCGCTTCGTTGTGAAGAAGGGCTCGAAGATATGATCCAGATCTTTCTCTACAATGCCAGGACCGAAATCGCGCACAGCCACCTGTACTGCACCGTAATCAACAGGGCGTGTTTGCAGGATGATCTTTCTCTCCTCAGGCTCACTGTGCGACATTATTTCTGCGGCGTTCATAATGAGGTTAAGTATCACCTGCTGGATCTGCACCCTGTCGACATGGATCAATGGTAATGGATCGGCAAGATCCATTTCGACCGCTATGTTTCTGATAACGGCTTCACTGTGGAAGAGAGAGATCATGTCACGCAAAACATCGTTGATCGAAATGGTCTCTTGTTCAACTTCCTCCTGCTTGAGCATAGACCTGACGCCCCGGATTATGTCACTCGCCCTTTTGTCATCGTTCGCTATGTCCTGCAGTATCTCGCGTAATTCGCCGAGATCAAGTCGGTCTGATTGGAGAAAGCGGAGGGCCGCACCCGCATTGCTGAGGATGGCGGTCAGGGGTTGATTCAGTTCATGTGCCAGCGACGCTGTCAATTCCCCCATGTGCGATACACGCTCCATGCGCAACAACTCCCTGCGGGCGCGATATGATTCAAGCTCGGCCCGCTTGAGCTCCGTGATATCATGAACGGTACCGATCATGTGGACCGGCTTGCCGGTTTCGCCAAAGGTCACCTCTCCATGCTCATGGACCATGCGCTCGGATCCATCCGGTCTAACCACCCGGTGTTCGATGCTGTAGGGCGTGTGCGGATCGGCAAGCGATTCGTCCACCGCCTTTGTGACGGCGTCACGGTCTTCGGGATGCACTGAGGCAAGGAAGGCCTCATAGGTTGCGCCAAACTCTTGCGGCCGGAGTCCAAAAATCCGATAGACCTCGTCGGACCAGTGCAGTGCATTAGTCACAATGTCCCAGTCCCAGTTGCCCAAATGGGCAATCCGCTGGGCCTCCGCAAGGCTCTGCTCACTTCGTCTGAGCGCCTCCTCGACTTCCTTACGGGCCGTGATGTCGCGGTTACTCACCCGGAGACCCCAAAATTCCCCCCGCGGACCTGTTACGGGCTGGCAGGCATGCTCGATCCAACGGATCTCCCCGTCTTTTCTGCGGATGCGAAACTGGATTTCGTAAAACCGCGGATCTCGGCGCTCTTGCTCATAGTGCCGATCCCAGACATCCCGGTCCTGGGAAACGATGATCTCCCATCTCAAGGTAGGGTCGTCAATGAACTGCTGGTTCGTATACCCCGTAATGCGTTCGGCGGAGGACGACATGTAGCGAATGGTGTCGTCGGGGTTCACCCAATACTCCCAATCGTAGGTAAAATCGGTTATGATCCGGTATGCAAAATCGACCTCCTCCAATTCCAGGCGCACGAGCTGCTCCCGCTCGGCAGCGTCAAAGATGATGCGCAGATCTCCTTCAATGATCTGCTGAAATTCGTAGAGTAAATCCTTATAGGTAGAGGCTTGCGGGTTTTCCTTGGCATCGAGCACGCATATGGTGCCGAAGAGCTCTCCATCGGGCCATGTCAGAGGAAACCCAAGGTAGTAAGTCATGCCCAGCGCAATATCCGGATTGTGATCCCACTGAGGATCTCTGAGCGCATCGGGAACCAACAGGGGCGAAAGTTGCTTCATGACCGTTTCACAGTACAGCCCGGTATTGAGGTCCGCCCGTTCCCCTTGCTTATAGGGGTTGCCCTCGGTCGCGCTTGATATAAAGACCTCGATCTGCGGCGGATCGACCCGCATGATGAGCCCTGCCGGCACGCCTACTGTCTTAGCCATGAGGTCTACGACCCGTTGCCACTTAACGGCAAACTCATCAGGGATGGCGGGCTTTTTGGATGTCTTCTTGGCTTTGTCATGCATACGAGTATATACTCCCTACCCCCTTGTGGAGCGTGTATGGGAACCTGTTTCGGTGAGCACGAGTGTTCACCGGCACAAACCTCATGATGTCTAGAAATAGTATAATCTAACAGCGATAATAGCAAGATGAGAAAGGCAAGGCCTTTGAAAACGCTGCCTGTGCGCCCTATTCGAAGGCAAACTCCTTCTCGTAAAAGACCCGCAGACAGGCATCGACAACCACGGGATCATACAGCGTGCCCTTGTTGTGCAGGATTTCCTCCAATGCCTCCCCGATGCCATGGGCCGGTCGGTAGGGCCGGTGTGAGGCCATAGCCTCCACCACGTCGGCTACCGCCAAGATCCGCGCCTCCAACATGATCTCATCACCCGAAAGTCCCTGAGGATAGCCGGTACCATCGAGCAATTCATGGTGTTGCAGGACGATTTTGGCAATCGGCCGAGAATACTCGATCCCATATAATATATCATGACCTATTTGGGGATGGGCCTCAATGATATTGAACTCGGGTTCGCTTAATCGAGTGGGCTTGATGAGGATCTCAGTCGGGACATTTACCTTGCCGATATCATGAACAATGGCTGCCAGACGGAGCCTCTCGATCTTGCCCGTAGGAAGTCTCATTTCCCCGGCAATGGCACAGGCGAGCTTTGCCACCCTTTTTTGGTGACCGGCGGTAAAGGGATCCCGTATCTCGGTTACCGCGGCGATGGCACCGATTGTTTTTTCCAGACTCTTTTTTAATCTCTCAACGCCCTTCTTGAGCTTCTTTTCCGTTTGGGAGTGTTTGGTAATTTCATCCTGCAGCTGTCTGTTCGCTGTGGCAAGCTCGGCCGTGCGCATCCTCACCTGCAGTTCTAAGCTGTTATAGGCGTCCAACAATTCCTTCTCCGCCAGGCCGAGCTTTTGCGTAAGCCGCAACAGGGAATACACAATGGGTGGGGACACAAGGGCAGGGACAAGGATGGAGGAGAAAATGCCAACAGGCACAAATGCATCTAAAAGAGTACCAATGAGCCAATACAACAAAAAGGAAGAGAGCATGGCGCACAAGGTAGCCATAATTATCACCTTAATGATTCCGAACCTCCGCAGGAAGTTGCGCAGCATTATCTCTCGCTTTATCCGTCGTGCAGCTCTATCACGCATTGTCTCTCTCTGGCCTCAGTATCATACGCAGTTGTTGTCATCCATATAGTGCGGCAATGATACCGACAATACCCCTCACAATAATCTAAATATAATATGCAATAAATATGCCTTATATGGCACTATAAGCCCTATAACTACACGATATAACTGTAAAAGCAAGATAACAGATGCCCAGCCGTCTGGCAATATGAAAACACGTCACGATACGTGTTTCGTAGATTGACATTATCCAATGGGTGGGCTAATGATATGCTAAGTACTACTAACATCTCTTGTTTTGTGTTAACGATTATTATCTGCTCAAGCGAGACCGGAGATGAGAATTAAACCCTTCGCTTTTTTGGCTGCGGCCTTAATGCTCTGCATCCTCGTATCTCCTGCGTATGCAACCGATCGGTACGCTGCGGAAACGGGAAAGGGATGCATATTTTGCCATCAAGAAAGCACCGGCGGGCCGCTCAAGGCTGTCGGCCTTGCCTATATAAAGAACGGCTATCAGTACCCCATCCCCGAGCGGATACTGGACAAGGCCTATGCCCTGCAGGGACCCGTTCATAAGACACTGAGGTTCATCATCGGATACCTTCATCTCCTGGCGGCCGTGGTATTTTTTGGCGCCATCTTCTATATACACATCTTTATCAGGCCCTCTCGGCTGATCCGGGGAATTCCCAGACATGAGCGCATCCTCGGCGTCACCTGCATGATCACCCTGGCGCTCACCGGCATCTACTTGACCTGGGCGCGCATGAGCAGATGGGGGCAATTCTTCGACAACACCTTCGGCCTCATGCTCTTTATCAAGATCCTCCTCTTTCTCACAATGGTAGGTATCGGCATTGCCGCCATCACGGC